>JAQTXE010000049.1:2718-18642 GCA_028688935.1 Syntrophales bacterium
GAACCTGGGCAGAATTTCCTCGCACGCCTGGAGTCCCTTAAAGAGATGAAAACCCTCGACGCTCCGGGCCGACCCCCGGCCCCGGCCATTCTCCAGGCTCACCATGGCCACGGGCCGGTGAAACTCCTCCGCCAGCCGGGCGGCGACGATGCCCAGGACCCCCTGGTGCCAGCCCTCTCCGGCCAGGACCCAGACCCGCCTGGCGCTTAAGCTTTGCTGTTTCGCCAGGTCCAGGGCCTGACGCCAGACTGCCTCTTCCAGCCTCTGGCGCTGGCGGTTGAGGTCCTGGAGATACCGGGCCTGAGTCCGGGCCTGGGCCAGGTCCCCGCTCAAGAGCAGTTCCAGCGCGCCCCGGGCCTGCCCCAGGCGGCCCGCGGCATTAAGCCGGGGGGCCAGCCGGAAGACCGCGTCCCGGTAAGAAATGGGTTTACCCTCCAGACCCGCCACTTCCTTCAAAGCCACCAGCCCGGGACGGCGGCTCTCCGCCAGGACTTTCAAGCCCTGGCGCACCAGGATGCGGTTTTCCCCCTGCATGGGGGCCACGTCCGCAGCGGTGCCCAGGGCCACCAGGTCCAGGTAGGCTTTGAGGTTGGGCTCCGGACGCCTCTTATTAAACCAGCCCTTCTCCCGAAGATGGGCCCTGACCCCGGTGGCCAGGAGCAGGGCCACCCCCACTCCCGCCAGGTCCGCAAAGGGATAATCGTCCCCGCCCCGCTTGGGGTTGACCACCGCCAGGGCCGGGGGCAGTTTAAGGGGGAGTTCATGGTGATCGGTGACGATCACCTCCAGGCCGTGCGCGTTCGCCCAGGCCACTTCCCCGGCGTCACTGATGCCGCAGTCCACGGTGACCAGCAACCGGGCCTTGCCCGCCAACTCTTGCAGCGCCGGTATCTTGAGGCCGTAGCCCTCCCGGAGGCGGTCCGGGATATAGGGAATGCACCTGAGCCCCAACTCCCGGAAAAATTGGTGGAGCAGACAGGTGGAGGTGAGGCCGTCTGCGTCATAATCCCCATAGACGATTACCGTCTCTCCCCGCTGCACCGCCTCCCCCAGCCGGGCCGCGGCCTTCTCCAGGTCGGGCAGGGTGAAGGGCGGGTGCAGGCGTTCCAGATTGGGCTCCAGAAAGGCCAGGACATCCTCAGCCGCAGCCAGCCCCCGGTTGACCAGGATACGGGCGATCAAGGGCGGCAGCCCATGCCGGGCGCTTACTTCCCGGATTGCCTCCGCCTGCTCCGGATGCTGCTGCCAGCGTTTCTTGCGACGCATTATTACTCCGTTAGCTTTCAGCTTTCAGCCGTCAGCTTTCAGCTAAAAACCTAAAAATTTCCACAGAAAAGAAACCAGGGAACCAGGTTATGTCCTTTTTTTACCTGGTTACCAACAGTCAGAGCTTCTTTTAGCTGATCGCTGAAAGCTGATAGCTGACAGCTATTATTCCACCGTCTCCCCCGGTTTCAGGGCGATGACTTCGATGCCTTCGCCTTTGATCAGCTCCCGCAGTTCCTCCGGCGTGCCGGTGAGCACCGGGAAAGTGCCGTAGTGCATGGGAATGACCCATTTCGGCTTGAGCAGCTTGCAGGCCAGGGCCGCCTCTTTTGGGTTCATGACGTAATGGCTGCCGATGGGCAACATGGCCAGTTCCGGCTGATAAAGCTCCCGGATGAGTTCCATGTCCTTGAAGACCGCAGTATCTCCCGCGTGGTAGGCGGTGAAGCCGTTGGGAAAGCGGATCACGAAGCCCCCCGGGTCCCCGGCGGCGATGAGCTTGCCCCCTTCGTCCACCGCGGAGGAGTGGATGGCGTTGGTCATGGTCACCTGGAGGCCGTGGAAAGGCACCGTGCCTCCTTTGTTCATGCCGATAACCTGGGGGGCGCCCTGGTTGGCCAGGATGACGGAGAGCTCGTGGATGGCCAAGACCGGGGCCCCGGTCTTCTGGGCCAGGGGCACCGTCTCCCCCACGTGGTCGCCGTGGCCGTGGGTCACCAGGATGAGGTCCACCTTGCCCACCTGCTCCACCGGGGTATTGAGCAAAGGATTGCTGAGCCAGGGGTCGATGGCGACCGTCAACCCGTCGCCCGTGAGTTTAAAGGCCGAGTGCCCGTAAAAGGTGACGCTCACCCCGCGGCCGATAATGGTCTGGGCCATGGCATCCTCCCTTAAAAAGAGTTCAAAGTTCTCGTAGGGGGGGGTCTCGCCCGCCCTCATATAAAATTTATGGACGGCGGGCGAGACGCCCACCCTACAAAAACCGTCCTTAATGAACTATCTCCTCCAGGGCCTCCAGGTGCTTGCGCATACCGATGAGGATCAGGGTATCCCCTGCCAGCACCGGGGCCGAGGGCGAGGGGTTAAAGAGCATCTCCCCGTCGGCCCGCTTGATGGCCACCACGATCAACCCATATTTCTGGCGGATGCCGGATTCTTTGAGGGGCAGGCCGATCATCGAGGAGGTGGTGCCCACCGCCACCTCTTCCATGCTCCACTCCACCCCTTCGTGCATGGCCAGTTCCATGAGGGTGGTCACCGTGGGGCGTAAAATGGTGTGGGCCATCTTCCGGCCGCCGAGTTCATAGGGGGATTCCACCTTGTCGGCCCCGGCCCGGAGCAGCTTCTGCCGGGAGCCCGGCTCCTCGCCCCGGGCGACGATGAACAGACCGGGATTGAGGCTGCGGGCGGTGAGGACGATATAGACGTTACTGGCGTCGGAATGCACTACCGCCACCAGCCCCTTAGCCCGCTCGATGCCGGCTTCCACCAGCACCTCTTCTTTGGTGGCGTCTCCGGCCACGAAGTAATAACCGGATTGATCCAGGGAGGTGATGAGCTCCGGGTTAATTTCCACCACCACCAGGGGTAAGCCCCGCTCTTGCAGTTGCCGGGCAATGATTTCGCCCAGGCGTCCATACCCGCAGATAATATAGTGGCCGGTCAGTTTTTTGATCCTTTTTAGCAATTTTCGCTTCCCCAAGGCCGCGGCGATTTCCCCTTCCACCACCACCCGGGCCAAAGAGGTGATGATGTAAATCAAAAACCCCATGCCCGCCAGGATCAGGACCATGTTATAGGCCTTCCCCACGGCGTTCAGGGGGTGAACCTCACCGTAACCCACGGTGGTGAGGGTGGTCACCGTCATGTAGAGGGCGTCAAAGAAGGACCAGCCTTCCAGCCAGACAAAACCCAGGCTGCCCAATACCAAAATGACCAACAGGCTGGCGGTCAACTGCGCGATTTTGCGAAAAGTCAGCATACCAGCCGGATCTCAGTCCCCTTGCAAGATAGCCTCGGCCACGTAGGCGTCAGTAATCAGCACGTTGAAATAGCGCCCCTTGAGGCAGGCCCGGATGGCCTCGGTCTTCTCCAGGCCTCCGGCCACGGCCACCACGTAACGGTCGGCCTGGGCGGCGCGCTCCCTTAAGTCCAGGGCCCCCACACCGATGACCCGGCGGGTCAGGGCCGCGAGCTCCGGGTCCTGGGAGTCGATGAGGGGCTCCCCCTGAGCGTTGATGGGGGTATGATTGATCTCTCCCACCACCCCCCGGGCCGCCAGGTCCTCCGCGGTCAGTCCCATCTCCTGGGAGGCCAGGGCCCTGAAGCCCGGCAGGGGGCCGGTCAGGTAGCCGATTCCCAACACCATGATGTCCACGTTCCAGATGTCCTGGTAAATCTTCATGAGCTCCGGGTTGGCCGCCAATCTCTTCTCATACTCATCCTTGGAACTCACCGGCATGGAGGGGAGAATGAAGGCCGTGGCATCCGGGTACTTGGTGCTCATCATCCCCACCAAGGCGTTGGCGGTTAGTCCCGGCATGGTCAAGATGGGGGTCATGGTCAAGGGATAGAGCTTCAGGCCGGTGAGGCGCTCCGCCTCCAGATAATGGATCATGTGATACAGGGTCTTGCCCCCGGAAAGCCCGATCTTGGCGCCGGCGGGAGTGATTTCCTCCAGGTAATAAGCCGCTTCCCGGGCCACGGTCTTCTGGATGGAGTCCAGATCTTTCATACCCGGGTCCACCACCCGCAGTTCCTTGAGGAAGGGGAAACGCGCCTGCAACTGGTCTTCCAGGTCGCTGCGCCGGGGGATGGCCGACTTTTCAAAGATAAAGGCCATGACCTGGGGCAAGGTGGTGTATTCCATCTCGTGGAGGCCCAGGCGGTGGGGCTCGAACGGGCCGTGGCGCCGCATGTAATTGGCGATGCGATTGGCCTCTTTCCGGGCCTCGTCAAAAGAAATATCGGAGAACAGGTCCACGGGGCCGATGAGCTTCCCGTGGCTCACCTGGTAGCCCGCGGCGATGATCCGGGGCGGCCCGTCAAAGCGCGTAGGCCGGGCGTCGGCAAAACTCACGGGCATCAGCGGGCCGTTATGGGAGCCCCGCATCCAGCCTTCCACCAGATGGGGGAAGGCAAAAGGCTCCACCACTTCTCCCACCGCGGGAAACCCGGACTGGGAGCGAACGATCATCACCGGATCGTCCTTGCCCACGTAGCGGCCGGCAATGAGCCCCAGCCTCTGGGAGGAGGCCACCGCCGCCACTTCTCCGTCCTTTTTGCGGTAGATATTTTCGATGACGTACCTGCCGGTGGCGCCGATGAGCACCAGGAGGTCATACATGTCCTCCGGACAGGAGAGGAACCATTCCTTGTGTTCCACCACGTCCAGCACCCGGAAACGGAAGCCCCGGTGCATGGCAGGGTCGATGACCAGACCGGCGGTGCAGAAGGGGTCCGCAAACATGCGGAAGAGCGGCATGTTGAAAGCGCCGGGTGAAGTCTTATCGGCCATGAAGATGATCACCGGGTCGCTGGGCCGCTCCATAAAGGTGATTTCCGCCACCCCGGGGCCCATGCCCTTGACATTCCCGGAAAAGGTGTCGGCCAGCAGGTCCTGGCCCGCGCCGTAAAGTTTCAGGCGTTTGGCCAGATCGGTGAGGGTAAGGAAGGTGTCCCAGGCGAACTTGTGGATCACTTCGTCTTCTTCGCCCCGCCGGTGGGTCATGATCAACTCCACGTCATCCCCTACGTGGAGTACCTGGGCATCCACCAACAAACCTTGAGCCACCGCTTCTTTGAGACATTCGTCCGCCAGAGCCAACATTTCCGGATGGGAGGTGCTGTGGCCCACCCAACCGCCCACGTCCGCTTTGATTACCGACAGGGTGATCTTCTCTTCCGCGCCCATGAAAATCCTCCTTTCTCCCCCGGTTGTTTATTTTCTTTGGCAGAGGTTGGATGATTATGGTAATGAGAGGACCATGTGGTTTACCAAGCAAATTGTCCTGGGAATCTGCCTGGCCCTGTTATTGTTCTGTGGCGCCGGTTGTGTGCCCCGGCCGCTGCCCCCGGTGGCCGGAGTGACCCTGCAACCGGGACGCTTTCTGGCAGGTTTTTATATGGCTCCTGATTTTGCTCCCGAGCGGGTCACCTACGACCTGGAGCCCTTCACGGTGGAGGTGACCCGGGAGGTGGACCCGGCCACTTTCCAGGCCTTGCTGCAGGCGGAATTGACCCAGGCCTGGGAAGCCAACGGTCTCAAGGTGAGAGGCTCCCAAGGGGAATGCCGTCTCACCGGCGTGGTCCGCCAGGTGCGCCTCCGGGGGACCCGCCTCCGATTTTTAACGGGTAGAATTAACGCCTGCCTGGAAGTCTCGGGCGCCATCACCCAAGCAGGCCGGACCGTCGCGGCCTTCAGTGACCGGGTGCAGGTGGACTCCCCCCTGAACCCCGGCCCCCCGGCTCCCAAAGAACGGGAATTGGTGCTGCGGCAAGCGGCCCGGACCTTTGTGAACCACTTGCTGACCGAACTTCTGCTTCACGGCCCTCCTGGTTTGGCAGGAGGGGAATAGAGATTGGCAAAGACCCGGACCAGGAGCCGGGGCCGCTCCTTGGAGGAAGTGAAAAGTTCGATCTTGCCGCCATAGTGCCCCGCTTCCTTCCGGATATTCTTAACTTCCAGGACGTAAACCTTCCCCGGTTTTTCGGCCTTCAGATTGACCTGGACCATCCCCGGCAGGCCGTTGACATACCGGACAATCTCCCAGGGTTGGGACAGGTGGGAGATAAAACGCACCTGCCCTTGGACGTCGTCAGTCACCAAGCCCTTCAGGCGGATAATGTGGCTGGGTTGAATCTCGATGATGGGCTGCACATAGCCCTTCATGGTCAGCACCAACTCCGGCCGGGACGGGTCATTGAGCCGGATCGTGCTCTTCTTGAGAAAATCCCGCAGCACCGAATAGGGCTTGATGGTCAGGATGATCCGCCCTTCGCCCCCCGGGGGGATGTCCCGGTCGTAATCGGCCACGGTGCAGGCGCAGTCCGGGTCCACGTCCTCCACGTGTAAGGGTGCGTTGCCTTCGTTTTTCAGGATGAAGGTATGGCTCAGGACCCGGTCTTCGAAGCCCTTGCCGAAATCATAGGTGGTTTGCGGCGCCACCACCCGGGGCGCCGCCCCTGCGGCCGGACCGTAAGCCAGGATCGACCCGGCGAGGCATATAATTCCAGTCAGTATCCCGGTCAGGCTCCGGGCCGGCCCTGGGAGCCTCCAAACACGCGTCTTTGCCATAAATTCACACCAGTCTCACGCCCAGACCCAAGTTTTCGAGATCAGAGGGTGCGGTTATCCCCTGGTCAACGACTCGGTGGCCTGGGACGCTCTTCAGGTTTTTAGGGGTTGATGGTTTTACCAGGGAGGTTTTTCCCTTTATTCCAGGAGAATCAGGGGGAAGATTGTAACCTTTGGAAAATCCCCCTAAAACCACCCTTTTATCGAGGGGGACCGAAAAACCCGCCTCCCGGGTTGGGACCGCTGTCCCTGGTCTGTTAAACCTATCTTACCATAAAGATTTGCCTGTGTTGGGCAAAAGTTTTAATATAATGCGACAGAAGCAACTGTCAGCTATCAGCTTTAAAAGCTCTTGGGTTTTCAGTTTTTAGCTGACCGCTGATAGCTGATAGCTATTCACCCCTTATTTAAACTGCCTTAAAAAACGGAGCCACCGTTTAAGGAAGGAACACTTATGACCCCTACCAGCCGCATTACCCGGAAGACCAAGGAAACCGAAGTGGAGTTGGAACTGGAGCTGGACGGCCGGGGAGAGGCGGCCGTCAACACCGGCATCCCCTTCCTGGACCACATGCTGCACCTCTTTGCGGCCCACGGCTATTTTGATCTGAAAATCATGGCCGCCGGCGACCTGCACGTGGACCAGCACCACACCGTGGAAGACATCGGCATCTGCCTGGGCCACGCCATTCGGGAAGCCCTCTCCCAGCGCCCCGGCGTGCGCCGTTTCGGCGAAGCCCGGGTGCCCATGGACGAGGCCCTGGCCCAGGTGACCCTGGACCTGAGCAACCGCCCCTTCCTCCACTTCCAGGTGGCCTTACCCCCCGGGGGCGCGGCCCTGGAACCCCAACTGCTGAAAGAGTTCTGGCGGGCGGTGAGCGTCCACGGGGGCATCACCCTGCACGTCGAGGTCCCCTACGGCGAAAACACCCACCACATCATGGAGGCCATCTTCAAAGCCGCGGGCCGGGCCCTGGACGCCGCCACCCAGCCGGAACCCCGGGCTAAGGGCGTGCCGTCCACCAAAGGAGTGTTGTGAGGGGGTGAGGAATAGAGGATTGTGGGGGAGGGCTAGGGAGCAGTGGCTCCCTACCCTCCCCCACACCCCCTCCCAACCCTTTATAGCGAAAATTGTATAGTGAACACGTCCCACCACCAAATTATGGTGGTCAGTGCCCACCATATGTAAACTATAGTGGCTATGCCAACCAACAAGAATCGGAAAAAAATTAAGTGGTTCAATGACGGAGTCGAAGCTTTTGTGCGCGCACGTCCAGATGCACCGCGCTTGTATTGTTGTCCAATCTGCATTCGCGGCTTTGACAATCCAAACGAATTAACTTTTGAAGATGTGCCTCCACAATCGGTCGGAGGTAAGCCACTCGTTCTGACATGCCCAAATTGCAACCACTGGTCCGGTCGCTTGCTGGATACCCACATTAGAACAGGGTGTGACCTCCATGAGTTTGCCGAAGGCAAAAGAGATACTAGAATCAAACTCATTCACAGCGGAGATACGATCACTGCAAAGGCGCTTTTAGCGCAAGGACAAATCCAAATCACCGGTTTGCCTGAGAATAGCGATCCAAAAGCGCATCGATCACTCTTCGAAAAGCTTGATAAGGTTGCCTCTAAGGGATTAAAAAGCTGGGAACTCTCGCTTGAATTCATTGAATTCAAGCGACATAATCCCTGGCGAGAAGCAGTGGGTTGGCTGAGAGTAGCATATCTGTATACTTTTGCAGCTTTGGGGTACAATTTCATTATGCGGCCCGAACTTAATATCATTAGAGAACAATTTCAGAGGCCAGACGATCGCATTGCCCCACAAGCCATGCAATCAATAAGAAGTCCTTCTACTGATAACGGTTTAAGCTTCTTATACTCGCCTCCAGAATTGCGCAGTATTGTAGTCCGCTTAGGCGTTAACTTATTCTTTTTCCCAGCCTTTGTTGAATCTTCCAAATTAGTCGATTCTTCCACATTATATGAGAGAATAGCATCATACCTCTCGTTGGGCCAGAAACTCACAATATCAGGCACCCATATTGATTTGCCCAAGCGCCCCCAGTTTGCTTTTGATTATCTTCCGAGATCGATTTTTAATCATGTTGCCGCCGGAGGAACGATAAGGGTGGATATGGGCAACTAATAAATAATGGTAGGCCGTCCCCATATACTATTTTTTTAACTTGGAACCTGGAACCTTTAACCTGAAACTCGTAATTGATTTCCAGCCATGAAAACCGGCAAGACCCTCGCACTCGCTCTTTTCCTGGTACTTACCCTCTTTTCCCTGGTCCTTTATGCCCAGCAGTTGTCGCCCACCTACCTGAAAGCGGTGAACCTAGCCGCCCAAGGTAAATTTCCGGAAGCTAAGAAAATTTTTCAGGAAATCTTGGCAGCGGAACCTTATCATGAGCGCGCCCGGCGCTGCCTGCAAATCATGGCCGACCTGGAAAAGCACAAGATCAGCGATAAGGCCGCGGCCCACCTCTTCCAAAGTCTATCCTTCTTTTATCAGGACCAGTTTCAAGCGGCGCTGTCCCAAGCCGATCTGGCTTTGCGGTTAAACCCCCAATACGCCCGGACCTACAGCGCCCGGGGCGGTTATTATTTCGCCTTGGGCCACGACAAAAAAGCCCTGGCGGACTACCGCCGGGCCCTGGAGCTGGACCCCCAAAATGACGGGGCCTACTATAACCGGGGTTGCCTCTATTTAAAGACCGAAGAATATGGGCGGGCCATTAAAAATTTCGACCAAGCCGTGAAGATCAACCCCAAATTCGCCAGCGCCTTTTATAACCGGGGCATCGCCCATTTCCGTAAGGGCGAATTCTTATGGGCTTTGGTGGACTTTAACCGGGCCGCGAACCTCAATCCCCGGCTGGCGGAGCCTCATTTTAACCGGGCCGTGGTCCTGGAAGAGTTGGGCAAAGACCAGGAAGCCGCGGCGGCCTACAAAAAATTTCTGCAATTGGCCTCCCCCGCCCTCAGCCTGGAAATAAAATATGCCCGGAAAAGACTCCAATTATTGCAGAAATAGCCACGGGCGGGCAGCCCGGCCCCCGGACCTTAGCCCGGTAAAGAGGAGCTAGACCAAAATGCCCCAGTCTCTGAAGGTCTTGGTCTTCCTGGCGGCCGCGTTGATTTTCCTGGCCTCCGGCTTCGCTCCGGCCGGGGCTCGCACCCCCACCCGGGAGCAGGTCAAGAAATCCTGGGAAAAAAGGTTTCACGACCTGGATAAAAACGGGGACGGTAAAGTAACCCTGACGGAGTACCTCGCCTATTTTCGGGCCTATTCCGGCCCCCGGCGGCAATATTTTGAATTTGAGTTCCGGAAATACGACAGAAACGGAGACGGGGTCATTACCCACGCGGAGCACTGGGCCCCCGTGACCTTAAAGGATGAATTCCGGGCCCTGGATAAAAACCGGGACGGCTGCATCAGCCGGAGTGAATGGCTCCAAGGAATCAAGCAATTCTTTAAATTGGACCGCAACCGCGACGGCTGCCTCACCCTGGAGGAATATCTAAACGGCTACCGTAATCGATCGCCTCGAAGATAATATGCAAACGTAGGGGCGAACCTTGTGTTCGCCCTGTCCGCCTGGCAACTTGGGGCGAATACAAGATTCGCCCCTACGGAAGAAGTACATTTATAGGCTAATCTTACGACAGGATTAAAGATTGCGGGCTAGGGGTCAGGGATTTTTTATAGAGGGCGCACGCCGCCCTAACTTTGAACTTGGAACCTGGAACTTGGAACTAAGAGGATCAGGGGGCGAGTATTGTAAAAACCACCGGCACTGCGGCCAGGCTGAGGATGATGGTGCCGAAGGCCAGGGCCGCGGTGGTGGACGCGGCGCAGCGGTACTGGGTGGCGAAGACCACCCCCAGGATGGCCGAAGGCATGGCGCTCTCCAGGATGAGCACCTGGCTCTGCTGCCAGGTGAGCCCGAAAATTTGGGCCTGCCCATAACCCAGCCAGGGTTGCAGGCCCAATTTGATGAGCGCGGCCACGGCCAGCAGCCCCAATAACGACCGCCAGTCATAGTCCAGCCGCAATTCCACCGCCAGAATGAGACAGGATAACAGGGCGATGGCCGCATCGATCATGCGGCAGGCCGAAAAAAAAGGCGCCAGCCAGGGGTCGGCCGGATCAAGACCCACAGGCGCCAGCAACAGCCCGACCACCAGGGCCACAAAAATGGGAGAGCGGAAATAATTCCATAAGGCCTGGCGCTCCGCGGCCGGATCGGGCTTGGTCTCCCCCCAATACATGGCAATGCCCACCCCCAGGGTGAATATGGGCAGCCCCATACCCAACTCGCTGATGAGAATGGCGTCCACCATGGCCCCGGGATCGCCGGGAAAGGCGTATTGCACCAGGGGGTAGCCCAGGAGGGTGGAAGAACTGAACCCCGCGCTCAACATGAGCGCGCCGGTGAGGGCCCGGTCCAGACGGAGAAGGCGGGCCGCGCCCCAGGCCGCGGCCACGCAGAGGCAGACCGCAATGATGATGGGAGCCACCATGAGGACCTGTTTGGCCGACAGCCGGTTCAAAGCCAGATGGTAAACAATGGCGGCAGGTATGGCCGCCTTGGTGAGGATGCCGGCAAAAATAGGGTTGTGCTCCTCTTTGATGATCCCCCGCCGCTTCAGCTCCAGGCAGACCAGCACCACTAAGGCAAAGGCCGCCACGGTTTGAAAGATCTGGAGGTTGTGAAACATAGCCACCAACCCTTATTATTTTTATTGAGGAAACGCGGTTCCTAAGCCACCACCGCCCAGGCAAAGTCCGTCTGTTCGCAGGCGTGATAGCCGTCGTCCCGGCCCTGGAAAAAGCGGGCCTGGATGGCGGCGGGGCTGAGATTCTCTTGAAGGCGCAGGCCCTGGCGGGCCAGGTCCGCGGCCAGATGCGCAGGGTCAAAGCCGGTGATCATGGGCTCCCCCACCCGGCTGACGATCTCCAGCAAAATCGCCACCCGGGGCGCGACTTTGCCGGGGATGAAGGCGCCGGTTTCCAGATAATCGAAGACCACCCCGCTGCCCGTAGGCGCCATCCCGGCAATGGCGCGCCAGGTGGTGAATATGGCCTCCCGGGGGAGATAATAAGTAACCCCCAGCCAGCTAAAAAAAGTGAGGGCCTGGGGGTCATAGGCGACCCGTCTGAGGGCCCCGGCCAGGTTTTCCCGGCCAAAATCCACCGGCAGGAAATGCAGATTTGGCGGCGTCTCCAGGCCCGCGGCCCGGAGGCGCCCAAGCTTATGGGCCAGGGTGGCCGGATGGTCGATCTCGAAGACCTGTAAGCGGGCCATCAAATCCGGCCGCCGCCAGGCAAAGGAGTCCATCCCGGCCCCGAGGATGACATATTGCTTCACCCCCTCCCCCACCGCCTGCTCCAGGAGGTCTTCCGCGTACCGGGCCCGGGCCAGGACAATGGCGGGCGCGCCCGCGTTTTGCATCCAGCCGGCCAGGGCTGCGGCCCGGTCAGGACACACCGCGGCCAGATCGGGGTAAAAGAGATGGAAGGCCTTGAGGTGGCGCTCTTCGCCGGCCTGGTATTCTTCTTCAGTCAGCAGGCGCCGGGCGAAAACGTCAGTAAAAATCGGGGGGTGGACGTGGGCCGCGTGGTAGGCCCGCATAAAGGCCGTACCCATGGCGGTCTTGCTATATTCGCCGTCTTGCATTGTTCTAATTCACCAGCAAATTCGGGGGCAGTTTGTTGAATTGGCTGCGGTAACGGAGTTGGCTGGACGCGAAGAGGATGGAAAAGATGTTGTGGTCGTCGCTTACTACCCGGGGATTTTTCAGCATGGCCGGGGTGACCAGCCGGGCGGCCTTCAGGGTCTGGTAATCCTTGGGGGGCATGGACTCCTGATCCGCCAGGTTCACGGCCACCTGGGGATCGAGGGGGACATTGGCCGCGACCATGCAAGCGCTCTCCACCAAGCCCGCGGAAGACGGTGAGCGCAATTCCAGCAGGTAAGGGAAGACCGCGCCCACCGTGGCTAAAATGGTTTCGTTGGCCGCTTCGTTGGCCGGGTCGAAATAGGTGTTGATGATCACCACTCCGCCGGGCTGCAAACAGGCCTTGACTTCCCGGAAAAACTCCACGGTGAGCAGGTAATCCGGGGTGCAATCGCCGTGGAAGAGGTCGGTGACCACCAGGTCGTACGCCGGGACGTTATGGCGGCGGACAAAGGTCCGGGCGTCTTCCACAAGCACTTCGATGCCTTTAGGGTCGAAGTCGAAAAACTTCGTGGCCGCGGTCAAAGAGTTGGGATTGATCTCCACGGCGGTAACTTTCCCCCCCTGGCGGTGCAGGGCCCGGGGAATCATGCCCGCGGCCACGCCCAGCACCAGGGAATTTTTCGCCTGCGGCGCATAGGCCTCCACCAGGCGCATCATGAAGCCGGTGTGGTCCAGGATCACGCCGTCCGCAGTCACCATATTCTGAATAATGCCGTCCTGGAGGTAGGCCCGGCCCGGCTTCCTCCCCTCCCCTTCCGGATACACCTCCAAAACCTTGATATTGCCGAAAACCGAGGTGTATTCGGCCAGAACCTCGAAATTTTTGCCGATGTCACTCATACCCGCCAGCATCCTGAAATAAGCGCGCTGGCCGGCCAGCAAAACCCCGCTGAGTAAAACCACCAGGGCGCAGCCCCAGAGCAGGCGCTTTTTCCGGGGTCCGGGAATCTCCTGGAGCAGCGAGATCACCGCCACCACCAACCCCAAACCCAGGCTCATCCACAACAAGGCCCGGAAGTTGGTGAGATGGGGAATCATCAGGAAGGCGGTCAACACCACCCCCGCCACCGACCCCACGGTGCTGATGAAAAATACCCGCCCCGCGCCCGCGTCACCCTCCGGGTTGGCGTCCCGGGCCAGGGCGATGAGCAGCGGGTTCATGGCCGATAAGACCACCAGGGGGAGCGCCAGGAGGATGATGCCCCCTAGAAAACTGGCAATAATCAAGTTGATGGTGGCCAGAAAAGGGAAGACCACCGGGTAAACCGCCGTAGCCATGACGATGGACAACGCGGCCCAAAGCGGCGCGGCCAGCAGTGATAGCTGCAATGCCTCTTTCTGGCGGCGTTGGGATACCAGTCCGCCCAGTTGGTAGCCCAGGGCCAGGAAGATCAGGGTAATGGAGAGGATGCCGGCCCAGATGTAGAGGCTTACCCCGAAGTAAGGGGTCATGATCCTGGAGGCCAGAACTTCCAGGGACAGGGTCACCGCGCCGGTGATAAAAATCAGGGCTTCATAATGTCTTAGCCGGATGGGGACTCCCTTTCCCGGGGTCCTCCTTTCCGGGGTTCTGCTTTCCGGGGGAATTTTCTTTTTCTTGGCCATGTTACGGGAGTGAACCGCCTGAATTTTAAACAAGCATAGCAGATGGAAGCCAACCGTGGCAAGAAGATAGAAGCGAGGCCTTCGCTCCGGCTCCGGCAAATTTTTCGTTTTTCCCCCTAGAAATTTTATTGCAAAATTTTTCCCTCTCCCCTTGCATTTTCTGCTGGCCTGTATTATAGTATTTTTGCCAGGATAAGCAGTCCGAGCAACGGAAGGTTTTAGGGGCAGATGGTCTGAGGGCCACACCCCAAAAGGGCTGGGTCGCCCGCCGGACTGCATATCACGGTAACCTGCTTCGGCCCCGAGCAACAGCCGGCCTGACCCAAATTAAAAACGGGCCGGTTGGGCGCTGATTGCTGGAAGCAGCAGTAGATGCCGGCTCCGCTGCCGGAGCAGTGGCGGCAGCCACGGAACTTAAAGGACAGGGGTCCGACGTTCTCAAGATGTGGCGGTGGGAACGGGGTTTCGTGGATCGGGGAAGCCCGGGATTTTTCCTGACGACTCACCTCCAGGAGAGGGAGCAGACGGATTCCCGGCTTCCCCTTCTCATTTTTAGTTCCAGGTTTAAAGTCTGAACCACCCCTTCTATAATTCCTTCCTGTTTTATTCCCAGAGGTTGGCAAAGATATATTTTGTCGGGCAGTGCGTTTTAACCGCGGACCCCGTCATCGCCGCCTCTTATTTTCCCGGCTCAAAAAAATCTCCGGTCCCTTGTTTCTCACCCAATGATGCTTATTAGTATGGTTGCCAGGACGTCCGGTCTGACAACCGCTAAGGTTGAGGTTGACGGCCTCCGGGTTGCGCCTCGAAGGGTAGGGTCGCCCTCAGGACTGGACTTCCGGGCAGGCTACTGTGGCTCCGGGCAAAAGCCGGACTGACCCCAATCTACCAAGGACGGCTTGGGCGGTGCTTGTGGGCAAGAGGCCATGGCTGCCCGCCCCGCCAGCCGCAGGAGAGGCGGTAACCACGGAACCAGAGACGTAAGCATACAGGCGGCGTTGCTTTCCCCAAGGAGAGGTGGAAAGGGGTTTCGTGGCCAGGGAAGGCCGGGAATAACGGAGGGCTCACCTCCAAAAGAGGGAGAATTTCTCCAGGTTCCCGGCTTCCCTTTCGTTTTTTATCCTGCCATTTTTCTCCCTCAATAAGTTCCAAGCTCAATGTTGATACCATAGGACGCGGCCCAGGACATTAATGCCGGTGCTTAGGCTTTATTCCCTTGCGTCTTGGCTTCTTTACGGCGGCATAAAAAGGGAGGGGGAATGTAGATGTGACCATGGCCGATTTGACGGAATCCATGCAAGAAATTTCTCAGGCCAGCGGCGAAACCGCCAAAATCATCAAGACCATTGACGAGATATCCTTTCAAACCAACCTGTTAGCCCTCAATGCGGCGGTGGAAGCCGCCCGGGCCGGGGAGGCGGGAACCGGATTCGCAGTGGTGGCCGATGAGGTCAGAAACCTGGCCCTGCGCGCGGCAGAGGCGGCCCAGAATACCTCGACCCTGATTGAGGATACGGTAGCCAAGATCCAGGCAGGTTCGGAGTTGGTGAACAAAACCTTTGAGGCCTTTTCCCGGGCCGCGGCCAGCGCCAGCAAGACCAAAGCCCTGGTGGCCGAAATCGCCGGGGCTTCTAACGAACAGGCCCAGGGAGTAAATCAGATCAATCAGGCGATCACTGAGATGGACCAAGTGGTGCAACGGAACGCCGCCAATTCGGAGGAGAGCGCCGGCGCGTCCCAGGAATTAAATTCCCAGGCCGAAATGATGAAAAATTTGGTAGGCGGCCTGATCTCAGTGGTGGGCGGCTTTAGCCAAAACAATGGGAACCTGAAGGCAGAGATCGAGAAGAAAAGCGAGGTGCCACTGCTTACCCAGGATGGTGATCTAGTTGCCCCCAACTGGCGCCGCCACTAGAGGTGCAGCTCCAACTTCCGGTCTCCGGTCCGGCCGGGAAACCCACCTGCAAAAAGTTTTGGTGAACTTACCAGCGATTTTCCCT
>JAQTXE010000309.1 GCA_028688935.1 Syntrophales bacterium
AAGCTTGCCGCAGAAGATGATTATGCCAATTCAGATTCTATTTGGTCAAATAGATCCTCCATTTTATAAAGAAGCCGGTCCGCTTGGGCCAGATTCCAGTCGGCCAGGTTTTCGGTAATGCTCTTGTGAAGATTTCGCAGGTCCTCCCGATGCCGCAGAAGCACCTCTCTTAAAGGCGTGCCATCGAAGACATAGAGCAGCTTATCCGTTTGTCCGGCGATTTCATAAAGTGAAGGATTCTGCTTAACCAACTCCGCGGCTAACGTACTTAAGCGCCTGGCCAGATTGGGGTAGGTATCCTCCAGGTCATTCCCATAAAGAGGAATAACCGCAGTTTTGAGTTGCATGTATTTGCTCATGGAACAACACCTGCCTGCTTTCTGAAATAAAGATAATTACCGTTTATCCTCGTTCCGCCTCAGCCGCCCCCGGGGTCCCCTTACCTGCGCGGCAGTCCGGAACCCGCGGCTCTCTTCAACAGCCCAAGATTTCCCGGCTCAATTCAGTAATAACAGAAAATTGATGGCAGGGGTAGCGCCGTTTGGTACCGGCAGGCTGAAGCGGCCGATGCGGCTGCCCCAGAGGTCGCCGGTGAGCACATATTCATTGACGATCCAGGCGGTAGCCCCCCGGGGATCGGCGGGGTCCAAGGAGACGGCGGCATAATCTCCCCAGCGTTGAACAAAGGGATCCCACTCTGACGGTTCTCCGGTTAAAAAGGTGGCGCTGCCGAAAAGTGAAGAGCTGTTGGAGATGACTCCCGGAGGGTCGGTATGCAGGCGTCCGGCCACGCGGACCTGGGCGTTGACATTATTGGGCGCATCGGTGGAAGACCAGGTGACGAAGACATCCTTGAACCGGTTGGCGGCGATACTGGCGTTAAAGTCGTTGGAGGTGGCGCTGCCGTAAAAGATGCCGCTTTGAATGATGATATTATTCAGGGTGTCGAATTCATAAAATCTGGGGGTGGCCAGGCCGCTGTATTCCACGGTGTGGACCTGAAAGAGGGAATTGCCGATCTGGGTGCCGGCGTTCACGAAGCGGGCGTCCAGGGTGTCCAGCATCTGGTCGGTGCCGGGCTGGACGGCATAGGGAGGCAGCTCGAAAGTCGGCACCTGGATGTAATTGGTATACAGCAAGGGAGCACTGGTGCCGGAGCCCTGCAAGGCGTACAGGGTGACATAATTGTTGTCGGTATACCAATCTGCCGCAGCCAGGAAACTGTAAGGATTGTTATCCAGGACGATGGGCGGCGCCAGGGTGCCGTCCAGGCCGGTGAAAAGAGGCGAATCGAAGGCCTGGCCGCTGTAAAGCAGAGATTTGGCCACGGAAAACATACGGCTGTCGATATAGTAGCCGGTATTCAAATCAAAAAAGTCCCCGGTGATGATGATGGCGTTGCGGTCATGACCCAGTTGCGGATAATCCCAGTGGGTGTTGCCGCTCACGCTGTTATCGCTGACATCGAGCGTGTACAGGTAAAAATCACCCGTGGGATCGGCGGTTAAAGAGACCGCCAGGTATAGGTACTGGTGAGCCGGGTCGGAGGGTGTCCGCCATTGGGTGACCAAAAAGATCCAGCGGTCATACACCGGATCGTAGATCATCCGGGGGCTGGTGAAATAGCCGGGGGTGGCTTCGAGCCAAGCCTCGGTGGATAGGCTGAGGATTAGGGTATAAGGGGCGGCTTTTTGATAGATATCGAGATGGGTGTTGGTGACCTCGGCAAAATAGTCCCGCCCCGCGGCGCCGTGGGTATCCGGCGGATAGTAGCCGGCGGTGTCCGCGTTGACCCCAGCGAAGCTAACCGTACTGGTAGAGGGGGGCTGGGGGGCGGCGCTCACAGGGGCGTCCGGGGTCGGCCTGCCGCCGGGCACGGCCGCTTTTGTCTTCAGCTGCTTGTAAGTAGCCCGGTCCAGGCGGGAGAGGAAGGGTTTCGGCCGGGGCGGCGTCGCAGGAGCTGCCCTACCCCCGGCAGCGGCCGCAGCCATCTGCCCGGCGGTGCGGACCTGGGCGGACGGCCCTTTGATTTGCCGGGTGGCCTTGACCTGAGTTCCAGGAGCCTGGGGGTCTGCAATCGCACTGCCGCCCAACCCCAGGAGCACCAGGGTTAAAATCAAGACCGCCGCGGCCAGAGGCATAATTCTGTCAGATTTCACCTGCCCTCCTGCTTGCCGGCTCCTGGGGCAGCCAGTTTGCCGGGAATTCTTGCGGAGATTTTGCCGGGGATTGGGCCATCACCGGATAAAGATGGTGTTCAGAACCGGAGGCTATCCCCCGGCATTAATCATTGGGCTTGGCGCGGTGCGCCTGGGATGAGTGCGACCCACTTATAACGGTTGCCGAAAGTTTTTTCCGCCCCTCCCTCACCCTGCCCCTCTCCCCCCGCCGGGGGGAGAGGGAATAAGCGGAAGGACTTTTGGCAAATGCTATAATACACCTCCCCAGCCGCGTCGTGCCCAGTCTCTCCTTAATAGCTTAGACGCACATCCGCGGAATATGTTAGGCCACTAACAGTCGGGGTTGATAACCATAGGGAGGGACTTTTTACACCAGGGCGATGAGACTCAGGCGCGGCCGGGAGGGATTAATCTGGCGGAGGCTCCTGCTCTTTAAACCATTGCTTGATCAATTCTTCCAGGCTTTGGGATTGTTGGGGCGCGGGCGCGCCTTCCAGAAGAACCTTGAGACCTGCGGCTAGATCCGGTCCCTCATCCAGGGCCTGGGAGAGAGCCTGGCCCCGGGCTTGCCGCAGGCAGTCCAACACTTCTTTGACGCTGATCCCATCCAGGGGCAGGCCGGGAAGATAACGGGGCGAACTGTTGTCCCCGGGCGAGGCCACCTGCACCACCAGCTTGCAATCCTGAAGCAATCCGGCCACCCGGGGGGCCAGTCTGCCGCCCCCGGGGAGAAGGCATGCCAATTCTTCCAAAGACAGAGGTTCCTGGCGCTGGAGGAAACGGGCGCCGATGGCCGTCAGCCCGGCCAAGGCCAGGTATTCATCCACCGGCTCCGGGGGAGACGGCGAGCACCGGTATTCCCGGGTGAGGCGGCCCAGGTGCTGGTGGGCGTAAGCCAACTCATTGCCGAAGAGTACGATGAGCCAGGACCAGAACATCCAGATCACCAAAAACAGCAGGTGGTAGAGGGCCCCATAGATGGCGTTGTAATAAGTGGCCGCGCCCTGGAACATGGCAAAGATCCATTGGGCCAGTTGCCAGATGCTGCCGGCGATTACCCCCCCCAGGAGCGCGGAGAGCAGGCGCACGTGGGTATTGGGCATAACCACATAAATAAAAGTAAAGGCCAGCCACAAGACCCCCAGGGAGATCAGGGTGCTGGTGGCATAGAAGAAAGCGCTGGGCAGGAAATCGAACAGCAGGCGGCGGATTTCCGGGTGCCCCACCAGCGCCGAGGTAAAAGAAACAGCCCCGGCCATGAGGATGGGGAAGATCATGAAAATACTCAGGTAATCGCTGAGCTTGCGCCTTAAGGGGCGGGTGTGGGACACCTTCCAGGTCTCGTTAAAGGCCTGCTCCACGTTGGTCATCACCACCACCAGGGCCAAAAGCAGGACCACCACCCCGAAGACCCCCAGGGAGGTCACCCGGGTGTTTTCGATGTACTGGAAGATCTGGGCCGCGAACTCCTTGGACCCGGGAGCCAGGCGTTCCAGCAGGTGATGTCCCAGCAGCCTTTGAATCCCCAGCCCTTTCAGGATGGCAAAGAGCAGGGCCAATAAAGGAATGAGGGCCAGGACGGTGGAATAGGCTAACGCCGAGGCCCGGACCAGGAAGCGGTTTTGCACCAGCCCCCGGGCCGCCAGCACCAGGATGCGCAGCATATCCCGGGGCCATAGGCTGGCCGGGCTCCACCCCTCTTCCTGCCAGAGGCCCTGCCTAAAGAAAACCTTTAGTTGCTGCCACCACTCCATAATTCCTGGGTGATTACCTCCATGGGCCTATTTCCAAAACAATTCCTTGGCCCGGGAATCATCCTCGTTCACTTCCACCACCCGGCCCCGGCCGGTATTTTTGCCGAAGTCCTCGAACAGGGCCATCAACAGAAAGTTGACGGTAGCGGCCATATTGGCAGAATAGCCGGTGGACCGGGCTTCTCCCTGCCAGAGGCGCTGAAATTCCTTTTTCCCCCGGTAGCGCGGCCCTTCAATGACATTGACTATCAGCCAGCGGTCATAAAGGGTGGGCGCTTCGGACCCGTAATTATAACCCGGGACAGGCGCCATGGGGTAAGGCTGCCAGGCCCCCCCGTAATAAGGGTACCCCCCGGGCCGGTAAACGGGCATGGGCACGGGGACCGGGGGCCCCGTACCCT
>JAQTXE010000310.1 GCA_028688935.1 Syntrophales bacterium
AGTGGACACTATCATCACCATCCCCAACGATCAGCTCTTCAAACTCAGCGGCAAAAACTCCCGCATCAAAGACGTCTTCACCATGGCCAACGAAGTCCTGGGCTTTGCCGTCAGGGGCATCTCCGACCTCATCATGGTGCCCGGTTTCGTCAACCTGGACTTTGCGGATGTCCGCACCATCATGCGGGAGAGAGGCATGGCCCTCATGGGCACCGGTATCTCCGGCGGCGCCGACCGGGCCTGCGAGGCCGCCAAGAAGGCCATCTCCAGCCCGCTGCTGGAGGACATCTCCATCCGGGGCGCCCGGGGGATTCTCATCAACATCTCCTCCACCCCGGATATCTCCATGGAAGAACTGAAGGAAATTTGCGGCATTATCCAGGAAGAGGCCGACGAAGAGGCCATTATCAAATGGGGTCTGGTCTATGACGAGAGCCTGAACGAAGAAATCCGGGTCACCGTCATCGCCACCGGCCTGGGCCGGCGCCAGGAAGCCGAAAGGATCATCTGGTCGCCGCCGGTTTCCAGCCAGGCCGAGATGGACGATCTGGAGATTCCCACCATCCTGCGGAAACCCACGGACCTCCCGGGGGCGGCGGCGGATGGCGGCAATAACAATAAAAGGCCCGCCACCAACCTGGGGGTCGTGGCCGCCAAGAAATACATCGTCCACCCCGACCTGCAATACGAGGAAAACGAACTGGACACCCCGCCGTTCCTGAGAAAGGCGGATTAAGGACGGTTGTTAGTTTTTGGTTTTTGGTTTTTAGTTTTTACTGGGGGGCGTGATTTCTCACGCCCCTTGTTTTTTTTGAGGTAATTCGTTAAGTTATAGCATTTGCTAAAAGTTCTTTCCTCTTATTCCCTCTCCCCCCAGCGGGGGGAGAGGGCTAGGGTGAGGGTGGGGGAGGAAAAAACTTTTGGCAATGAGTATAACTATATTCTCGCGTCTTACTTGGCGCCTTTGCGTCTTTGCGTGAGCCTACCACGTCATGTCCGCCAAAATCAAAGCCCGCTTGCAAAAGCTTCTCTCCCAGGAAAAAGGGGCGGTAGTCCGGGAGTGGGGCGCGCGCTGGCCCGTGGCCCTGGTTTATCCCCATATTTATCCGGTGGCCATGGGCAACCTGGGGTTCCAGGTGATTTACCACCTGCTCAACGCCCAGCCCGGCTTGGTCTGTGAGCGGGCCTTTCTCCCCAGCCCCCAGGAATGGGAGGAATACCGCCGCACCGGCACACCCCTTCTCAGCCTGGAGTCCCAGCGGCCGCTGACCGATTTTGCCGCGGTGGCTTTTTCCCTCTCCTTTGAGGGCGATTACCCCCAGGCGCTGCAAATCCTGGATGGGGCGCGGATTCCCTTGCTGGCCGCGGACCGGGGTCCCGGGGACCCCCTGGTCCTGGCCGGGGGTGTGGCCACCTTTCTCAACCCCGAACCTTTGGCCCCTTTCGTGGACGCCTTTTTCCTGGGAGAGGGAGAGGCCGGCGCGGTTTCTTTTGTTGAGTTTTTGGCGGCCGCGGACGCGGCCCAAGACAGACAAGATCTGCTCCGGCAGTTGGCCCAAACGGTTCCCGGAGTCTACGTCCCCCAGGGTTATCAACCCCACTACGCCGGGGACGGCACCCTGGCCGGGTTTATCCCGGAGCCTGGTTATCCCTCCCGGGTGAAGCCCCCCCATCTCCCGGAACTGGCCCCCTACCCTACCCACAGCCATCTCCTGGCCCCCCAGAGTGAATGGGGGGAGATGTTTTTGGTGGAGACCGGCCGGGGCTGCTCCCGGGGTTGCCGTTTCTGCGCCGCGGGCTTTATTTACCGTCCCCCCCGGGAGAGGGCCGCGGAGGTCTTATATCCCCAAATTTTGGCAGGCCTGCAAAAATCCCGGAAAGTGGGGTTAGTGGGCGCGGCGGTTTCCGATCATCCTGAGATTAAAGATATCTGCCGTAAGGTCCTGGACTTAGGGGGAGACTTGGGCATCAGTTCCCTCAGGGCCGATTCCGTGGACGAAGAGCTCTTCCGCCTCCTGGCCCAGGGCGGGGTGCGCACCGTGGCCCTGGCCCCGGAAGCGGGGAGCGGCCGCCTGCGCCGGGTCCTGAATAAAGGCCTCACCGTAGAAGACCTGGCCCAGGCCGCCATTGCCCTCAACGCCGCGGGCATCTCCCAGATGCGCCTTTATTTCATGGTGGGCCTGCCCACCGAAACCCTGGAGGACGTGGAGGAGATCCCCCGCCTGGTGAAGCACCTGCTGCACCGCATCGTCAAGGACAGCCGGGGCAAAAAGCGCCTGGGCCAGATCACCCTCAGCCTCTCCTCCTTTGTGCCCAAACCCTTCACCCCCTTTCAATGGGTTCCGTTTATGGAAGTGGGGGAATTGAAAAAGCGTCTGAAGCTGGTGCGCCAGGGGCTCCAGGGCCTCAAAGAGGTGCGGGTGAACACCGATCTCCCCAAATGGGCTTATGTGCAGGCCCTCCTGTCCCGGGGCGACCGGCGGGTGGGGGACCTGCTCCTGGCCGCGCATCAGCGCGGCTGGAACCGGGCCTTCCGGGAAAGTCTTGTAAACCCGGATTTCTTCACCCTCCGGGAACGGCACCCAGAAGAACTCTTCCCCTGGGACTTCATCGACCACGGCCTGAAAAAAGACTACCTCTGGGTGGAATACCAAAAAGCCCTGGCCGGAGAAGAGACGCCGCCCTGCCACCCTGAGGTCTGCACCCGCTGCGGGGTCTGCGCCGGGGTGGAGTGATTCTAAGAATATGAAACATTTCAGTTGGAAAATCTGGCTTAGCCTTTCCCTCCTCTGGTTGTCGGGGATTTTCTATCTAATCAATTACCTGATTTTCCATGATGTGAATCATATGGTCCGGCTATTTCTGGGGCAGTTGGGCTTTCTGCCCATCTCCGTGCTCCTGGTCACCATGATCATCAACCAGCTTTTGAACCTCCATGCCAAGCGCTCCAAACTGGCCAAACTGAACATGGTCATTGGCGCCTTCTTCAGCGAAGTGGGCCTGGAGCTGCTAAAAATTCTATCTTCCTGGGATGTCCAGCGCCCGGATTTACTTAGCAAAATAAAAACCATTAACCGCTGGTCGGATCAGGAATTTCTTGCTTTCAAGAAATCTCTCCCGGCTTATGAATTGGCACTCACTGTGGAGCCGGGCGGCTTTGAGTCTTTGCGATCTTTCCTGGTGGGAAAACGGGATTTTCTCCTGCGCCTTTTGGAAAACCCCAACCTCCTGGAGCACGACGCCTTCTCAGACCTCCTGCTGGCGGCCTTCCACTTCACAGAAGAACTGGTCCAGCGCCACGCCCTGGGGCATCTCTCGGAAGCCGATCAGGAGCATCTGGCGGGCGACCTCCAGAGAGTCTACCTCCTGCTCATCGGCCAGTGGCTGGATTACATGCAACACCTCAAGGACAACTATCCCTACCTCTTCTCCCTGGCCCTGCGCACCAATCCCTTCGACCCCCAGGCCACGGCGGAGATTAGCTGAAAGGGATTGTGGGGAGGAGGCTAAGGGGCGGAGGCGCAGGCTTTCCAGCCTGCGAACCTTAGCCCCTCCTCCCCCAATCCATTATATTAAGTAAAATTTGGGGTACAGGCGTCCAGCCTTTACTTATATGTTTGACACATGCCCCTTTTTTCTTCTAAGTACAAACATAATCTATGGATACGTCATTTCTGGAACAACTATCCCAACCCCGCCCCGACCCCGGCGGCGGGGCTGCGGCGGCGTACGGCGGGATGGTAGCTTTAGCCCTGCTGGCCAAGGTGGTGCAACTGGAGGCAATGCGCCCCTCGAACCAGGGCGAGCGGCAGGTTTGGGAAGAGAAGTTAAAAGAGATAAAGCAGTTGACCGCGGACCTGGACCGCCTCCGGGAAGAGGACGTTAAGGCTTACGCCCAGATGGTGCAGGTGCGGGCCTCCGGCTCCCGGGGACCGGAGTGGCAGGAGGCCGTGGAGTACGCTATGGCAGTGCCCCGGGAGATCATGGCCCGGGCTGAAGAAGGTCTGGCCCTGGTGGCCTGGGCCGGGGCCCGCTGCCAAAAACACCTGGTCTCCGACCTCCAGGTGGCCCGGCAGTTTCTGGGGGCCGTGCTCTTGGGAGCTTATCACATTGCCTGGGCCAATCTGCCTTTGGTGGCGGATGCCGCGCGGCGGCAGGAATTATCCCGGAAACTCGATCAAGCTGCGCAGCAATATCAGCGTGTATCGGCGTGTATCGGCGTGTATCGGCGGTTAAATTTTACCGCCGATGCACGCAGATGAACGCCGATCCTCCTATTTTCCCACGGAAAAC
>JAQTXE010000050.1 GCA_028688935.1 Syntrophales bacterium
GGAAGTGGTGTCCCGCTGGGAGAAGGCCCTGGATGCAGTCACCGGCCTGATCGTGAAGTCCTTTTCTCAGGAGGATTGCAAGGTGCTGGCCCGGGTCTGCCAGGGCAATGCCCAGGTGAACCTGATCAAGATCGATATGATCATCAAACACCTGAACCAGGTGAAGAAGGCCATGCTGGAAAACGCCAGCCGCCAGGAGGTCTACGGGATCATTAATGGCGGGGCGAACCTGGTCCCCGTGGAGAACCTGAATCCGGCATAAAAACCGGCATAAAAAGAGGTCCACAGGTTATTGACCAGGGCGAGTGATCACGGGTCACCCGCCTTTGTTGTTTCTGTATGACATCAATTATCGGCCTCTTTTGGGGGCCATTTTCAATTCATAAGGAGGAAACAAAGATGCAGGTCAATATCGAGCGTGAAACTTTGTTAAAGGGAATCAGCCACGCCCTGGGCGTGGTGGACAAACGAGGCAGCCTCCCCATCTTGAGCCATTGCCTGCTCCAGACCAATGGCAACGGGGTCTTCATTTCGGCCACCGATCTGGAAATCAGCTTCCGGGGGTTTTATCCCGCGGAAGTAGCGGAGCCCGGGGCGCTCACCGTGCAGGCCGGCTTCTTCAACAATCTCATCAAGGATTTGCCCAAGGGTCCCCTGGCCCTGGTGGGCACGGACAAGGCCACCATGGAGATCCGCACGGGTGACTCCCATTATCAACTTTACGGCTTGTCCGCGGCAGAGTTTCCGGCCCTCCCGGAGACGGCGGCAGAAAATCTGGTGGAGGTCGAAAGCCGGTTGCTGAAGGAGATGATCCATAAAACCATCTTTTCGGTATCCGGCGAAGACCTGCAATTTAACCTCTCCGGCATCTTCTGGGAGAAGGTGGAGACCGATGAGGGCATCTTCCTCCGCCTGGTCTCCACCGATGGCCACCGCCTCACCCTGGTGGACCGGCTTCTCCCCGAAAGCGGACAACTGGACCTGGGCGAAGGCATCCTGGTGCCTTTCAAGGCCATGCGGGAAATCGGCCGCTTCCTGGACGGCCAGGAAAAGGTGACTTTAGGCCTGAGTAAAAAGACCCTGGCCCTGCAGGCAGCCGACAAGCATCTCTTTATCCGGCTCCTGGACCGGAAATTCCCCGAGTACCGCCGCATCATCCCGGAAGGCTTTGCCTACCGTTTCTCGGTCAACCGTAAGGAGCTAACCGACACGTTGAAGCGCATCGCCCAGCTTTCCTCGGACCGCTTCAAAGGGGTGATCTTCAATCTGGCCGCGGACTCCGCCGAAGTCACCTTCGCCAACCCGGACGTGGGAGAAGGCAGGGAATTGCTTACCATGAACCTGGAATCGGGAGATGCAGACCAGCTTCCCCTGGAAGTGGGCTTCAATGCACGCTATCTCCTGGAGCCGCTGCAGGTTATGGCCAGTGACACGGTCTTCCTGGAGATCAATGACCGGGATCATCCTTGCCGGCTCATGGAACCGGGGGATGCCCATTATTTCAGCCTCGTGATGCCCATGAGTCTTTAAGGGTAAAAACCAATCTTTTCAACCGGGGGAGGCGATGAAGGTCGCCTCCCCCATTATTTTAGGAGGAATCTATGGCTATTAAGAACCTGGTTCCCCGGCTGGCAGAGCGGGGAAAAATCAAGATCGGAGAGAAGGGGGAGGTCAAAACCTCCCAGCAGGGCAAGCAATTCGCCCAGCCTAAAAAACTGGACCATTTTCTGGTCACCACCATGCAACGGGACGCAGCCGGGCGGATGCTTCCGGACCTGGAGTTGATGCGGAAGCTGGCCCCGCAGGGCGGCAAGCTGAAGGAACTGCCGGTGATGCTGCTCTATAACGACCCGGACATCAATTTCCAGACCAGGTATTCCTGTTATACCGGTAACCGTCTGTGGTGCTGCGGTGATGGGGAAGGGGCCCAGAGACTGGGGGAGGACGGCAAGTATCAAGCCGTCCCCTGCCCCTGTCTGCGCCTGGAGGCCAATTATGCCGGCAAGGACAAGTGTAAACCTAACGGCACCTTGCAGGTGCTTTTGCAGGGAGTGGACCGGATCGGCGGGGTCTGGAAGTTCAGGACCACTTCTTGGAACAGTGTCCATTCCATCATGTCTTCCCTGAAGCTGATCCAGGCCATCACAGGGGGTGTCCTGGCGGGCATCCCCCTCAAGCTGGTCCTCAGTCCCAAAACGGTCACCATCCCCGGAACCGGCCAGAACATGATCGTTTACATCGTCAGTCTGGAATTCCCCGGCACTGAGCAGGAACTGGCCAAGATCGGCTACGACATCGCCAAACGGCGGGCCGACCACCGGGCGAAGATGGACCAGATCGAGGCCGAGGCCCGGAAGGCCCTGGAGCACCTGGAGGAGACCCCGGAAGAAATGCGGGAGGTCCAGGAGGAGTTCTACCCCGAAGGGGTGACCATCGAGGTGCAGCCTGAAGCGGCCCCGGAGTCCGAACCGGAACCGGTGGATAAGACCCCGGCAGAACCGATCGCAGAAAATAGCCCTCCGGTGGCGGGTGAGAAACCGGAAGCACCTGGAGAAATTTCTTCTTCGCCCGAGTTGGTACCGGAAGAGGAAACAGTGCCGGTATCCTGGGATTCTCCGCCTCCTCAACCCCAGGCCGACCCGAGTTCCAAAAACAACAAGGGCAGAAAGGTCTTGCCCCCACCGCCGCCGCAGCCAAGCGAATCGGTGGAAGAAGGCAAACTTACTCTCTTCTAACCTCGAAACGATGAGGCTTAATTCGAGCCCCGGGGCGATTCAGGGTTTTTCCTTATATAAACCCCTTTTCGCCCCGGAGCAGTGCCTGTCAAACCTTAAGAGATTTTAAACCGCTATCCCTGGGACTTCCACCAACCAGGTCCCAGAGATAAACCCTTGTTAAGGAGCTAAGACATGCCGGCCAAAAAGTTAACTCAATATTCTTTCTCCCGCCTCGACCTTTACGATAAGTGCCCCTGGGCCTATAAAAAGGTCATCCTGGAAGGGGTCCCCCGTGTTTCCAACGAAGCCATGCTCACCGGGAAGACGGTCCATGCCCTGATCGCTGATTACCTGCTGCGGCTCATCAGCCTGAAGCAACAGACCGACTGGGAATGGGCGGAAGGGGCAGCCCCCAAAGAGGCCACGCCCGATGTTCTGCAAATCTGGCAGAGATTTTATAGCTCGTTCATCCTGCCCCCCGCCCTGGAAGTCTATGGAGTGGAGCACAAGCTGGCCTTCGACCGCAACTGGCAGCCCTGCGAATTTTCCTCCACGGACGCTTATTTTCGGATGATAGTGGATTTTCATTTCCGCCAGGGGGAACTGGGCGTGGTCATAGATTGGAAAAGCAACCGGGCTGTCCCCGAGACGGTGGAGAAAAATATGCAACTGCGCACCTACGGCTGGGGATTGAAGCAGGTAGCCTATCCCGATACCCAGGAGATTCTCCTGCGTCTTCATTTCCTCCGTTACGGCAAAGAGCGGGAAGTGCTCCTGGAACCCCAGGACCTCGAAGGCGTCCCGGAAATCCTGGCAGACAAAATCAAGACCATCGAGCAAGACCAGGACTACGATCCTACCCCCGGCTCCTTTTGCGGCCTGTGCGGAATCACCGCCCACTGCCCGGTGATGTCTAAAATCCTGGCTCCAATCGAAGTCATCGCTCCCGCCACCCGGGAACAGGCCGAGAAAGCCGCCTCTTTACTTCTAACCCTGCAAAAAATGGAAAAGGAGCTAACATCCCGCTTGAAGGATTGGATCAAGGAATACGGGTCTATCCGGGTAGGAGATATGGTCTATGGCACCTCTCCAGTGGTGTCTTATGACCTCGATCCCCAAAAGGTCACCACAATCCTTCTAAGCGCAGGCCTTTCCAGGGAAGAAATCTGGCCTTTGCTCTCGTTGACTAAAACCAATCTTGAGAAGGGGCTACGGAAGCTCAAACGGAGGGAACTTCTTGAGCAGGTGTTATCAACTGCTTTGGCCAAGGGTTCGGAAAAGATTGACTTCCGGAAGGCAAATTCTTAGTCCATGAAAGGGGCATCTGTTTGAGATGCTCCTTTATATATTGGTTATTGATCTCGAAGATTTAAATATATTTTCTAGTGGCAAGTAGCTTTGTTTCTCAAATCCAAAAGAAGCCGCCACCGCTTCCCCCTGTTCTGCCTGCAGCCCTGCATCATAATCTCAATTAAAAAGCCTTCCAGCGCCGAATTGAGACTTGTTTAGGGTTTATGCTTATAGAGACTTTTGCCTCATAAAGATAGAGGAAATGAAGGAGGTAAGCATGAGGAATATTCGTCTTGCCGTTGTTGCCGCCATCATTATGGCTCTAACCCTGGCCGGAAGCGCTTGGGCTCAGCGGGGCATGGGCTCGGGATTTGGGTATGGCCGCATTTATAATCCTCAAACCGTAGAAAACGTGAGCGGCCAAGTGGTGTCTGTTGATACGATGAGTCGCGGCGACTATCAAGGGGTGCATCTCACGGTCAAGACCGACAAAGAAACTATCGCGGTACATTTGGGCCCGAGTTGGTATCTCGACCAACAGAAAATGATCTTTGCCCCTAAAGATACGGTGGAGATCACGGGCTCCCGGGTCACGTTTGACGGCAAGCCTGCCATCATCGCCGCGGAAGTGAAGAAGGGGGGCCAGAGCCTAAAACTGCGGGACGCAACCGGTATCCCACTGTGGGCTGGCCAGGGTCGGCGTCGGTAAGTGGTTCTAATAAGGGCTTGAAATCATATCCCTCAATCCGAAACCCCACATTAAGAGCCGGGCCGTCTCGTCGGGATGGTCCGGCATGGGACCTTTGGGGCAATTGGATGATCCTTCATATCTATTGAACCTTTTTAAGGTCTTGTAGGAAAATCAGAAATCCTCATCTGGCTCTGGTAGAAGACACTGCAGAATACGGTTGACAGATTATAGCGACCAGGATTAGGGTTTTATGAATGTTTTATGAATGGAGTTGATTCGAGTCCATAAATCTTGGGGCATCCGTGTGGTTTGCGTCATTCTCTTATCTGCTATATTTTTCGGGTACCTATGCCCATGTCATGAGTATTCTGGCTATGGTGCCGTCATCCTGGGTTGTGATATCTGTGACGACTCCCCTTGCCTGCCGGTGGAAGCAGAAGATGCCAGTCTGGTGCCGGTGGGGTTTTTTAATATTCCACAAATAAAAGCAGTGATATTTAGGATTTTTGTTTTTTCCATCTTCCACCCTCCTCATGCTTAATGTCTTCCTACAACTGGTTATTCTATAAGCTTCCTAAGCCAAGGTTTTACCGTTTCCATTACTGAATTACTGCATATGCGGAGATAACCAATTATGAATGAAAACAAATCCAGTGCCAATGAATTGGAAAACATCTCCCGGGTCCTCCACCTGGGGCTTACGGTGTTTGGCATCTCAGCCTTTGCTACAGGGTTTTTGGCCGATGACTACAAGAGAGTGGAGCATCTGGGGTTTAGCATCCATAGCTGGCTGGGAATAATTTTTGCCTTTTTCCTCTTCTTGAGGATTGGCTATGGGTTCTGTGGTCCGGACGAACATCAGTTCCTCAGATGGGTCCCGTTTACCAGGGACAGGCTTCGGCTGGTCTTCGAAGACCTGTGGGAGTTGATAAAATTCAAACTGCCCGATCGGCCGACGCACGTGGGACTTTCGGGCCTGGTGCAAACCTTTGGACTCGCAGCCTTTGCCTGGATGGCCATAACCGGTAGTCTGATATTTTTTTACCTGACGCCCGGTACCAAAGCCAGAGGTTTTCTCCACGCCATTAAAGAAATGCATGAGGCCGCAATTTGGCTGATTCTCGTTTATCTGGGCATACATTTAGGCGCAGTCCTGCTCCATGCCCTGGCCGGAGATCATCGTTGGCGGCGGATGTTTTTTCTTAAAGAATAGGTACTTGGCTGGTCTGTTAATCATCACAAAATTCCAACCCAAAACTTCAACGAGATAAGGAGGGGTACCATGCGCAAAGCAGCTATTTTCATCCTTATTGGCATTTTGCTCTCTGTGGGATTTGCCTTCGCTCAGCAAAAATTTTATGGAACTGTCAAATCGATGCCCGAGCAAGGCTATGTTGGACAATGGAATATCGATGGCAAAACGGTCAATGTCACCAAAGACACCAAGATCAAAGAGAAACATGGAAAACTGGCAGTCGGCGCCTATGTGGAAATAGAAGGCGTAACCTTCGAGGGGAAATTTATCGCCTCAGAGCTTGAGACTGAAAAGAAGAAATGAGGCGACGAAATGGTTGGATAGCCAGGGTATAAGAAAATTTATAACACCCTTTGAATATTGGTTCATCATCTCGGGGCTGGACGAATTCTTCTCCGGGCCAGGAATTTCCTCGCCTCGAAGCCGCCCAGCCCCCATCTCCGGTTAGCGCCTCACTCCGGTTAGCGCCTGGTGTTGAACCCCTGGCATCTAATCGAAAATGTCGAAGAGTTTTTCGAAGCCTGATTTCTTTTTATAGTGGTGCTTGTCATAATGCTTGTCGTAGTGTTTGTCATAACGGCGGTCCTCATGGGGCTGGTGGTTGGATTCCCGCCGGTCATAGGCTTCCCGCCGCTCCTGGAGTGGCCGGAACTCCGCATCCAGGGATGATTCAACCTGTTTCAGGTGGGCGATGATCTTGGTGAGCTCGCCCTGATCCAGCCATATGCCTTTGCATTCTGAGCAATGGTCGATGACCACACCCTGTTTTACTGCTTCAAACAATTCACCCTGACATCTCGGACAAATCATGATTTTTACCTCCGAATAACTTTATGGTTTTGGCGGATGTTTCTCCACATCCACGATTGGTGTAAGGGCTGTGGCAACCTTGCGGTTACCTACCATGATATTCAAGGTCTCCACGAGGCCGGAAAAGCCCATGGCAAAGTAGAGGTACCCCTTGGGAATATGCATTTCCAGGCTCTCTGCGATGAGGGTGACGCCGATCATCAGCAGAAAGCTCAGAGCCAGCATTTTGATGGAGGGGTGCTGGTGAATAAACCTGCTGATCACCCCGGACCCCAGGAGCATGACCAGGACCGCAATGAGAATGGCCGCCACCATGATCTCGATCTTTTGGGCCATACCCACTGCGGTGATGACGGAATCCAGGGAAAAGACCATGTCAAGCAGCAGGATTTGCAGAATAATAGACCAGAATGTGGCTTTGGCGGTTATGGCTCCGGCCATCCCCTTCACCTCCATGGCATGGTGGATTTCCCGGGTCCCTTTGGCCAGCAGGAACAAACCGCCGCCCATGAGGATCAAATCCCGCAGGGAGAAGTTGTTCTGGCGGATGGTGAACAAGGGCTGGGTCAGGCCTATTAGCCAGGAAAGGCTCAAGAGCAGCAGAATTCTGGTTATCAGGGCCAGACTTAAGCCGACGCTCCGGGCCAGTTGCTGGCGGTGAGGTTGAAGTTTGCCTGATAAAATGGAGATCACCACGATGTTGTCAATCCCCAGAATAATTTCCAGGGTCGTCAGGGTGATCAGTGCGGTCCAATTATGCAGATCGAAGAGCCAGTCCACGCGTCTATCCCCCAAAAGGGCCTTTGCAGATCGGGCAATAGCGGCCAAATTTATTTAGCGTTTTTTAAAGCGTAAAAGGCCAAAAAAAAGACTTCTGCACCGGTCAGGTGCAAAAGTCTCGCTAAGCCATCTTTTGGGCTGGTAAAGCCAGGCCGTTAGGCTGGGATGTTGACTTTACCCTGGGTAGCTACTCCCCTTTGCTGAAATTTGTATACCTGAAGGTGCGACTTTAAGCAAACAATTTTTTCCTAGGGTCTATCCACGCAATGGCCGAATTCTGGCAAAATGGCTTTTGCATGTTGCTGCTATCAGTGGAGACTTATCAACCCGTTGAAAATTCGGCATAGCCATACCTGCAATTTTCAACCTTGAGTCGATAACTGCATCCCTTGGGCAACACACTGATTTTCCTTTTCTTCAACCATCCTGTCGGTTTTTGGATTATTGTTCCCAGAAGATCTTGCCGCAATCCTTCAGGTCATAACCGCCCAACGCGGCGACGGCTTCTTGGTATTCCTGGGAGTGCATCACTTCCAGCAGTATCTGGAAGCGAGGATCGTTGAACGTGCTTTCCGGCACCACCAGGTCGTAGCGTTCAGGAGTTAAGGGGATGAAATCTAATCCTAAGGCTTTGGCCGCCGAAAAGGTCCCGATACCCACGTCAGCGATCCCTGAATGCACGTTAACAGCAACGGCCATATGGGTTTTTTCTTCCCGCTCGTAACCCTGCACCATCGAAGGGTCCAAACCATGTTTCTCGAGGAGGTAATCCAGCAGGACTCGGGTGCCGGCCCCTTGTTGCCGGTTAACGGAGCGTACGTCAGGCCGGATCAAGTCTTTGATAGTCCGGATGTTCTTGGGATTGCCCTCTGCAACCATGAGGCCCCTCTCCCGCCATGCCAGGTTTATAAGCTTGAGGGGTAGACGGGGGAGATAACGCAAGATATAGCGGGTATTGTAAGTTTTCGTTTCAGGATCGAATAGATGGCTGGCGCTGAAATGCGCCCTTCCTTGACGCAAGGATAGCAAACCACCCTGGTTGCCAAGGTGCCCAGAAGAGAGCCGTAGCCGGGGATCCCTCCTTTTCAAGAAGGTGTCCAATAGGTCAATGATGTTATCGTGGCTTCCCAAGAATACCAGGGCACCTTCAATATCCTCCGAGGCTATCAGCAGTTCCGCAGCCACCGGCCGGTCCTCCTCCAGGCCCTCGCTCAGGGCCGGCACTACCAGGAGGCCGTCCGGCCGCACCAGGGAGGGGATAACCCCCTCCCCCCGGGGTAATGGGGAGGCGATGACCTTGTCCCCCACCCGCCCCAGTGTTACCCGGATGAATTCCGTCATGCCTGGCTTGGACGGCAGGTTCTGGGCCGGGTGCACCATGAGGGTGGGTCGGGGGACGAGGCGCTTCCCAGCCAGGCCAGCGATGAGGGGCGCAGCAAATTGTTCAAAAGACAACACTGCGGAAATCGGATAATCCGGAATGCCGATGACCGGCTTACCGCCTATCAGCCCCAGAAGAGTAGGTTTGCCGGGCATCATCGACACTCCATGCACCACAACCTCTCCCATCTTCGCTACAGCCCGGTAAATGTAATTCCCTGTGCCTGCAAGGGAACCAGCATTAATGATCATCACGTCGGCGTCGGCCAGGGCCTTTTTCAAGACAGCTGTTAAGCAGGTGATATTATCAGGGACAATGGCCTTGATTTCCGGGAGACCTCCCGCCTCGGTCACCAATCCCGCCAAGATGACGGAGCTGAACTCAGAGGGGCGATCCGAGGGGAGATCCCCATCCAAGTTAGCCGTAGATTCCAATTCGGAACCGGTGGGTATGATGATGACTTTAGGAAGGCGCCTTACTGCCACTCGGGTGCTGCCCGCGGCCAGGAGCGCCCCTTGGGCCAGCGGGGTAATCTCCATGCCCTTGGGAAGGACCATTTCCCCACCTACTAAATCGTCACCTATGCGGCGGACATTGTGCCAAGGAAAGACGGGGGCATCGACGGTAATGAGATCGGCTTTGGGGTTCGAGCTATTTTCGACGATGATCACCGCATCGGTCCCCCGGGGGATCGTGTGTCCCGTATTGATAGGGAATGCTTCTTCACCCACTGCCAAGGATTTGGGCTGCTCGGGAGTCGCCCAAAAGGTGGAGGCGGCCAACACCGCAAACCCGTCCACGGCGGCTTGGTGGGTGGCCGGCAACGATCGTCTGGCCCACACCGGCGCTGCGGTCACCCGGCCTCTAGCCACCATAGTGGAAATCTCCTCTGGAGGCAGCATGTTATTGAGTTCAAAGCGGGAAAGAAAGATTTCCCTGGCTTCAGTCACCGACATCATCTGCATATAAGTATGGCGTTTCATAAGCTCTCCCTTTGCCGAGCATTAACGGATTATTTATGACTGATGAAGCATAAGGCCTTCTGTTGGCGAGGGTCGGCTACTACTTGGACCCACTTGCCAGCTGTGACCGCAGGGACATCAATTACCTTGATAAATTCTTCAAACCTTTGGGCCTCAGGCAGGAGGATGCAAAGGATGTTAGATGATTTCCTGAAGAATTCTTGGTTGAAGTCGGCCTGGGGTTCATCCGGATAGAGTGGCAGGTAGATGATTTGAGATTCCACTAAATCCAAAAAGAAGTGGGTCCCGTACGATACATCCGGAATATGGCCCGCCTCTTCCCGGGCTATTTCCACGAGAACCGCAGCATGGTTAATATCTGCGTAGGAGGTATTTACTCCCAGGGTCACGTTGGAACTGCCCCATCTGCCCGGACCCATCATCATGATCTGCTGGCGGACAATGTCCGGGTGGCGATTGATCTCACCCACAATGCGGCCCATCTCCCGCTTTAATTTTACAGGGGCCTTTTTGGCGTAAGATTCGGGATCTATATAGAGGATGTATCTGATACGCGGAACCGTGCCTCCCGAAATGGTGCGCTTGGCTCTGAACAGGATGCAATCTGGGGAGATGTCTCCCGGGACCTCGGCGGCCTCGATCAAACCCGGCAGTTTCATGGGCCGGCATTGGACCAGGTTGATCTTTACCTGGCCCTCCGAATCCATGAAAGCGGTGAATTCCGTGTCAATGGGATAACCATAGGCCGCCTCGAGTTTCGCCAGAAGCGCCCTCACGATCCTGACAAAATCAGTACGGGCGATCAGGTTATTGAAGGTCAGGATAAAATCCTCGAGGCCTTTGATCCGCGGTCCACAAGGGTCTCTGACATATCCTTCCTCCATAAAGGAGAGAAACAGATACAAATTCGGATAATCCCCATCCGCAATCACTTTAGCCACTGGCAGACTGGCAAAATGGTTTTCTGATAGATCCAATAGGTCCAGCTTTCGCTGTGAGTAGGTTGCCACTTTGTAGCCTGCTTCCGGGCGCAGATGGGGGTGGCTGACGGCAATCATCCTGGGATAATCGCCTCCCAGCCGGTTGACGGCTCGAGTTCCCAATCCGAAAACCAGCCGGATGATTCCCTGGTTCGGATCTATTCGATCGGTCCAACGGTAAAGGTTGTGGGAAAAGGCCACTCCCGCCAGAGGAGGAAAGAAGTAATTTTTATAGCGCATTCCGGAGACCCGCTGCACCAGGATGGCCATCTGCTCATCCGATTCCCCCAGGCCGCGCTGGCGCCGGTAAGACAGGGCATCGGGATTTACGGCGCTGGCATAGACCAGTTTTACGGCCCTGAGGAAAGATGCCATCCGTTCTTCGGGGCCGCCCTGATTGGCGCAGAATTCGCTGCGGTACTTACCGGCAAAGGAATTCCCGAACCCGTCCTCCAAGAGGCTGCTGGATCTCACGATGATGGGCGCCTGGCCAAAGTAATCCAACAGGTCCTTGAATTGCTCCATAATTTCTGCGGGAAAACTGCCCGCCAAGAAACGTTCCTCTACCTTGTCGAACTCTTCCGGCGAAATCTGCGAATCTTTGGTCAAACGAAGACGTAACCTGAACAGGTCGTTGTTGACCAGGAACGTAAAGAACACGTCCGAACCGATGAAAAAGGAGTCGTGCTCTTCCAGCACCTTGGAAAAGTCCATCTCCCCGGGATCATTCACCAGGATTCTGCGGGCTAAAAGCATACCGGCTGCTTTGCCGCCGATGCGCCCGGAACCGATCAAGCGATTCCTGATACTTAAAAGATCATGGATAGTCAGGTACTTATCCGCCAGGCGCTGTAACTCCGGATGAATGCCAATAATCATCTGGGATAGTTCTTGTTTGAGCGCCTGAATCTCGGGCGTACTCTCCAAAAACCTCAACTCATCCTCGTCATATTGGGCGAGTTTCCGGTAGACGCTATCCCAGGGAGCTATCGAGTCGGCCTTGACTTTGAGAGGGCTTTTGCTGGCGGTCTGCGAAATGGCGGATGCGTCCCCGCTCACGAATACCGGGGCCAGGACTCCATTGGAAAACAGATGCGGCAAAAACATCTGGGAGGAGTAGCGGTCCCAAACCTTCAAGGGATGGATATAGAGCCGGTCTCCCACATGATAAAGATCGATCAGCACCTGGGTGGTATCCCTGATGCGGGCCACGGCGCTATGGGAGTGTTGTCCCCGGGTCAGGGCAAAATAAGCCACGGTGTCCAGTTCCCGGAGATAGGGGCAGGTCAGCTGGAAGAAGTTTGCCAGGAGTTCATCGCTGGCCCAATCCGCGACCAGAGCGGAGAGGTTGTCAAAGACATAGAAAACCCCTTTGCCTTGCTCCTCAATGATCTTGTTTACCTGGGAACTGAAAGAATCAAACCCGGGCCGCGGGTCAATTTCGGTGGTCAGGTAGCCGGAAAGGGGTTCAAGAACACAGTAGTGCGGGTCAAAGCGTACGTAAATTACGGTACGGCCGTCTTGAAGGGCTTGCCTGACAAAGGGAAGCGCCACTTTCAGGTAGTTATGCAGTCCATCAACCTGCCAGACGACGTTATCCCCGAGGCGAAGCCCCCCCAGGATATCGTCCAACGCCGGTATGCCACTACCTATCGATTTGGATGACAATATCACAATCTTGTGGTTCTCCCCCGTTATTGTCCCCGCGGGTTATGTCCAGGGGCAGGGTTCTCCGGAATAGAAGCGAGGAAGCAAAGGCCATAGCCCCGGTATCATCCCGCTGTTATAATCAACCGCGAAGGCTGCAGAAACTATGGCCTTATCGCATTCTGCCGTCTTACACCCAGCCTCGGAGTTTCATCGCTTCCACCACTCTCTCGACTGCAACCACGTAAGCGGCCTTGCGCATATTGATCTTGAATTTTTTGGAAGTTTCCAGGACCTCATGGTAGGCCCTGGTCATTTTGACGTCCAGCTTCTCGCGGACTTCCTTCTCATCCCAATAATACATGTAGGCGTTCTGAACCATTTCAAAGTACGAAACCGTTACTCCACCGGCATTGCACAGGAAATCAGGAATGACGTGTATCCCTTTCCGGAAGAGAATTTCGTCCGCCTCGGGAGTGGTGGGGCCGTTGGCCAATTCCACCACCATCTTCGCCTTCACCTTGTCGGCATTCCTTTCGGTCAGCACCCCCTCCAGGGCGGCCAGCACCAGCACATCTACGTCCATCTCCATCAGCGATTGGCTGCTGACGTCTTTGGTGCCCTCGCAATTGCACACGGATTTGGTGGCCTGCTTGTGCTCGGTGAGTTTGGGCACGCAGATGCCATCCTTGCAGCCGACTGCACCTTTGGAATCGCACACCGCCACAATCTTGCAGCCGAACATCGATTCCGCCAGAGAGGCCGCGTAACAGCCGGCATTGCCATAGCCCTGGATGGCCATGGTGGCCTTGCTCAGATCCAGGCCGATCTCCCAGGCAGCCTCGCGCAGGGTAAACATGCCACCCCTGGCCGTGGCGTCGGCCCTTCCGGGGGACCCGCCCAGGGCCAGGGGTTTGCCGGTGATCACCCCGAACTGGTTATTGCCGACAATACCCGAATACTCATCCACCATCCAGGCCATGATCTGCGGATTGGTGTAAACATCCGGAGCGGGGATATCCTTAGTGGGGCTGATAAACTGACCGACAGCCTTGATATAGGCGCGGCTGACGCGTTCCAGTTCAGGAGCTGACAATTCTTTCGGGTTGCAAACCACACCGCCTTTGCCTCCGCCGAGAGGCAAATCCAGGAGGGAGCACTTCCAGGTCATCCAGGCCGCCAGGGCTCGAACCGTATCGATGGTCTCATCAGGGTGAAAACGAATCCCCCCCTTGGTCGGTCCCTTAGCATCATTATATTGGACGCGGTAACCTTCAAATAGCTTAGTAGTTCCATCATCCATCCGGACTGGAAAGTTGACGTGGAATTCCCGCATGGGGCGGAGAAGCACCTCTCTGGTGCCCGCGTCCAAACCCAGGATGTCGGCGCAGGCTCTTATCTGCTGTTGGGCGATGTGAAACGGATTATTGTTATTTTGTTGGTTGGCCATTTCCTTTGCATCCCTCCATTTATTTTTTGGTAACGAGTGATTTTTTCTCTGCGGCGCTTATATTTGTCGTTCAGCCTAGGGTGGTTCCCTTGACCGGCGCTACACATCCTTGGCGGCAAACCTGCGGGTATAATCAAGGTAGTGCTTAAGAAGCCACAATTTCTCCAGGAATTCCGCCCAGCCGCATTTGGGCTTTGCCCCTTTATTCGCGTCGCTGAGGATGATGGTGCCGTTGGTTACGGTCCCCATCAGTTCATGCCAAATTTCCGCCCAGGTATTTTGGGCATCCCTCAGAAGGTTGTCGATAACCTGCTGGTAGCTTGTAAAATCTTCTTCGAAAGAGAAGACATCGTGGTCCTGGTCCTCGGGTTTCTTGCCGCCTAAGATTACTTCGAGTCTGCCGGGCATAATTAAACCTCCCTTTCAGTTTGAACTTGGTTGATCAATGGAACCATCGCAGAGCCTCCTGGCGTAATCGATGTAAGTTCCGAGAAGATGGAGCCTCTCAAAGAATTCCGCCCATCCCCCTGCCGGGGTTCGGGCTAGGGGCTCAGGAACCCCGTCCAGAATCTCCTCAGGAGATCGGGGATCCTGACAGGAATCCCAGACTGCATTCAGGACCTCTAGAGCGTCATTCATCACCGACGCGGCTACGCCTCTGAAATGCCGCAGCCTGGCGTTGATGCGGTCAATTTCCTCCCTGGCGATTTCCTCATCGGTTCGCCGCTTAAGAGGTGAATCCTTGAGGCTCTTTTTCATCGTCGCGGCCTTGTGAAAAATATGTGAAAAAGATAACAAAAAGGCCATTAAGCAACTGTTATGCCAGCGAATCTTGCATCAGGCTTAATACTTTAAGTTAATGAATTGTGAGGATAATTTAAGGATGGGCAGCCTGGACGAGCCGATAGCCCGGCGGTATTGCTGGTGGTATTATAGCAACGGGAAATTTAATTTGGAGGACTCAAAACCCGGGCAGGAGCCTGTGGCCTCTCCTGCCGAAGATTGTGCAGATGTTGAACAGGGGTGCTGGTATATCAGCAGCGGGTGAGGTTATTCTGTCTCTGGTCTCTTGGCATTCTCAGGAAAATCGGCGGGAACTTGGAAGTTGAACTTTTTAATGCGATGGCGCAGCGTATTGCGGCTGATCCCCAGCATCCTGGCGGCTTTTACCTGGTTATAACCGCATTTCTTCAAGACTTTGGCGATGAGTGACTTTTCCACCATGTCGATGACATTGGCATGGGTTTTCTCGCCGGAGAATCGTAAGATATCCGGAAGTAGCTCCTCCAGCTTTTTATCCAGGCTTGCCATCAACTGGTACTGGCTTCCCCCTCGCAGATCCTGCTGATCGGCATCGATTTGCAGATGTTCTTCCAGAATCACATCTCCCACAGACAACAATACGGCTCGTCTCAAGCAATTTTCCAACTCTCGGACATTGCCCGGCCAGGAATGGGATTTCAGCTTCTCAATAGCCGCACCGGCAACGTACCGGATGGGTGTCTGATACTCCTCGCTAAAACGATTTACGAAGTATTCGACCAGGAGCGGAATGTCTTCCCGCCGCTCTCTCAGGGGAGGTAATTGAATGGAAATAACCTTGAGACGCCAATAGAGGTCTTTCCTGAATCTCCCCTCCTGGACTTCCTTTTCAAGATTTTTGTTGGTGGCGGCAATGATCCTCACATTGACTTTCAGGTTTTGGTTGCCGCCGAGCCTTTCAAATTCGCCGTACTGGAGCACCCGTAAGACTTTGGCCTGGGTTGAGAGAGACATATCCCCAATCTCATCAAAGAAGAGGGTACCGTCCTGGCACCTCTCGAACTTGCCGAGGTGGGTGCGCTCCGCGCCGGAAAAAGCGCCGCGCTCATAGCCGAACAATTCGCTCTCCAATAAGGTCTCCGGAATCGCCGCGCAATTAATGGCCAAAAACGGCTTGTCTTTCCGGTGACTGTGGTGATAGATGGCCCTGGCGACCAATTCTTTCCCGGTCCCGCTTTCTCCCATAATGAGAACGGTTACATCTTTACCGGCAACCTGACCGATGAGCTTGTACACCTCCTGCATGCGCCTGGTGTTACCGACGATCTTGACTGTTCCCTTGGAGGAGATGGAAGGCCGGCAAATATGACCGGGAAAACAGACTTCTTCTTTTACGAGGCGATTAACTTCGAGAGCGTCGGCGGCGATGCGCTGCAACTCATCCCGATCAAAAGGTTTAACCAGGTAGTCGTACGCTCCCAGCTTCATGGTTTCGATGGCGATATCCGTGCTGCCGTAGGCAGTCATGATGATGACCGGAGTTTTCACCTGCGATCGGCGGATTTCCCTCAAAGTATCCAGACCGTTTAATCCCGGCATCTTGTAATCCATCAGGATCAAATCGAACTGCTCGTGGGCCATCGCTTCCAGGGCCGATTGACCACTGTTGCAGGAACGTGCGGCATAGCCTTTCTTCAAAAAGAAGCGCTCCAGAAAGTGAACCAGGCCTTCGTCATCGTCAACTATCAGAATTTTTTCCATGTTACCCGATCATCGGTTCTGCATCTACCGGGATTAGGAGGGAAAAGGTCGTTCCCTTCCCAACGATGCTGTGGACCATAACCTCGCCGCCATGCCTCTGGACCGTGCTGTTGACAATAGCCAGCCCCAACCCGGCGCCGGTTGCTTTGGTGGTAAAAAAGGGGTCAAACAGCCTGGGAACATTCTCCGGCGTTATCCCAGGTCCCGTATCACTAATATCTATGCGGATATACCGGCGCAGCCCATCCGCGGTCTGCAATTCCCGGAGGGCGGCGGCAATGGTTACCTTGCCCCGATTGGCCACCGCCTCGAGAGCATTCACCATCAGGTTCAACAGCGCTTCGCCCAGCTGTTTTTTATCCCCCTTGATTTTCGGCAGAGCGCTGCTTATGGACTTTTGGATAATGGTCTCTTGCTTCCTGGCTTTCGGTCCACTCACCAGTAGAGACTCTTCGATCAGTTCTCTTGTCTCTATCAAAGAAAAAACGGGGTCTTGAGGCCGGGCAAACTCGAGGAAACGGTTGATGGTGGCTTCCATCCGCTTTATCTGATTCATGGCTACCTGGAAATCTTCATCATAGTCAGGGGAAATGGCGATTTCGTTCTCGATGGCTTCCAAAAACAATTTCAGGGAAGTGAGAGGAGTTCTGATCTCATGAGCCACTCCCGAAGCCAATCGGCCCAGTGAGGCCAATTGCTGGGAGCGGGCTGCGGCTTGCTGGGTCTCTTTCAGTTTTTCCCCGGTTTCTTCCAGTTCCGACTCCTTCAGCACCACCCGCTGTTCCAGCTTTTGCTGCCGATCCTGGAGTTGCCTGGCCATGTCGCCAAAGGCATTGTAGAGCGCCCCAATCTCGTCCGCCCGATTGATTTGGATCTCTGCTTGGTCGAATTCACCTCTGGCAAGAGAGTTTGCGGCCAGACTAAGCCTTCTAATAGGATTAACCACATAATGGGAGAGCGGCCAGGCTAATAAGAGGGCGCCGCAGGCAGACAATCCCGCCACCAGTAAAATGTAGCCTTTCAACCGGGCGGCCCCGCGGAAGGCTTCGTCCTTATCCTGTTCGGTCACGAGAGCCCAGCCGGTTCCACCCACTCTTGCCGATGCTCCTATGACTTCTATGCCCCGGTAATCGATATAAGTGATCCTGTGACCAGAAGTGAATATATTCTTGAAGCTCTCCGACTGAGCGATATTTTCCTTGAGTATTCTCTTGGGGTCTTTATGCGCGAGAAAAGTGCCTCCCCGGTTCACCAAATAACATTCTCCCGTCTCCCCTAAAGAGATGCGCAAGACCATGGAAAGAATAATGTTGGTGCCGACCTTGGCGCACACCGCGCCATTTACCGAGCCCGATGCATCCAACAGGGGAGTGGAAATCCCGAAAAAAGACTCCTTTTTCTCGGGGTCGAAATCGATATCGGACATGTAGGATTTGCCCGCCAAAGATTCCTGGAACCATTTGTTCATTTGAGGCCGGGCTTCTTTACGAGAACTGTCATAGATGATGCTGCCGTCGCGGGATAAGACGATGAACTCGCCGTAAACTTTGTATTTGTCTCTGACCAGCTCCAGGTAGGGGGCAATCAATGAAGGATCCAACGATTTCATGATAGAGGAGCCGGCCACCACCTGGAGGTCAGCTTTCCGCTCCGAAATCCACCTCTCCAATAAAGCGGCCTTGTCCATGGCAACATGTTGAATTTGGTTCTTGACCATGCTTAATATGAGTTCTTCTGCAGTCTTGATGGCAAAAAAACCCATTACGCCAAGGGGCACCAGGGCAATGGCCACAAAAAGCAGCATCACCTTAATCTGGAGGTTAGAGAGGAAAAGCT
>JAQTXE010000051.1:0-15549 GCA_028688935.1 Syntrophales bacterium
CGGCGCAGGTTTGTTCTTCTTGGCGGATTTGGTTTTCTCCGGAGCCGCCGCTTGGGATCCGGGGGAGTTGATAATGGCGATAGTTCCACCACTGGTCGTCTTAGTTTCTATTTTACCCTGCTTGGTGATTTTCCCCGGGGCCGCCATGGCCGGTAAAACCGGAGATCCCAGAATCAGGGTCGCGCAGACCAAGGCCAAAATGGTCTTGGTCCAAACAGTGGGCGTACGTCCTTTAACCCACAACTGGAACTTGGTATTTTTTTCCATTTAACCTCCCCTCCTATAACTCTTTTTCCAGATGCTCTGGAGTCTGGATAGTGGCCATGCTTAATCCAAAAGCAGCAATGAGATGAAAGGTGCCACTGCCACGGAAATCGGTAACCTCAGTTTGGAGACAAAAGCAGTCCCCAAAGTTGAGGTGTTCGTGGGCTGAAAGGCATTGCTGATGGGAAAATCGGCCGATTGGGTGAAGCCCGTCATATATGCCAGGGCAGAAACTGCATTAGTATTCACAGCAATGCCGAAGCCGTAATCAGCCACAGTGCCACCCAGGTAAGTGGAATGCAACAGGGCGGTCCCGGAGGCGTCGAATTGCGTTACAAAGGCATTGGTAGTGCCCTTGAGCGTAGTGCTATAGGTCTTAAAGGTAGGGAAATTAGTGGAACTGGTCTGACCCGTGACATAAGCCCTACCTGCATTATCCGCGGCGATAAACCAGGCGAGATCATTCCCATTGCCACCCAGGTAAGTGGAATAGACCGCGGTCCCGGCCGCGTTGAATTTGGTGACAAAGGCGTTGGTAAGCCCGTTTAAGACGGCCTGGTAGGGAGTCACCGTGGGAAAGTTAGGGGAATCAGTATTTCCGGCCACGTAAGCGTTCCCCCCACTGTCCACGGCAATGGCCCCGGTGGCGCTGTCGCTGCCGGAGCCACCCCAGAAGAATGAGTAGACCAGGCTGCCCGCGCCGGCAACGTTGGGGTTAATCTTGGTGACAAAGGCGTCGGTAATCCCTTGCAACACACTGAGGTTAGTTTGGGGGAAGTTACTGGAGCTGGTCTGGCCCGCCACATAAGCGGCCCCGCTAGTATCCACAGCAATCCCCCACGGGGTATCGGTTAGGGAGCCTCCCAGGTAAGTGGAATACAATAAGCTTGGGGTGCCGCCCAAGTTCGGGTTAATTTTGGAGACAAAAACGTTTTGGCTGCCGTTGAGCATGGTCTGGAAGCCATTCAGCACGGGGGAAGTTGTTGGAATTAGTATGCCCGGTCACATAAGCCATCCCGGTGGAATCCACGGCAATGTTCTTGCCTGCATCCCCATTCCCGCCCCCCAGATAGGTGGAATAGAACAGGCCGCCGGCGGCATTGAGCTTGGTGACAAAGGCATCGCTAGCTCCGGTTAACGCGACCTGGTACGCACCCGTCAAGAGGAAGTTGTTGGAAAAGGTCTCCCCCGTGACATAAACATTGAGGGCGCTGTCCACGGCAATTCCAAACCCGTAGTCATTATTGGTGCCCCCCAGGTAAGTGGAGTATGACACGGTATTGCCTGCAGAGTTGAATTTGGTGATAAAGGCGTCCTGCCCTCCGGCTAAATCCACCTGGTAAGCGTTTTGGACGGGAAAGTCTGCAGATTGGCTGCTGCCGACCACGTAAGCGTTGCCGGCGGCATCCACCGCAATGCCGTTACCCGATTCAAAGGTGCTGCCCCCCAGGTAAGTGGAGTAGGCCAGGACCACCGGATCGATGATCAGGGGGAACCGGGTGTCATAGGAGGCCAACTCGAAGCCGTAGCTGCGCTTGCCGGGCAGCAGCCGGAACTTTCCTTCCCGGCTGACCCGCCGGCCGTTGATGTCCTGGTAGATGACGGGTTTTTTCTGAACCAGCTTCCCGCCGCCGGGCAAGATAACGGTCAGGTCGCCCGTCTTGGTGAGCTTCAGGGTCTTAATCCCCTGGTAATGGAACTTCACCTGTTTGGGATTCGCCCCGGGTTTAATAATCAGGTCGTATTCCAGCTGCTTGCCGGCGCCATAAAATTTGAGATCGATCCCCGGGTAAGCCTCCCGATAAAGCACAGATTTATAAGTGGGGACATTGGTGCGCCATTTGGCTGGATCATTTCCTCGGAAGAAATTAACCTTGCCGGCTAAGGGTTCGCCGGCCAAAATTTCCACCGCGGGATCTATTCCCAGGGGCTGCAACTGCAGCACTTGCGCGGCATTCTTGCCTTTCTCCCCGGCCGGGCTGGAATTGGGTCTCAAGCTCAGAACCATGCCTCCGGGAGTAAAGAAAATGGCATGATCCTGCCCTCGAGCATAGAACTTCACTTGGGAGTCGACTTGCCCCCAATTTTCAATGAAAAATAGGGGAAGCCGGCCGTAGCCTTCCGCCGCTTGGGCCTTGGTTATGGAATTGGCCGCCGCTGGCTGCGCCGCGGGTGTCGCTGCGCCCCATACAGGTCCTGAAACCAACGCCGCACTCCAAAGCAGCGCCAGTATTACTGCCGGAAACTTCGAAAATGAACGCTTGCGGGCTCTCATAATCCCCTCCTCCGTATTACTTGAAAATCGCCAATGACCTCATGAAACGCCCCGTGAAGAGTTTCCCTGGGAACTGCATCCGTTGCTCCCATTCATGCCGGCCGGATCAGGCCTTCATGACCCTCCATCACGGCGTTCTGGTGATGGAGAGGGTCCCCTCAAATTTTTCGTTGCCCTTGAAGGATCCTTGTGCTTTTACTGCTTCACCGCCTTGGCGCAGCATGGGAACGACAAGGACTTCGGCGTCGATGTTTCCGGCGCTGGTGGCGGGGTTGAAGGGAAGTTCCGTATAGAGGAGCCCCTGGACGGAGTCGGGGGTTGGGTGGCTCGTCTTCAACGCCCCTTCCTTGGTTATGTCCCAGGTGCCCCGCAGGATGTATTTCCCACCCTTTTCCTGGACCGTATAAGTAATGGTAAACTTGCCGTCAGGTGCGCTCGCCGGTCCCCGTGACTGCGCCGCAGATTGATGCGCCAGGCCGGTGGTTAACGGTCCCCCGGCCTGGGGAGCCTTGGCAGATACGAGTGCAGTTCCCTGGGTCAAATCCCAGGTCACTGTATCTGCCGCTTTGCTTAAGGCTGGACAGACCAGTAACATCAGGGTGCAGATAAGCGCCAGGGCCGCGACCTGAAAGGGGACCGCGGCCTTGACCCAGACAGTGGGTGCACGTCTTTTTTGAGACGACAACCGTAACTCTGCGTTATCCTTCATTTTTATCTCCCTCCCTATTTTTCTAAAAAATCTTTTGTCACAGCCAAAAAACTGTCACCTCGGTGATAACAGTTGCTTTTAATTCTAGGTAACTTACCTGTCCATGGAAATGGGCAGAATTACTTAATTTTCATCTAAACGATTTAATTAGATAAACACATTGACTATCTTTTTTAACGGTTATGCCTGGCAAGGTATTTTCACAGAATGGAAATCAACATAGAGAACTATAACCTTTGCTTAGAGCATACCTTATCAGGTTGACAGTATTCTTAATTGACAATTTCCTCTTGATCTTGGCGATATGGTTTTCTACTGTAAATTTACTGATTGATAGAGAGTCAGCTATGGCCTTAGCCGACTTTCCTTCACAAAGGTGTTTCAGCACTTCTATTTCCTTACTAGTAAGACATTCGTACTTATTTGGTAACTTAAGATTACTATCTAGGTAATAAAGCATCTCCTGGGCCACAAGATTCGAAATATAAGGTTGGCCTTGGCGGATCGTCATAATAGCAGAGACCAAATCTTTAAAGGCATTGTCCTTGAGGATGTAACCTTCGCACCCGATACTTAAGGATTGCGCAATATGGTCCTTGGACTTGTGCATGGTTAACAACAAGATCTTAATCTCCGGCTGGGAACTCTTAATGGTGCGAGCCACTTCCAGGCCGGAATTGTGGGGCATGCCTATGTCAAGAATGACCATATCTGGACTCAGCTTCTTGGTTAATTCCAAGGCTTCCTGGCTATTGCACGCCTCTCCCACGACTTCCAGGCCAGTGATTTCGTCGAGACTCTTCGTGATCATTTCCCGGAAAATGAGGTGGTCATCAACAATAAGAAGGCGGTACGGCTGCATCCTTTCACTCTTTATTCTTGGAGTATCCTTCCTCTCACCCGCAACAATTTACTCAAGGAAATATAATAATTTACTATTTAAGAAAACTCGTAAAAGTGCCTAATCAAAAGTCCGCAAGAATACCTAAATTAAGCCTAAACAAATCGGCTAGATAAACGAATTGACTAGTACCACGGTGCCGTCGTTGGGAATTCTTTTATGGAGGCAATACTGCGTGCACCCTCTTCGATGGGCGCGCCTAATCGTGCGCCTTTGAACCAGGGGACGTTAGTACTTTGATAGCAACTTAGCTTAGAAGTGATAAAAGGGAATTAAGAGGAGGAAAGTAAAGATATAATCAGGTTAGGGATGCATAACCATGTTTGAGGGCATATCTTACCAAATCGATGTTGTCCTTAATTTGTAATTTTAATTTAATATTTTTAAGGTGAATCCTTACCGTCGATTCTTTGATAAGTAAGGAGGTGGATATTTCTCTAGTAGTCTTGCCTCCAGCGAAATATTTCAACACTTCTAATTCCCTGGGAGACAGGGGTCCTAACTCTTCGGGCGCGCTGGGTCTGGATTTCTTATGGAACCCTTCCAATAGGGGTCCTATGACCAGATCCGAAATATAAGGTTTGCCTTCGCGGATTGACTTGATGGCGGTGATTAAATCTTTAAAGGCGTTGTCTTTAAGTATATAACCGTCGACGCCTGCTTCTAAGGAACGGTGTACGTGATCCTTGGACTTGTACATGGTTAATAATAGGATTTTAATTCCCCGTTGGGATCGTTTAATCTCCTTGGCCACCTCCACCCCATCCTTGTAAGGCATCCCTATATCAATAATGACCATGTGCGGGTGCAGTTCATCGATTAATTTCAAGAGTTCCAGGCCATCGCTCGCCTCTCCCACGACTTCCAGACCGGGGATTTCATCGAGACTCTTCTTGATCATTTCCCGGAAAATGAGGTGGTCATCAGCCAGTAAAAGGCGATAGGTCTCCATGCGCGGCGGTCTCCTTGTCTATTGGCATAGTGAAAATGATTTTTGTTCCCGTCCCCGGTTGGCTCCGGATCTCTAAAGAACCTCCCGCCAACTGGGCGCGCTCCTGCATGGACTCCAGGCCGATGCACTTTCCCAACTTCTGCCAGTTGCAGACTTCATTCACCTCAAAGCCCCTGCCATTATCCGCCACGGTGAAAGAAACATGATCTTCCTGCTTCTTGAGGCTGACTGAAATTCGGGAGGCTTCGGCGTGTCGGCCGATATTGGTGAGAGATTCCTGAAAGATTCGATAAATATTAACTTGAGCCAAGGGTGAGAATAAATTGTCAATCCCCTGCAGATCATCCGGGGACCAGCGGATGTCATAATGTTCGCCAAATACCTCGAGGAGATTTTGGATGGTGGTGGAAAGACCAAATTGTTCCAAAGACGCGGGACTCAAATCCCAGGATAGCCTTCTAACCTTTTCTATCACGCCGTCCAGATATTGGAGCAAAGATACGAAATCAATATGCAGCGCCTTGTTTGCATCTTCGCACTTGGAGTTAATCAGCTCAAGTTGAAATTTTAAAACCATCAGGGCCTGTCCCAGGTCATCGTGCAATTCTTTGGAAATTCTCCCGCGCTCATTCTCCTGGGTTATTAAAAGCTGGGAGGAAAGAAACTGCAGCCGCTCCTTTGATTGCAGCAAAGCTTCTTCTTTTTCCTTGCTTTTAGTCATGTCGCGGATGATTTTTTGATAGAGCTTGCTCCCATCGATTTCCAGTGCCGATGAGGTGATGGCCACCGGGAAAGTCGTCCCATCCTTCCGTTTATGAATAGTTTCGAATGCTTGTCCATTTTGAATTTCCCATTCCCTGCCGGCAGTTTCGCCAGCATTATTCTTTCCTTGTGAATATAAGTCCCACAGATGCAGACGCAGAAATTCCTCCCGGGAATATCCGTAAGAAGAGAGCGCCCGCTCATTGGCTTCAATAATCTTTAAGTCTTTATCCAAGTGGAGAATAATATCATTGGCGTTGCGAACAAGATATTCGTAGCGTTGCGCTAGTTCAAGCCGTTCCCGCTCGGCTTCATATTGCTGCCGGTAGTAAAGGACATCCCGGCTCCGCCAAAGATAAGCAATGCCCGCGCCTGACGAAGTGACCAGGGCCACTAAAATAAAGGCCACCATATAGAAGCGTTCCCTAAGGGGCGCAGTGACCTCCTCGAGGTCAATTTTTGCCGTGAGAAACCAGGGAGAGTCGGGGATTCTCTTGGTGGCGGCCAGAACCGGCACGCCCCGGTAATCCAGCTCTTCGGTGGTTTTTTCTGAGTTGAATCTGCCGCCGCCGCCGGATATATCTTTCATTTATAGGAGTACGTAATGCCAGGGCCGTACCTTGACGATGGCGCAGGTCATTCAGATATACAATTTCATTGCCTTCCCGTCTGAACAAGGCCAATTCGGCCGTAGAACTGGGAGTGGGCCAGGTTTTGAGGAGGGAATACAGGAATTCGTGTGGATTTACTTCCAGTATAACCGCGCCGACGTTAATTGCTTTCCCTCCTTCATGAAAATGCACGGGGACCACGATATCGAGCTCAATCTCCTTATTCGCGCCGCGGTGCAAGTCGGTGAAGATTATTTTGTGACTGGCTAGAGCCTGTAAAGCAGTCTCTTTTATATAAGGGGCACTTTCTCGTTTAGCCTCGGGGAGTGTTAACCGCACCTTGCCCTTGGTATCGAGAAGCATTACCCTTTCGAAAAAATTGGCTTTCACCCCCGTTAGGCGGTTAATAATCTCCTCTTTTTGCGTCGCAGGTCCTCTGCCGTTCAGCCAATCAAGCACTTCCCGGGCAAAAATAGGGTCATCGAAAATCGACAAAGCGTCATGCATACGCTCCTGGCGCCAGAACATGATTTGTTTGACTTGCATATCCGCGATGGCATTGATCTGCTTCTCTATCTCCCGCTGGAAGTGGTCCGCCTGCCGGTCTGCATACAAATATCCCAAAGCCATTATGCCAGCAGAAAGGAAGGAGAAGATCAGGACTAGACGCCAGGGAATCTTTGAAGAATCTTTGTCCAGGAACATCTAGGCGTTTCCCAGAAAGAGGAATCCGTCGGGCAGATTCTCTGAAGTAATCAACACCTTTAAGATAATTCCGGAAATATTGAAATCAAGGAGACTAATCGGAATTTCACCATCGGAGGATAGCCCAGAAGAGCGTGGAGGCCCTACAGATATCAGCACCGGAGAAAGCAGGCAATAAGCGATAACATCTCTGATCCGAAACTTATCACGTCTCCAAAAACTTCCCATATTCAGAACATGACCCTTATTATAATAAGATAGGGCGAGACCTTTATTGATCTCGCCCGGACCAGTCATAAGCCGTAAAGATTCTCGATCCACCTTACCGCTTCCACGTCGCTGACCTTTCCGAGATATCTTTGCGTTGTGGATAGATTGGCGTGACGAAGGATGACTTTGCTGACGATCTCCACGGGAACACCAGATCGGGAGGCATAGGTGGCCGCGTGGCGCCGCAGTTCATGGGGGCGCAAGTGGACACCCACCAGGATGCCGGCTTTCCTAACCATGACCAGGGCGGCGGTATAGGAGATGGGAAAAATCCTTTGATCGCCCTCTAGAGCTCTTCCTTTGATGTAATCCTTCAACCTGTCGGCCAACTTTTTAGGAATAAAGTTTTCTACAAGTTGGTGGTAATTATTTGGGGTCCGGAAGTTATTATTTGAGTGGCGGCACCTTATCAGTAATTAATGGCACATCTATGTGCGGCATCTTTAACCAAAGTGGCGGCACCTACCGAACTACCTACTTATCGGTAGGTAGCTATGATTACGGCGGTTTCTATAACTTAAGCGGTGGCACTCTTGTGACAGAGAGGACTTATTGTTCCTCAATATTCGATCAGACAGGCGGCACCCATATTGTATCCGGTGAACTCTCTTTAGGCAGCGATCATGATCTAAGAGGTATCTACAACTTAAGTGACGGCAATTTAACCACGAAATCTGAGTTGATACACTTTGGAACTTTCAATCAAAGCGGCGGTACCAATACAACCGGGTCATTATCTATGATGGAAAACACCAATATAAATACTTACAATCTCAGCGGTGGCATTCTTTCGGCCCAATCTGAAGTTTTTAAAGCATATGCATTTGCCCAATATTCTTTTAATCAAAGTGGGGGGACTAATACAACTTCATCTCTAACTTTAGGGGGGATATTTTTTGGCAGTAGCACCTATAACCTGAGCGGCGGCAATCTGACCGCGGGGACCATCGACTTAAACACCGGGGGCACCTTCAACCAGACCGGAGGTAGCCTGACCGCTACGCTGTTCAATCATCAAGGCGGCACGGTGACCGGGGTTCTGGAAAATCGAGGAAATTATAACTACTTCAGCGGCGCTTTCGCCGGCAGCCTGCTTAACTACGGCGCAGTCAATGTGGGGGCCGGGACCGCCTTCGCTGTGGGTGGCAATTACACTCAGTCGGTCGGGGGGAGTCTCCTGCTGGGGATCGCCTCGCCCGCGAGTTACGGTAAGATAAGTGTCGGCGGGGCCGCATCTTTAAATGGGACGCTGACGCCGGTGCTGTTGGGCGGCTATCGCGTCCATGCGAACCAGGTCTTTACCGGCATCCTTACGGCCGGGGGGGGCCTCACCGGCAGGTTCAATGCCGTGGGCAACTTTACCCCCACCTTGATCGGCGTGGCCCGCTACCATACCAACAGCGTCGACCTGCTGGTCCAGCGGGATTATACCAACCCGGGCCTGGGCTTAAGCTCCAACCAGGCGGCGGTGGGGGCTGTGCTCAACAGCCTGGCGGGGATTACTTCCGGCGACCTGGGCGGGGTGCTGGGCAGCATCGACAGTCTCAGCCGCGGCAGTGAGGTGGCCAACGCTTTTCAGCAGATTTCCCCGGACAAGGCTGCGTCCCTGGCCACCCTGGGGTTTGCCGGCGCGGGGCTCTTCCGCCGGGGGCTGGCGAACCGCATCACCAACCTCAGGTACCGGGGCCTGGCCGGGATGGGCGAAACCAGCGGGCTGGGGGGCTTCAACCTCAACTACTCTAAAGCCAGCGGCATTATGCTGGCCTATAATTCCTCCAGCCTGGCGGGCCTGGTCACTGCCAAAAAGCAAGCGGCGCCGGAGTCTCCCTGGGGCGTCTACCTCGACCCGGCCCTGGCCCTGGGCACCCAGAAGTCTACCGTCAATCAGACTGGTTTTAATTTCACCATTGCCGGCTTCACCGCCGGGGCCGACTACCGGGTGAAGGGCGACCTGCTGGTGGGCCTGGCCACGGGCTATAGCCACACCGGCGCCTCTTTTAGGGGCTCAGGCGGCGCAGTGGAGAATAACACCTGGCCCATCACGGCTTACGCCGCCTATCTTCCCGGCTCGATTTACGCCTACGGCTCCCTGGGCTACGCCCTGAACCTTTTTCGACTAGAGCGCAACCTTTCCTGGAGCGGCCTCTCCCGGGCCACCACCACCTCTCCCGTGGGCCACCAGTTCAATGCCTACGGCGAAGCGGGATATGATCTGAAGACCGGTTCTATGGTGCTGACGCCCCTGGTCTCCCTGGCGTATTCTAAGCTCTGGGTGAACGGCTTCACCGAGAGCGGCGGCAACTCCTTAAACCTGCAGGTGGACGCGCAGCAGGCCGACTCCCTGCAAACCGGGGTGGGGGCCAGGATCGCCGCGCCTATGCGTCGCAACGGCGTTACCGTCACGCCCCAGGCCTATGCCACCTACCAGCACGAGTTATCCGACACCAGCCGGGGCCTGGACGCCCGCCTCAGCCAGGGCGGCACCTTTGCCTTCCAGAGCGAAAACCTGGGCCAGGACTTCGCAGTGCTGGGCGCCAGCGCCACCCTCATGAGCCCCAAGAATTTTTCCCTCTACCTCGATTACAACACCGAACTGGGCCGGGAAAACTACACCGCCCACAACCTCACCGCCGGGGTCCGTTTTGAATTTTGAGGGCTGGCAGGATTGCTGCTATCTTTCCTCCCTTTGGTGTCCTGCCAATGTGCTCCTGTTTTTTTATCCCTAACTGTAGCAGGTTATTTTTGGTTCAAATTGCCTGCCAGCCAATAATTTATTTGCATTTACGTACATTTTCAGGCAAAATAGGGACTTAGATAACTTCTGGGAGGGGAGCCTATGACCGGAGCGCCTGCTCAGGATGGGACCCAGAAGGTGAAGAAAAATCGCCGGTTCCTGATGGGCGTCGCGGCCTTCGTGGGGCTGGCGCTGGCCTTCCTGGTTGTCTTCAGCCACCAGGGTCTGTACCGGATTTATCGCTTGCGGCAGGAGCGCCAGGCGGTGGAGCAGGAAAACGCCCGCCTGATGGCGGAAAACACCCGGTTGGCCCGCACCATCGACCGCCTGCAGCATGATCCGGAGATGATCCAGGACCTCATCCGCCGGGAACTGAACTTCGTCAAGAAAAACGAGATTATCGTGCAGTTTCCGCCGAAACCCGGGAAAAATGCCGCCCCCCATCTCCGGGCCGGTCCTCCCCATCACCGACCCGGAGCAGGAGATCAATATGACCGACCACGGCGTGTCCCTGGACCGCCTCAAAGAGCGCCTTGAACGGGAGCCTTGCGCCGGGGCCATGCATCTCCTGGCCGAAGCTTATTATCAGCAGGGCCTCTATCCCCAAGCCGTGGAGGCCTCCCGGCGGGCTCTGTCCCTCTACCCCGAGAACCCGGAGCTCCGCCTTATCCTGGGACAATCCCTGGTCCCCTTGGGGAAGTTGGCCGAGGCCGAAGAGGTCCTGAAGCCCGTGGTCCAGGAGATCGGCCGCCTGGGCGAGGTCTTTGACACCCTGCGCCGGCTTTATGAAGGCCAGGGACGGAGGGAGGATGCCGACCGGGCCGCCGAACTTTACCGGCTTCTCAAAGGGCCCCTGCTTCAGCTCCTGGCAGGGGAAGCAGGCCCCGGCGCCTCTCTCCCGGGCGCCGGGAGGGAGCGCCAACGCCTGCTGGCGATAAAGACCCTGGAAGTCCTGGAAAAATGGCAGGGAGCGCTGCAATCGCGTTGACCTTTTAACCGCCACGACCCAAAGCACCCGAAATGGCCCAGAGGGGAAATCTCTGCTTTGACGTGGGTTGCCAAAGCAGAAAAACTAGTCTCTGTGACTCTGGAAGTTGTCTGCACCTCTGTGGTAAAAATCTTGATATTTTGCATTAAGAGAGGTTGAGTTTCCATGTATAGCACTGCGGAATTTAAGAAAGGCCTAAAAATCGAAATTGACGGCACCCCTTTTGCGATCAGCGATTTTCAACACGTCAAACCCGGGAAAGGCGGGGCCTTTGTACGCACCAAGCTGAAAAACCTGCTCACCGGCCGGGTGATCGACCAGACCTTCCGCTCCGGGGAGAAGGTGAAGAAACCGGACCTGGTGGAAAAGGAGATGCAGTACCTTTATAAGGATGGGGACAGTTACTGCCTGATGGACAACGAGACCTATGAGCAGATCATGCTCACCGAAGAACAGGTGGGAGATGCGGTTCTCTACCTCAAGGAAAATATGAACCTGCAAGTCCTTTTTTTCAACCAGCAGGCAGTGGCCGTAGATCTCCCCAATTTCGTGGAACTGGAAGTGGCCCAGACGGAACCCGGGGTACGCGGGGATACGGCCAGCGGCGGCACCAAGCCCGCCACCTTGGAAAGTGGGGCGGTGATCCAGGTGCCCCTGTTTATCAATGAAGGAGACCGGTTAAAGGTGGACACCCGCACCGGCACTTATATCGAGCGCCTCAAGTAGATCAGGTCATTTTCACCAGCACCACGTAGCGCCGTACTCCGAAACGCCGGGCCTTCTTGTAGGATTTCATGAAAATATCCACTTTATGGCGCATGCGCGGGTGCATGCGGTCCTGAAACTCGAATACCCCCATACCGTGCACTAATAAGCGATCGCCGAAATCCAGATCCAGGTTTCTCTCCACATCTTTGCTGACGGCGATCATCCCTTCGGCTACCCTGCGGCCGGAGGCGGTGATCCCCTTGGGGGAACCCTTGGAATAAACTCCCGGATGATAGGCTGTGACCGTGACCACGGACATAGTGACACACTTGGTCGGCTGCGGCCAACCTAGCAGGATTGCCAAAGCCAATAGACAAAAGATCGCTATCTTATTCATATTCTCCCCTCTTGCTAAAGAGGCAACTAATCGTGATTGATTTTTGGGAAATGAACGGAAAAAGAAGTTGTGTTGGAACAGATAAGGGTCGGAGCCGGGGGATGGCTGTGCCGGTAAATTGCGCTTACCTACCCTGGGGCCGTCCGTCCGAGAGGCCTAATCTCTACCTCTTGGGGTCTTTGGCCAACTTCAGATTCCCTCCGTTTTCTACCAGGGCTGAAGCGTACCAGCTAGGTCATCCGCGCGGGCTCAGGCAAATTAATGTGCCTTATAGCACAAGCTCAAAACCCCTGTCAAGAAATTAATTTTACCTTACAGGTTAACTATCTAATATACTTAGTTAATAATCTTTATTTCAATATTTTTTTCTTAATGACGGCTCATAATTGGCGATAATTCCCAATTTTATCCCAAAAAAATGGCGATTTTATTTAGAAATCAGGTAGTTTTTCCTACTTAGTGGGGAATTTAATTTTCTAACAGGAGTTATTTGGCCAACATGCTAAAAATAAGAATATATTATAATTATATCAATTAGTTATAACATTATTAAATTATGGTTATTAGACTGCCTTTCCTTTGAGTCAAAACTTGAATTTTCGGCGACAAAAAATTCTCCCCCTCCCTTCCCTGGAATGAAACCTGGGGGGGAGCCTGAACCTAAAATTTTTAAGGATTAGAAAAGTAGGTGGCGAGAAAAATTGAACCTTAATACTAATACCAATCCATTATCAAAGGTATGGTTTTAGTAGCGAACCTGGTGTTCGCCCGGCAGACATCGGGCGAACACCAGGTTCGCCTTACGGAAAAATCTAGGTTTGATAAAAAATTGGTATAAGCAGTTATCCGAAAGCCCGGCTCGCCGGGGCGTACCGCGAAGTGAGTCCACCATCCGGGGAATAGACTCTGCGGTTGGGGTCAGGGGGCTCCCGGCCGCCTGGCTCAAGTCCTGCCTGTCAAACCCGCGGCCCGCGGGTAAGCTCAGACTTTTCAGGAGCCGCCGAAGCCCAGGCTTACCTTCCCGGCCTCTACCAGGACCGGCACCCGGCGGCTCCCTTGGGAGAGACGCAGCATCTCTTCCAAGGCTTGGGGATCTGCCACGACGTCCCGAAAAACGACCTTCAACCCTTCTTTAGCTTTGGCCTCCCGGGCCCTGGTGGTGAAGGGTCAGCTCTTCTTACCGAAAATAGTCACCTCTGGGGCCATTTTGTCCCTCTTTAACTCTTCCCAAGAAAAAAAACCTTGAGGTACAGGAAATCCACCATGTACAAAATCACCAGGGGATTTTCCGACAGGGTGTATTGCACCCCTTCAAAGCGTTGGTTGACCTTCTGATTAACGTACTTCATAAACTTCTGGGAGAGGTCCTGTTTTTGCGGGCAGGCCTGCTGCAGGAAGTTTTGAAAGACCTTGGCATCCCGTAAAACCACGCGCTTGGTCTCCTTCCGCAATTCCACCCGCAGAGGTTTCAAGGCGTCATCAAAGAAATCACCGATATCTTCGAATTTGGTCTTGATCTTGCCGAAACTCCACTGGCGCAGGTCCCGGTATTTTTGCGCCGCCTCCCCCCCTAAATTATCCGTGGTCAGCACGATGATGTTGATGTTGGGCATCAGCGGCGTATTACCCGGGAGGTTGGCGATCTTTACCGCCAGTTCGGGATATTTCCGGTTCATAAGGACGTAGTCCCGGCTGAACCGCTGGCCCGGGCGGTCATAAGTATTGGAGTCCGACACCACCCAGCCGTCACGCTCCAGTCCCTGGAGCAAAGCGGCGGCCTGGGGAATGAGGCGCCGCAATTCCGCGAAGCTCCCCGGGGGGGCCGGGGTCCCCTTTTCTTCCTTGAACCCGTAATCGTCAGGCTCCGCCGGTGGAGGTGGAGGCTCTCTGCTGGCCATGGTTCCCGGCTCCGGCGCCTCCGGAGTCTCCGGCGCCGCCGGAGCAGGTTCGGGCCTCGCCTGCTTGGCGCTGGAGTCGGGCGTCAGACCTAGAATGAACAGGGTCTGTCCCCCGGCGCCGGGACGGCTCTGGCGCCAGAAATTATAAGGCTGATCCGGATAGATATCCAAGACGATCTTCACCCCTCCGCCCGGAGAGGACTGGGTAAAGACCTGCTCCACCAGCAAATCGTCCCCGGCCAGGTGGGTGGGCAAGTGCCCGGCCCGGGCCTGGGGGAACTCCACCACCAGTTGGGGTCTGCCATTCTCAGTCCTGGCGGAAACCCGGGGATTCACGGCCCGGTTGAGAATCACCGTGAGCATGGTGTTCTCCCCCACCCGGCTCAAACCCAGGCGGCGTACTTCCACCGTGCTGCTGCGTCCCCAAGCTGTGGGGGCCATGACCAGGAGGCTCAGGCAGAGGCCGGCAATCCCGGCCCAGCGGCATGTTTGCGGCATTACTCGGCTATCCTTAGACATAAAGCGGCTGCCCCAACCTCATTACTGTACCCGCCGAAAAGTTACACAGGAGCTGGGAGGACAACCGGGGTGCCAGTCGGCGGACATGTCCGCGGATAACATTTTGCCTCCTTCACCGGGGGTGACGATGATGATGGCGCCGGTTTTGGTGTAGATCCAGATCCTGCCGTTATTCACCACCCAGGTGAACTCCACGGTTTTACCCTCCAGGGTCCAGGTCCCTTTGCCGCTCTCCTTGAGGTCCAAGTCCAGGTAGTTTTTACCCACATAGGGCTCCACGGAGCGATAAGTCCCGGCGTAAGGGGAGCGGGACTCGCCACAGCCCGCCAGGGCCAGGCAAATCACCAGCAAACCAACAACCGCGGCTAATTTCAGTAGGTCTTTCTTCATATTTTTCTTTCCCGCAAAGTGAATCCTCCCCGATCCAGGACAAAAAACCGATCGTAAAGGAATATTTGGATGCACCATACCAGCATACCGGCGTTCTTGGTGACTTTCCACCAGTTCACCGGTTCCCCCACCTCACCCACACACCCGCAGTTAATGGGAAGATGGTGGAAAATGGCGTTCACCAAACCCACAATGAAGATGATGTTCATGGCCCCGATGAGAGTGGCCGCAGCCCGGGTCCGGATTCCCAGGATGAGGAACAGCCCCACCACCAGTTCCGCCCAGGGCAGGACCAGGGCCCAGAGGTTCACCCCGAAGGCGGGCATCATGTTATAGTCCACCACGTTCAAGGCAAAGACCGCGGGCCGCATGATCTTGCTCAAGGCGAAGGAAATAAAGATGGCTCCCAGGAGCACCCGGCCCACCACCGACAAATAGGGGCTGCGCCGGATGGGCGGAATAAGGA
>JAQTXE010000051.1:15559-18337 GCA_028688935.1 Syntrophales bacterium
ACCCACCGGCAGCCACTCCACAAAGCCTGCCAGACCCAGGGGCAGCGCCGCGGGCGTCTTGGCTTCCTTGCCTTCCACGGGAAAGACGCTGAGCCAGGCCCCGTAATCCGCCAATCCCGCCACTTTCTTCATTCCCTTGAGCTGGAGCTGCCGGGCTAACTCCAGATCAAAGCGCCGGCTGAAGGCGCCGCCATAGACAATAATAGTCTTATCTTTCGCCCCTTCCGTCTGCGACACCGTGAAATTGAACAGGGGGTAAAACAGATCAAAGAGGATCAGAGGCAAGTTCGTGGCGCCCTTGATGTGTTCCTGGCTATAAAAGGCGCTCTTCCGGGCGTCCACAAAAATGGCCGTCTTATTTTTATAGTCTTCCAGGGCTTTTTGCAGGGTGATCTCGGGAACCTTGGCTTCAAGCCCCCAATCTTGAATCAGAGGAATGCCGTTGTCGTTATAAATGTTGACCACCAGGGCCATGACGATGCTTAGGCCGATCATCAGCAGGTAATCGAACCAGGAGATCTGGCGCAGCTTGACCTGGTGCACTGTTTCGCTTTCCAGGCGCCGGTCCCCGGTGATGAGCCACTGGGAGAGTTGGTGGATGATGTGCCGGGCCAGTTGGGGGTTGTGGTCCAGTAAATGATCGAATTCTGCCTTGGAGACCTTGATCAGCTCCGAGTCTTCCACGGTCTCCACCGAGGCGGTGCGGGGCTGGCCGGTCACCAGGGCCACTTCTCCAAAATAAGATTCGGCCCCCAATTCCGTCAGATCAGTGCGGATGCCGTCCTCGGTCTCCCGGAAGACCTTCACCTTGCCGGTTTTGATGATAAAAAAATATTCCGGATCCTCCCCTTGGGTGACAAGTCGGGTACCGGCTGGTGCTGACACCTCCTGACCCAACTCATGCAAGATGAGGCCATCCACTTTTCTATCGGCGGATTGGTCTTGCCCTTCTGTCATCGCCTCCTCCTCTGTTTCTAATCTCCCGCCCGGCCCGGGGGCAGGAGATTGCCCACCACAAAGTATAACTCTTTTATCACAGGAATCTTAATAAGTGAACTCTCTGATGCCGGTTAAATCAACTTCTTCCCGCCCTCCCCCGCCGCTGGTTTCCTCTTTTCTCCGGCCCCTCAATCCGGACTTCGCGCCCATTTTATCATTTTGATAAAAAATTATCAGGAGTTGCAGGTATTCTCTCAAAGGGAGAAAATTTCGAAATTGAGGCAAAGGGAGACACTTTTGGCAAATAAATTAATCAAGTATATCAACTATTTCTCCACGCACCGCCCGCCCCTTTGGTTGGCAAGGCCCTTGCATCTCCCCGATAGACTACAATCTTTCTCTTATTAACGAGGAACTAACCCCTATATGCCCACCTTCAACGCTTCCCCCTGGCTCCAGGGGAAATGGCAAGCCACCAAGCAAGAGAAACTGGAAGAACGTCTCCAGACCCTGGACCTGGTTTTGAAGATCCTGGTCCCCACGGTTTTGCTCACCTGCCTGGTAGTCGCCATTAAGTTCGGCTCTTTTAACGGTTATCTTCAGCTCATGAGCCGCCAGAGCTTTGCCTCGCCGCTCATGGCCCTGGGGGCCAGCTTTACTCTGGCTTACCTGGCCTTCCAGATCGTGCGCACCATCCTCTGGTGGCGTTACAAATCCTATCCCCTGCCCGACGGGCCCCTGCCCCGGGTCACCGTTATCGTCCCGGCCTACAACGAAGGGGCCATGGTGGAAAAGGCCCTTTATTCCGCGGCCAACAGCGACTATCCCGCGGACCGCCTGGAAATCATCTGCATTGACGACGGCTCCAAAGACGACACCTGGACTTATATCAAGCGGGCCCGGCAGCGCCACCCCGGCTTGATCAAGGCCCTCCGCTTCCCCCGCAACCGGGGCAAGAAAGAAGGGCTCTATGCCGGTTTCACCCGGGGCAGCGGCGATTTCTTCGTCACCCTGGACTCCGACAGCATCATTTCCCCGGATACCATCAAGCAGGTCATCGCCCCCATGCTCCAGGACCCCAAGATCGGCGCGGTGGCCGGCAACGTCAAAGTCTATAACCGGGCCCGCTGCCTGCTGGCCCGCATGCTGGCCGTACGCTTCGTCCTGGCCTTCGATTTCCTCCGGGCCTCCCAATCCATGTACGGCGCGGTCACCTGCACTCCCGGGGCGCTGTCCGCCTACCGCCGCACCGCCCTGATGCCCATTCTGGATAAATGGCGGGAACAGACCTTCCTGGGCGGCCCCGCCAACATCGGCGAAGACCGGGCCCTGACCAACTATGTCATGCGCCAGGGTTATTACATTACCTACCAGCGCACCGCGGTGACCCATACCACCGTACCGGAAACCTACCGGGGCCTCTGCCGCATGTACCTGCGTTGGGACCGCAGCAACTTCCGGGAATCCTGGGTCCAAATTTCCTTTATCTTTTCCAATTACCGGGAAAAAGACCGGCTGCTGCCCATCATCGACTTTTTCATCACCCAGATCGAGTTCCCTTTAACCTACCTCTTCCTGGGACTGCTCTTCGTCTCTTTCTTTATCTATCCCTTCGTCATGGTGAAATTCTTCGCCGGCCTGGGCGTCATCACCATGGTCTATATGTTCTACTATATCTACCAAGAGCGGGACCTGGAATTCGTCTACGGCATCCTTTACTCCTACTTCGCCTTCTTCTTCCTCAACTGGGTCCAGCCCTACGCCTTCATCACCCTGAAGAACGACCGCTGGCTGACGCGGTAGCGAGACGAGATAAGATTTGAGGGGAGGACCGGGGGA
>JAQTXE010000311.1 GCA_028688935.1 Syntrophales bacterium
ATGAAAAGATCCGGAGCCAAAGCCTGATAGGTCAGCTCGAAGCGCACCTGGTCGTTGCCCTTGCCGGTGGCCCCGTGGCTCACCGCGTCGGCTCCCACTTTCCGGGCCACCTCCACCTGGGCCTGGGCGATCAAGGGCCGGGCAATGGAGGTGCCCAGGAGATAGCTGCCTTCGTAGAGGGCATTGGCCCGGAACGCGGGCCAGACGAAATCCCGGACAAAGACCTCTTTCAGGTCCTCGATAAAGACCTGGTCCGCGCCGGTGCGCTTGGCTTTATCCGCCACTTCGTCAAGTTCATCTCCCTGGCCCAGGTCCGCGGCAAAGGCCACCACCTGGCATTGATAAGTCTCCTTAAGCCATTTGAGGATCACCGAGGTATCCAGGCCGCCGGAGTAGGCAAGGACGATTTTTTTGATATCTGACATGGTATTTATCCTATTAACAACATTAATGATTCTTATAAATTTTCCAATGTCCAAATGTAGAAACTATAATTGGTGCGTAAGACGCACCCTACTTTTCCGTTAATCGAACATAAGCCTTCTTTGATATCTCAGGCTCAAATTACCGCATTTAGGACAGGGAATCCGGGCCACCTCGGAGCCGCTATAAATCGGCTGTAGCCGTTCTTTGCCGCCGGGGCAATAATGGGGTTTGCGGTAATCTTCCCAGCTCTTGATCTTGATACGCACAAATTTCTTTTGCTTGGCGCAGTAGCCGGTGACCGAGGGTGATCTCCTGCCCCCGCCGATGCTCAGGTTGGTGTGATAACCGCAGCCGGGCTTGGTGCAGGAGACCGTCCCCGATTCCCCGGCCAAGGCGGTTGAGGCCAGAAGAATGCAACTACAGAAGATTACCAGAGAAATTAATCCGTCCCGGGTTTTCATAAACCTTCCTTGCCTGCCCTAGGGTGTGCCGGGCACGCCGCATCACCATAGCCAGGGGCGGCCCTCTAACTTGGCGCGCAGAACGCACCCTACTTGACCGTCCCCCTAGTCTTTACGAAGCATTAACTGGTATTTAAGAGTTAAATTCCCACATTTAGGACAGGGAATTTTAGAAATATCGGCACCCCGATAAATCGGCTTCAGGGGTTCCTTGTCATTGGGACAATAATGGGGTTTGCGGTAATCATCATGGCTCTTAAGTTTGAGGCGCACGAATTTCTTTTCCTTGGCGCAGTAGCCCGTGACCGCAGGCAATTTTCTCCTGCCGCCAATGTCTAAGGAAGTTTTATAACCGCAATCGGGAGTGGTGCAGGTTACCTCTCCGAATTCTCCGGCCAGGGCTCCTTCCGCTAGGAGAAAAATCCCGCAAAATATTACCAGAACCATCGATTTGCCCCAGGCCTTCATCAAAGCGATCTCCTCATCATAATCATAATGTACTCCAAATCCTCAACCCCTTCTCTACAAAAGCCACTCCAGCAACGCCTTCTGAAAATGCAGGCGGTTTTCCGCCTGGTCCCAGACCGCGGACTGGGGGCCGTCCAGCACCTCCGCGGTAATCTCTTCCTCCCGGTGGGCCGGCAGGCAATGGAGGACGATGGCCTCGGGCCGGGTCAGCTTGAGAAGATCGGCGTTCACCTGGTAAGGTTGAAAGACCTCCTTCCGGGCCTCGGCCTCCTCTTCCTGGCCCATGGAAGCCCAGACGTCGGTATTGATCACCTGGACGTCGGCCACCGCGGCCTTGGGGTCTTGGGTCAGATAGACCTTCTTCCCCTTCTTTTGCGCTTCCTGGAGCAGGGCGCTGTCCGGTTCATACCCCTTAGGACAGGCCAGGTAAAGGACAAAGTCCAGGTGCAGGGCGGCGGTGATCCAGGAATTGGCCATATTGTTGCCGTCCCCCACCCAGGCTACTTTCAGGTGCGCCAGGTCCGGGAAATGCTCCTGCACGGTCATCAGATCGCTCAACACCTGGCAGGGATGATGGCTGTCCGTCAGGCCGTTGATTACCGGGATGGCGGCGTGGCGGGCTAATTCCGCCACCGCCTCCTGGGCAAAGGTACGGATCACCACTCCGTTGACGTACCGGGAGAGCACCCGGGCGGTGTCGGGCATGGGTTCGTTCCGGGCCATTTGGGTCTGGCCCGGGGCCAGGTAGATGGAGGTCCCGCCCAGCTGGGCCATGGCCACCTCGAAGGAGACCCGGGTGCGGGTGGAAGGCTTGTCAAAGATCAGGGCCAGGATCTTTCCCTGAAGCGGGGTCTGGCTCCGGCCTTGCTGCTGCCAGGCCTTCAACTCCCGGGCCCGGGCCAGCAGGGTCTCGATTTCCTCCCGGGTGAGGTCCTGGATAGTCAATAAATCACGCTTCATGAAAAAACCGCCTCCAGGGCTGCGCCCAGGATTGCCAGACCCTGGTCCATTTCTTCTTTACTGACGATCAACGGCGGCAAGAACCGCAGGATGTTACCCTGGGTGCAGTTGATGAGCAGCCCCCGCTCCCGGCAGGCGGTGACCACCGGCGCGCCTTCCTGGGTCAATTCCAGGCCCCAGATCAATCCTAAGCCCCGCACCTCTTTGATCACCGGAAAGCGTTGTTGGAGTTCTCTGGCTTTTTCCTCCAGATAATCTCCTTTCGCCCGGACCTCGGCCAGAAATTCCGGGTTGCTCAGGAGGCCGAACGCGGTTTGGGCCGCGGCGGCGATCACCGGCCCGCCCCCGAAGGTGCTGGCGTGGGCGCCGGGGACAAAGGCCTGGGCCACCTCCGCGGTGGCTAAGAGTGCGCCCATGGGCAAGCCGTTGGCCAGGGCCTTGGCCAGGGTCATGACATCGGGCTTGACCCCGTAATGCTCATGGGCAAACAGCCGCCCGGTGCGGCCCAGCCCGGTCTGGACTTCGTCCATCACCAGGAGCAGCCCCTTCTTATCGCAGAGCTGGCGTACGCCGGTGAGGAATCCCGGCTCTGGCAGGCAGACCCCGCCCTCTCCCTGGATGGGCTCCAGCAACACGGCGCAAGCCCCTATCTCCGTGGCCTTATCCAGGGCGTCCAGATCATTAAAAGGCACAAAGATAAAACCGGGGAGCAGGGGTTCAAAACCCTGCCAGAATTTCTCCTGGCCGGTAGCGGACAGGGCCCCCAAAGTGCGGCCATGGAAGGAGTTGAGCATGGAGATGATGTGGTGCCGCCCCGGACCGTGGCGCTCCCGGGCATACTTCCGGCAGAGCTTGATGGCCCCTTCGTTTACTTCCGCGCCGCTGTTGGCGAAAAAGACCTGGTCCGCAAAAGAATGGCGCACCAACTCCTCGGCCAGTTCCACCATGGGGGTGGTGTAGTAGAGGTTGGAGGTGTGCACCAGTTGCGGCAATTGGGCCGCGGCCGCGGCCGCGACCTCCGGGTGGGCGTGCCCCAGGTTGCAGACCGCTATCCCGGCCACGAAATCCAAATATTCCCGGCCCGTATCATCCCAAACCCGGCAGCCTGCGCCCTTCACCAGCACCAGGGGCTGGCGGCCGTAGGTCTGCATGACCACTTGGTCGGCCCGTTCGATCCATTTATCACTCATTCAAATTTCCTTTTGTAAGATTGGCAAAGAATTTAAAGGATGTTTTTAAAACCATTTCTGTTTGCTTTCTTCGTTCTTTTTCCAGGATCAGGCCATTATGCCACGTCGTCGAAGTTCGAAGTAACATTTTGCACAAGCTCTTACATCATCAAGAGCTCGGTGCGCATTATCATATTGTTTTTTGAAAAGCTTTTGATGTAGTTCCTGCAATTTTGGCCATTTATACCCATAAGGTCCGGGAATCCGACATAAATTCGTAGACGATTGCATTGTACATTTCTTATTCTTATTTTCGAAATAGTTTTGGTAGCCCAATCGAAGAAACTCAGCACCCACTATCCTTTCATCAAATTGCATATTGTGGGCAATTAGGACCACCGCCTTTGAAATATCGATGATAATTTCGTCAAGAACTTGCTTTAAGTTTAAACCAACTTGCCTTGCTATATCGGTTGTAATACCATGAATTCTAGCAGCGTCATGGGGGATAGAAAATTTATGCGGCTTAATTATATATTCCGAACTCTTATGTTCGGCACCTGTTTTATCAGTGAGAATCCAAGCTAATTGTACTAGTCTTGGCCAATTGCTAAGATTCGAAAGCGGGGCTTGGTAATTCTTAGGTATCCCTGTCGTTTCTGTATCAAAAAAAAGATACATAAGATTTTCCTCTTATCGGTAGCTTGGCTGAAAATAAGGAAAGGCGCTATTTCCTCAGATTATTTCTTACCCCACTATTTCCGTCCCAAT
>JAQTXE010000052.1 GCA_028688935.1 Syntrophales bacterium
TCCACAATCAGGATGTGCTCTCTTTTCCGGGGAGTGACAGCTTGGTTTTTATCCCCGGCACCTTTTTTGGCTTTAGAGTCGTGGTCCTCCATCGATGGCTGCCGTCCTGGCTTGGAAAAGATGCGGTCTAGGCCGACCTGAAGAGCGGGTTTTAAGCCTTACGCGCCCAGGCCGACAGGAGGCGGGTTTGTACGCCCTCTTGCCCTGCCCCGGGCTTCCTGGCGATAAGAATGAGCCGGAACCTTTCGAGTGGCCTGCATCAATCCAAACCAGGAGGATAATCTTAATTCTTTATGAAGGGGAAAATTATTCGCTTTTATAAGTCCGACGGCGGTAGACCATATTTCTTGGGGGACTTGGCAATCAAGGTGGCGGCGATCAACTGGGGGACATAATTGCACGTTTCCTGGGGTAACCACCGGCTCTGGGCCATGGTCCAAAAATCCCTGGTCCCATAGCGGCTCACCACCCCTTCCACCCGCTTTTCTCCGGCGTTGTAACCGGCTGCGGCCAGGTACCAGCAGCCAAATTGACGGTACAAGTCCTCCAGGTAACGGGCTGCAGCCCGGGTGGACTTCTCCGGGTCACAACGCTCGTCCACCTTCTCGTTGACCTTGAGGCCATAACGTCTGGCGGTGGCCGCCACGAACTGCCACATCCCCACTGCTTCTTTAGGGGAGCGGGCTTTTGGGTTAAAGCCGCTTTCGATCAAAGGGAGATAAACCAAATCCTGGGGCAGCCCCTGTCGCCGGAAGACCTGGCGGATCATGGGCAGGTATTGTTTGGCCCGGGCCAGGGAAGCCCGGAAATTGTCGGACTTGGCAAAGGCGATAAGATAAGCCTTGACCGGGCCGTTCAGCACCAGAGGGATGTCTGCGGCCACTCCCCCGGGAAGCCGCCCCAGCATCCCGTTTTCCTCGAGAAAGGTGCGAATTTCCGCCAGCAGCGCCTGGTCCGGCTCCCCGGGGAGCGATCCCGGACAGACGTAATCCGGGGGGATCAATCCCTGGGCTCCCTGCTGTTGGGGTAACATGGGCAGGTTTCCCGGGCCGGACGCGGCGCAACCGGCCACCCAGAGGAGCAAGGACAGCCCAGCCAGATAAATGCTCTTTTTTTTCGGTAGAATTTCGATTTCCGGAAATCCATTTCCAGGGTTAAAGGAAGGAAATAAAGGACCACAAACTTAGATAGGGCCTTGCCGAAAACCGAAAACTGAAAACCGAAAACCGTCTTTTAAGACCAGCGCTCTACGGCATCGTCGTCAAGTTCCACGGCCAGGGAGCGTTTGAAGAGTTCCACGTTCACCACCAGGCGGCGTTTTTTCTCTTTCTTGCCGACGATGATGCCCACCGTTCCGGCCAGGGGGCCGTCAATTACCCGCACCTGCTTCCCTTTTTCCAGGAAGCGCCACTGGTAGAAGGGTTTATCTCCCTCCACAATGTGCCTGATGGAGGACACTGTGTCGGCCCCCACAGGAGTGGGGCCTTTATTGCCCAGGAGGCGCACTATCCCATCGACCTTGATGACCTTATGGAAAGTGACGGGGTCGAGTTCCGCCCGGAGGAATAAGTAACCGGGGAACAACGGCGCCTGCAGAATCACCTTACGGTCCCGGCGGCGGCTGGGGTAGGTGATCCGGGGCAGGTAGGTCTCCAATCCTTTGCGCGCCAAAGCGGTCTCCACCTTATCTTCATGGCGGCTTTGGGTCTGGATAACATACCAGGGGCGGTTATCAACGGCATCGGTTCTTTCAGTGCTTTCGAGATTCATTCGCCCCTCCTGGGCAAGCTCCCGCCATTCGAGTTACATACGCAACTCAATTAATTCATTCGCATTTTAAGACACTTACGTTAATTTAAACGTAAGCTAAAGAAAATTCTTCTTAGTCTTTCCTGATTACCGGCGGCCGGTGGATGAATCTAAAAGGGAGCAGGAAGATGGGAATGCCGGTTTCTTCTGAAATGATCTGAGCCACTTCAAATTCGGGGACCCTCTGGCCTTGGATGTAGTTCGTCAGGCTGACTTGGGTGAATCCAGGGAACTTGGCCTTGATGGCCTTATAGAGGCGGCGGCGGCCTTCAGTCCCTACCTGTTCGATCCATTGCTTCAGGGGCATCCCGGAGTCCCGAATTAGCACTTTGGTAATTTTATCTGCAAGTGAAAGTTCCGTTAATCAAAGATACTTTGACTTCCCCATCATATTTTTAACGAAATTTTAAAATTAAACATCTAATGAATGAACGCTCTCAATCCCTTCATATTCAACAATTATCCCATTTCGCGACCGTAGGGACCAAAATTTAGCACTTTGATAATTTTTGTCAAGTTAAAAATCAATGCGCGTATTTTTTAAATTTCTTGATGGACCTAGCCCTCATCTAGGGCGGTATATTCTTGGCGGCACCAGTCCCTGCCGCCTCATACTAAGATTCACCTCTGGGTCAATGGCAGGGCCCCTTTGCTCACCCTTAGGCAATCACTATATAGGTCCACATCCACTGAGCTCCCCTGATCCCAAGGCGGGTTCTGTCTTGCCTTCCCCCCCACTTTGTCGCCTTGGTCCAGGGTTAATCCCAGCAAGCTCTATGCCAGCCCTTAAAATTAATGTTTTTAGCTGTCTATTCCGATAATTATCTAGAACCAAACTAGGCTTAGCCCCGGAGCGGTAAGTAAAGATAGCGGAACGCTATGTTGAGAAATCTGAACATTTCACCCCCTTTGATAAAAGCACTCCCGGCTCCGGCCCCTCAGGGGATCTTCTAGAGAAAACAATTTTTTTTCATTTTATTGTCTATCAGTTTGATATACTTTAAGGGTGGGGTTTATTCCTTGCTTTCCTAAGGAAACTAGTTTAAATATTGTTTAAACGAGATATTTTCCATAAAAATACATTTTCTGTTTAACGAAATCTACCTTTGGGGCTCCGGGCCTCTAAGTGCTGGGAATTTTACCACTTGAACCGATGCGGAGGATTAAGTAACTGATGTTGGCAAGGCGACTGGAGGAGCTGCGCCTGCGGTGGGGGCTAACCAAGAAGGAAATGGCGCAGAGATTAGGAATTTCCATCCCTTATCTTTCAGAAATCCTTACAGGAAAAAAGACGGGAATGCGGAAAATTGTTGACTTCGCAGAACGCTTAGATGTATCAATAGAATGGCTCACCGGAGAGCAAATCCTAATTCCCCTGGTAGCGGAAGTGACGGCAGGAGGCCCTTTCCAATTGCAGGAGAATGATTACCTAGAATTTTTCGACATCACTCATCTTCCGGGCATCACCAAGCAAACGGCCATGCATTGCTATGCCTTGCGGGTCCGGGGCGATTCCCTGATCCCTTTCCATAAGGACGGGGATATCCTCATTGTGAAGAAAAACAGCAAAGAAAATCTCCGCCATGGCGATATGGTGGTCTGTCATCAAGATGAGGGATGCTATCTCAAATCCCTGGACCTGACGAATAATACCCCCAAACTCAGGCCCCTTGATCTCACCCGCTATCAGGAATCCGAGCACGCGCCTATTTTGGCCAAATTAGATAAAATCGTTTTCGTCGTCTCTTCCTGAATCATCTTTCCGGTCGATCTTCTGGAAAAAGTCCTTGCATGATCCTGGCGGCCTGCAAACTTTGATCCCCCGCTCTTGGTGCCAGAGCCCAAAACCCACCTCCAGGCCGGTGGCGTTGCTTTGAGACCGTAAACCGCCGCTTCCTGCTCTCAGGATTCTCCCCTTCCGACAATCCGGTATCCTTCTCACACTGGATAAGCAATTTCTACAGACCGTGCTCTTTTGATCCTGTACCAAGAGGAAAAATTGCAAAATCTCCCTACGGTATATAAAGACCCAGGGGGGGTGAGCCTTTGAATTTACCTCCGTGCACAGGACGTGCACAGGGACTTAAAAATGAAAAAGGCAAGTTCAGCTTGGGTGTCTGTAACTTGCCTTTTTTATTCTCAATTTCTGGTCGGGACGAGAGGATTTGAACCTCCGACCCCCTGAACCCCATTCAGGTGCGCTACCAGTCTGCGCCACGTCCCGACAAATGGTTATCATATCAAGGGACCTCCGGGGTGTCAATGGCTTTGGTCACCCAGGTTAAAGCCCGGCCGGGGAGGAGGATGGAAAAATTCGTGGCGCGGTTTTGCAGGGCTTAAAGTTGGGGTAGTGGCGCGGCGCCCCTGTGACCTGGATGAGGGGGGATCGTGCCCCCAGGACTCATTAGGAATTGAGAAGGCTTTTGCGGCCTTGATTGCATATTTAGGTGAAATCGAGTATGCTCCGATAACGTTATAATATTCTTGGGGTTCCTTCTCCCCTATTTTACATTTTTCCTGGCCTCGCCAGGGAAAAGGAGGAAGAGTGAAAATCTCGGCATGGTTGCAAAAACCTTGGGGGTGGCTGGTGATTCTGGGTCTGGCCGCTCTCCTCTGTGGCGCGGCTCTCGCGGCCGCGGGCACTATGAAAGTCACCCAGTCAAACCAGTCCCTCCACGCGGAACCGAATTTTTCCGGCACCCCCATCGCCCCGGTGCCCCCGGGCGCGGAGGTAAACGTGGCAACTATCTCCGGGGATTGGTATCAAGTGGAATACCAGGGCAATACGGGTTGGATGCACCGCCAGGCCTTCGCCCAGACCCAGGCGCCGAAGGTGGGTTTGCCGGGCATGTTGTTCGGCGGCGGGGTAAAACAGACCAAGAGCGATGAAGTGGCCCTGGCCGGTAAGGGCTTCACCCCTGAGGTGGAGGCCGGTTATCGCCAAAAAAACCCGAACATGAACTATGCCCAGGTGGACCGGGTGGAGAGTTACAAGGTGGCTCCCGCCCAGCTCCAGGCCTTTATTAAAGAAGGAGGGTTGAATCCATGAGACGCCGGATCTTATTAGGTGTTTGCCTGGTTGCGGCCCTGGGCCTGGTGGGGGGCTGCGCCGGTATGGACTATACTTCGGTGGCGAATATTGCCCTCAAGACCGCGCCCAAGGTGGCCGCGGCCTCCCGGCCCATTAACGATTCCGAAGAATACTACGTGGGGCGGGCGGTGGCGGCCCGTATCCTGAGTGCCAACCGCCTCTATACCGACCCCCAGCTTACCCTTTACGTCAACGAAGTGGGAGAGACTGTGGCCCGTAAGTCCCCCATGCCCAATACTTACAAGGGTTATCATTTTGCCGTGCTGGACACTTCGGAGCCCAATGCCTTTGCCTGTCCCGGAGGGATTATCTTCGTCACCAAGGGGCTGGTCCTCATGTGCGGCAATGAAGACGAGCTGGCCGCGGTCCTGGCCCATGAAGTGGCCCACGTGGCCAACAAGGACGGCATCAACTCCATCAGCAAGGCCCGGTGGACCGAGGTCCTCACCACCCTGGGCACGGAGACGGCCAAGCAATACGGCGGCGCCGGGGGCCAACTGGTCACGCTCTTCGAAGGCTCCATTGACGACGTCTTCAAGACCATCGTGGTCAACGGCTACAGCCGCGGTGCGGAAGAGGCCGCAGACGCCCAGGCCGTCAAGACTCTCCAGAAGGCCGGGTATGATCCGGCAGCCCTGGAGGCGCTGCTGACCAAAATGGCCAGTAAAAGCGGCGGGGCCACGGGGATTTACAAGACCCACCCGCCCACCGCCGACCGCTTGGCCAAACTGAAAAGCGAGACCCCCAAGGGAACTCCGGGGAAGATGGAAGAGGTGCGCACCAAGCGCTTCCAAAGCATAAAAATGTAGGGCGCAGCCCTGCAGTTCCTGGTTCCAGGTTCCAAGTTAAAAGCTTCTATCAGGAACTATTCATGATTTAAGAGGGTGCCAAGAAGCCCCTGAACAGTTTTACAGGGGGCCGGAACATAGCCGGTCCCCTTTTTTTTGGGAAGGCATCTTAACGATCTTTAGACCCGCGCATAATCACCATAAGACCAGGTGAGCCATCACCTCTAACCTGGAACTCGGAACTTGGAACCTGGAACTTTGCCTGACCGGGTTTTTATAATATCCTGGAAGCCGAACCCCGCTAAATAACACCTGTATCAGGATAATCCGCAGATTTTGTTTATCCATCCCGGCAAAGGAGCCGATGAACAGACAGAGGATGGCGATGCAAAAACCTCTCTGCGTATCTGCCTTATGCCCCTATGGGGCCGTAGAATGCCCCCTGTGGGCGGAGACCCAACGCCTCCAGGAGGAGTGCGAGCGTCTCCGGAACCTGTCCTACACCGATCATCTCACGGGGCTGTTCAACCGACGGTACCTGAAGAGCGCCATCGATCAGGAGATGGAACGCACCCGGCGTACGGGCCTGCCCACCAGCCTGATTATGATCGACCTGGACTATTTTAAGCGGATCAACGACACTTACGGCCACCAAGCAGGGGACGAGGCCCTCAAGTGGGTCAGCCAGATCTGGCGTAAGAATCTGCGGCGTATCGATATTCCCTGCCGTTACGGGGGGGAGGAGTTTGCCGTCATCTTGCCGGGCACGCGTCTTAGGGCGGCGCTCAAGGCGGCCAGGCGCTTGCAGACTGCTCTGGTGAACTCACCCCTGGAGTGGCAAGGGCGGGAAGTGGCTTTGACGGCCAGCTTCGGGGTGGATTCTTATACGGCTCGGGATAACCTCACGGTCCGGAGTTTTGTCAAAAGGGCCGATCACTATTTATTGGAGGCCAAGATCAGGGGCCGCAACCAGATATGCTACCAGCAACTGGAAACAGCCAAACCGACTCCGGAAGTTACCATGGATGAAAGGTCCGCGCTGTTTGGCGCGCCGGCCCTGCCCGCAACGGAGATAACTCAACCAAAACAAGCCTCCAAAAAAGGTTGAAGCTATGAAGGAAATAACATTACGCAACTCTGGACCGGTGACCGCCTGCCTAAGCAGCGGCAAGGGAGGCGTGGGTAAGACCAGTCTGTCGGTTAACCTGGCTTTCGCCCTGGCCCAAAAAGGTGTCAGGGTCCTGGTGGTGGATGGGGACCTGGGGCTGGCCAACGTGGATGTGTTGTTGAAACTCCAGGTGCAGTCGACTATCCGGGACATCTTGGACCGGGGGGCCGACCCCTTGGAGGCGGTGGTTTATGTGGAGCCGCGCCTGGGCATTTTGCCGGCCAGTTCCGGAGTACCCGACCTGGCCGACCTGGGGCCGGATGATCATCAGGAACTGGGAAGCATCCTGCAGTCTCTGGGGGATAACTTCGACTTCGTGCTGGTGGATACCGCCGCGGGTATCGGCTCTTCGGTGCTCTGGTTCAACACCTTCGTGGATCATAATATCTTGGTGCTCACCCCCGACCCCACGGCCATGACCGACGCCTACGCTCTCATCAAGGTCCTGTCCCGGGATTATCACCGGAAAAGCTTTCACTTATTATTGAATCAGGTCAAGAACGAAGCCGAGGCCAAGCAGGTCTACGATCATCTGGCCCGGGTAGCCTCCCATTTCCTGAGCCTCGACCTGGAGTACCTAGGTGGGGTGCCCCACGACCCGGCGGTGAGCAAAGGGGTGCGCGACCAGGTCCCCTTCATTAAGATCTCCCCCCGGAGCAAGGCGGCTTTAGCTATTTCCGGGTATGCCGAGCGCCTCCTTACCTGGGCCGCCCAAAAACCCGCCAATCGGAAAACCGCGGTATAAAATACGGTTTTCGGTCTTCGGTTTTCGGTAGTTCCCAGACAAATTTCCAAAAAAGGTGGCACAGGCTCTCCGGCCTGTGCCCGGGTAGGGCAATACCTGCGGCTCCCCAATCCCGCCGTTTGTTCCCCATTTGCTCTCAAGCTCTCCGGTTGCGAGCCCGGATCAGGAAGTAGATGATGATCCCCGAAATAGCCTGGGCGAAGATGGTCAGGGCCAGAACCAGCCGATAAGCGCCCCCCAGGGGGTTCCAGCCGAAATGCAGGGTGCCTGCTAGGTCAAATAAGGATATAGGGCTGTGGTCTGTCCCCATATGGGCGATGGTGAGGATCAGGCCGGTGAGGACCTGGCCCAGTAAAAACCAGACGACAATAATCCCCAGAATGCGGTGGAATTTCCGCACCTTTACTTCCTTCATAGCTGCTCTCCTTTGCCCGTTTTGCTGAAATTTCCCGCAACGGCCCAGGCTAAAATCTAATTCAAGATACGGCTTACCCGGATGTCCAAGCCAGAACGAAAAGTAACTTTTGGGGGAAAGGGGTAAAGATTGCCAGGGGCTTTCTCCACAACCCCCTCTCCCCACCTACCCTCACAAATCCAGGCGATAGGCAATGGGACCGGGGTGAGGGTCGAATTCCGGAGCCCGGTGAAAACCCAATTTTTCATAGATATGACGGGCCGCGTGCATGAACTCCCCGGTGCATAAAAAAATGGTGGAAATTTGCCTTTCTTTGGCCAGACGCAGGCACTCCCGGGTCAACAGGGTGCCGATCCCTAGCCCCCGGGCGGCCGGCGACACGGCCAGAATCCTGATGGCCGCGGCCCCCGGCGGCCACTGGCCCATGCCGGAGCGGCCGGCCTCAGGGAAAAACTTCACCACGCCCGCCAGCCGCCCCTGATTTTCCGCCACCAGCAAGATGCCGCCCAAGTCCCGGATGGTTTGGCCGATGTTCTCCATCCAGGCGGCCCACACCTTGCCGGGAAAGAGGGGCTTAAATTCCCGGTAGGCCTCCTGGACTAATTCTTCAATTTCTGCCAGTTCTCCGGCCCCGGCTTCCCGGATGACAACATCCTGGTCCATGGTCATAAGGTGGGTTGTTTTTCCGGGGCTGTAAAGGGGAAAGGCACGATTCCTTACCTTGATTTGCAAAGTTCTAAGCGGTAGCCCAGGCTTTCCAGTCTGGGCGTATTATTGAGGCGGGCGAGACGCCCGCCCTACGACTTTTTCAGGTTTTGCGGGTGGGCCATGGGGAACTGTCCTCATCATCTATCTCCCATTTAGCGACAGGCATCTTACCCGTTCTGGAGCCTAGGGGAGGGACGCGATATAGCCTTATGGTCCAACGCACCCACCGATCTTGGAGGAGACCGCATGGCTACACCCCCTAAATTTACCGACCAGCAGGAAAAGTACCAGCGGCTGTTTGACACTCTAACCATCAATCCTGAAAAAATCGGCGCCATCGACCGGATGATCGAGCGGTTGCTCAAAAATCGCCGACTCTATGAGGTGGTGGCCTCACCCCTGGGAATTCCCTGGGTGGGGCTGGGGTTAATCCACGGCCTGGAGGGCGGGGCTGGTATTTCCCGGCGCTTGCAGGACGGCGCCCGCCTGCCGGAGACGGATAATCCCGAATCGACCTGGCAAGAGAGCGCCTCCAGGATCTTACAGAACCAGGGTTGGCATCAGTGGCAGGACTGGAGTATTCCCGGACTCCTTTTCAAGCTGGAGGAGTATAACGGCTGGGGCTACTATTACCATCGGGTCAATTCCCCCTATCTCTGGAGCTTTTCCCAGCACTATAACCGGGGGAAATATATCCGGGACGGAGTCTGGTCGGCCGCCGCGGTCTCCCAGCAGGCAGGCGCGGCCGTGATTTTGCGGCGGATGTTGGACCGGGGCCTGGTGAGCCTGGAGGCGGGAGCCGCGGCTTCCCCGGGCCCTCAGCCGACCGCGCCCCTGCCGCGCCCCGCCACCTACACTCTGAAGCAGGGGGATACCCTCGGGGCCCTGGCCCAGAGGTTCCATATTTCCCTGGACCGATTGATTGAGAGCAATCCCCAGATTGACGACCCGGATTTGGTCCATCCCGGAGACCGGATCAACCTGCCGCCGGATGCAGTCCCAGACCCGGATAAGCCGGAGGCGGAGACGCCGCCTCCCCTTACTGCCGCCACTGCCTGCCATACGGTCAGGCCCCAGGAGTCCCTGGAGAGCATTGCCGCCGATTACGGCCTCACCCTGGCGGCTCTGATCCGCCTCAATCCCCAGCTTATTTCTCCGGGGAACGATCTTTATGTGCCCCAAACGGTTAAACCTTCCCCGGATATTCCCACCCCCGCCCCTGATGAGCAACCCCGGTGGTTAAAAATCGCCGCCCAGGAAATGCAGCTCATGGTCAGGGAGACTCCCGATCCGGACACCGACAACCCCCGCATCCTGGCCTATCATCGCAGTACTTGCGGGCAGGCGTCTTCGGAAGAAGTGCCCTGGTGCTCTGCCTTTGTCAACTGGTGCATCGAACAATCAGAACTTAAAGGCACCAGGAGCGCCCGGGCGGTTTCCTGGCTCAGGTGGGGCCGGCCCCTGGCAGAACCCCGCCCGGGCTGCATCGTGGTTTTGTGGCGCTCAAATAATCCCGAAGAAGGCCACGTGGGCTTTTATTGGGGGGCAGAAGGCGACCGGATTTTACTTTTGGGCGGCAACCAGCAGAATGCCGTCACCATCCAGGGATATGCCCGGAGCAAGGTGCGAAACCAGGGCTTTCGCTGGCCGGAAGAGGGGTGAGCAGTGAGCGGTAAGCGGTGACCAGTGAGCAGAAAAAACCAGGCTCTCAGGGATATTCTTGTCATTGACCTGAAAGGTTAGTTGGCCTGCCCCTCCTCCCTCTCCCCCCCAGCGGGGGGCTCATCATTACCCACAAATGGAGGGATGGAGTAAACCGGGCATTAAAGCAATTTCATGTTGCTGACAGATGAATATCTAATCATGATCCACCTAAAGTCTTGACGGCTTTTCCCCCTCCCCCTTCGAGGGGGGAGGGCCGGGGTGGGGGTGGCGTCTTTTACCCCCTTCGCCTCTTACCATCAGGATGGACATTTACCTTACGCCCCCCTCACCCTGCCCTCTCCCCCGAGGGGAGAGGGAATTAATTCTGGAATATCCACAAGATAAAAACTTGTGGGTAATGATAAGGCGGGGGGAGAGGGTTAGGGTGAGGGGGGCTTTGCATGGTTAACCGGTGAGCAACAGTCTCAGGTTCCACTGCTCACTGCTCACTTCCCCCGCAGTGGGGCCTTCAGCGCGGCGATGAAGTCGCCCACCTCTTTAATCAGCTCCGGGCCTTTTAGTTTGGCCACCCGCTGCACAATGGCGCTGCCCACCACCACCCCGTCCACATAAGGGGCCAGGCCCTGGACCTGCTCCGGCGTGGAGATGCCGAAGCCCACGGCCAGGGGACATTGCACCAAAGCCCGGACTTCCTGGAGCGCGGCTATCAGGTCCGCGGGCAAGGCCTGGCGCGCGCCGGTGATGCCGGTGACGGAGACATAATACAAAAACCCCCGGGTAAGGCGGCCGGCCTTCTTGATGCGCTCCGGGCCGCTGGTGGGCGCAGCCAGGAAGATGGGAGCCAGCCCCGCGGCCACGGCTAACCGCCGCCAGGGTCCGGCCTCCTCCAGGGGCAGATCCGGGATGATAAAGCCGTCCACCCCCAGACGTTTGGCCTCACTCACGGTGCGTTCCAGGCCGTACTGGAGAATGGGATTATAATAACCCATGAGCACCAGAGGAATGTCCGTCTCTTGCCTTAATTCTCCGGCCAGTTCCAGGACTTGCTGAAAATGCACCCCTGCCTGCAAGGCCCGGAGGCTGGCCGCCTGGATGGTGGGGCCGTCGGCCAGGGGATCGGAGAAGGGGATGCCCAATTCCAATACGTCCGCGCCCTTCGCGGCCATCTCCAGGGCCAGGGCCTTGGTGGTTTGCAGATCCGGGTCCCCGGCGGTGATAAAGGGAATCAGGGCTTTCTCACCCCGTTTTTTCAGTTGGCGAAATACCGCTTCAATGCGCGTCACCGGACACCTCCAGGGCCTCAGCCACGGCCTCCATATCCTTGTCCCCCCGGCCGGAAAGGTTGACGATGATGATGTCGTCTTTGCCGTATTGGGGCGCGAGTTGTTTTAGATAAGCCACCGCGTGGGCGCTTTCCAGAGCCGGCAGGATACCCTCGGTTTTGGAGAGCAGTTTGAACCCTTCCAGGGCCTCCTTATCGGTCACGGCCACGTATTCGGCCCGGCCCGCATCCTTAAAGTAAGCATGTTCCGGCCCCACCCCGGGATAATCCAGGCCCGGGGCCAGGGAATGGGCTTCCTGGATGTTGCCCCAGGGGTCTTGAAGGAGATAGCTGAAGGCCCCGTGCAGCACCCCTTGACTCCCGGCCACCAGGGTGGCGGAATGGTAGCCGCTGGTAAGACCATGGCCCGCGGCCTCCACCCCCACAAACCGCACGTCCTCCTGGACGAAGGCATGGAAGAGCCCCATGGCGTTGCTGCCGCCGCCCACGCAGGCCACCAGGCACTGGGGCAGGCGGCCGGTGGCCCGGCGCACCTGGGCCCGGGCCTCCCGGCCGATGACCGCCTGGAAATCCCGGACGATCATGGGATAGGGGTGGGGGCCGCCCACGGAGCCCAGGACATAATGGGTATGGCGCACGTTGGTGACCCAATCCCTAATGGCCTCATTCATAGCGTCCTTCAGGGTGCGGCTGCCGGACTCCACCGGGATCACCCGGGCCCCCAGCACCCGCATGCGGATGACGTTGAGGCGCTGGCGGCGGATGTCCTCGGTGCCCATGTAGATGTCGCACTCCAGGCCCAGGAGGGCCGCCACCGTGGCCGTGGCCACCCCGTGCTGGCCCGCCCCGGTTTCGGCAATGACCCGCCTTTTCCCCATGCGCCGGGCCAGCAGTCCCTGGCCCAGAGTGTTGTTGATCTTATGCGCGCCGGTGTGGGCCAGGTCTTCCCGCTTGATGTAAATCTGGGGACCGCCCAGGGCTTCGGTGAGATGCCGGGCGAAATAAAGGGGCGTGGGCCGGCCCACGTAATCTTTTAGATACCAGGCCACCTCCTGGCGGAAATCCGGCAGCCGGCTGATGCGCCGGTAGGCCTCCTCCAACTCCAAGAGCGCCGGCATCAAGGTTTCCGGCACAAACTGGCCCCCGTAGGGACCGTAGCGGCCATGTCGATCGGGTAGCAAAGCGTCCTCCTTTGGTAAGTGATCAGTGATCAGTGATCAGTAATCAGTGATCAGTAAAAGCAAATTTCCGTATTCAATTATCATCTATTAGGAAAGCATTTGCATTTTCCTTAATAATAAAGAAATCCTGTCGGCAGAATAAGTGGGATTTTGCCATCATGGTGTTGAGCATTCGGCCGATTTCTTTAAGTTGCGTCTCCAGGACTTCTTTTTCCTCTATCGACAAATATCCGCAAGAAGTGGCCATATCGAGCCAATGTTGAGTCTCCATTTGTTCCGCGTCGGCATCGGTCAACTTGCTGACAAAATGCTTTTCATAACGCCGTTTTCCCCAGGCCTCCGCAATTTGAGCGCCACTCGACCTCGAAGCCCTTCTTATCTGATCGGTAAGGGAATAAACTTCTTCCTTGGGAAAATTTTTTGATATTTCAAAGATTCTTACAGCCACCTCATTCGCCTTATGATAAACAAGCAAATCTCTAAAACCGCGAGCATGACGGGTACTCTTCATTATTGCCTCCCAAGTCGCCACCCATATCTGATCACCGATCACCGATCACTGATTACTGATTACCCGCTCCTTTGATCGCAGCAAAAAAAGCCTGCAACTTAACAGGGTCCTTCTTCCCCGGCGCGGCTTCCACACCGCTGGCCACGTCCACGGCGGCAGGTTGTGCCACCGAGATGGCCTGGGCTACATTTTCCGCAGTCAGGCCCCCGGCCAGGATGATGGGCCCGTATTTTTTCGCCTCCAGGGCCAGGTCCCAGTTGAAGGTCTCACCGGTGCCGCCGACTTGCCCTTTTTTGTAGGTATCCAATAAAAACGCCTGGGCCGCGCCCTGATAAGCCGCCAGGTCAGCCAGGGATTTTTCGTCCTGAACCCGAAAGACCTTGATCACCCGCCGGTCCAAAGCCCGGCAATACTCCGGCGGCTCTTTGCCTTGAAGTTGCAGCCAATTCAGGCCCACCGTGGCAGCCAGTTTTTTAACTGTATCCGCGGCCTCGTCTACAAACACCCCCACGGTGGAGACAAAAGGCGGCAGTTGGGCAATAATGGCCCGGGCTGCATCCGGGGCCACAGACCGGGGGCTGGGGGGATAAAAGATGAACCCCAGGGCGTCCGCGCCCAACACCGCGGCCAACAAGGCGTCTTCCAGATTGGTTATGCCACAGATTTTAACTCGAATCATTTACTTAACAAGTTGAAGATGATTAATTTTTATACAAACTCCTAAAGAACTCAAAAACTGTAGTTTCATTTATCAACCTTAATTCAGCCTCCAACGGCTCTATATATTTAAACAAAATTTCTATTTCATTTTTCAAAATAATATTCATTATAAATTTTTCATTAATACATTTTGTTTTGCATAATATCATTAATTTATTGAATACTTGGTAATAATTAAGTATCCAGCCATAAAATTTATCTTTATCCAAACCTTCAAACAATCCAGCCATATGTATTTCTTGCTCAAAGTCGCTTCTTTGATTCAATATCTTTTCTTTAATATCACTCGGGGGTTTAATGGAGTCTAATTGTTCTCTAATTTGCATTGTAATTTGCGCGAGTACTATTTTTTTAGTCTCATTTGCAGTTCTCCATGCAGCATATGCAGCAGTAGCAGTTGCCACAGCAATAACCAAAGTTAAATAAACCATTGGGTTATCCTTAATTAATCATCAGAAAATAAAAAATTTTAGATAACTTAGCATTTATCTCTATTTTCCCAAAAACTCCCTTAACTTCGCCCCCGGGTCCCCGGAAGTCACCAGGGTCTCGCCGATGAGAAAGCCTTTAATACCCGCGGCCTCCAGGCGCTCAATATCCATCCTGGTCTTCAGGCCCGAGGCGGCCACCAGGGTCACCTCCTGGGGGGCCATGGGGGCCAGCTCCAGGGCCCGGTTCGGGTACATCTTGAAGGTGGTCAGGTCCCGGGAATTGATGCCGATGACCCGGGCCCCGGCGTTTAAAGCCGTGTCCATTTCCTCTTTGGTATGCACCTCCACCAGGGCCTCCAGGCCCAGGGAGCGGCTGAGCATCAACAGCGCCCGGAGTTTGCTGCTCTCCAGCAGATGCACAATCAACAGCAGCGCGTCCGCGCCCAGGGCCGCGGTTTCATACACCTGCACCGGCTCCAATATAAAATCCTTGCGCAGGATGGGGATATTAATCAGCGGCCGCATGCGGGGGATGAACTCCGGGTCGCCCTTGAAATATTTAACCTCCGTAAGCACGGATAGGGCCGCGGCCCCGTTGGCCTGGTAAACCTGAGCCAGTTCCACCGGGTCCCAATGCATGGCGAATTCGCCCTTGGAGGGGGAGGCCCGCTTGATCTCGGCGATGATGGCCGTTCCCGGGGCCGCGTCCAGAGCGGCTTTAAAGCCGATGGCCGGAGGCCGCGCCCTGATGGCCTTCTGGAAGCGGGCGCTAGTCTCCGGCGTGAAGAGGGCCTTCGATTCCTGCAACTTATGCGCGACAATCTTAGCTAAAAAGTTCATCTTCGCCTTTCATTGATTAACCACAAAGACACAAAGAACACAAAGAGGCACAAATTTATATTTTCTTGGTGAACCTTGGTGTCTTGGTGTCTTGGTGGTTAATCTTTTACTCAAAGCTCTTGCTCTTTTTAATCAAGGCCTCCAGCTTGGCCGTCGCCTTGCCGGAATTGATGCATTCCCTCGCTAGAGCGATGCCGCCGGGAAAATCGGGGCTAAGACCTGCGGCCACCAAGACCGCGGCCGCGTTCAAGGCCACCATGTCCTCCTTGGGCCCGCCGCCCCCTTGCAGGACCTGGCGGACGATGCGGGCGTTCTCGAAGACGTCGCCGCCTTTGATGTCCTCCAGGGTGGCCCTCTCCAGGCCGAAGTCCTCCGGTGCAATGTTGTAGGTGCGCACCATGCCGTCGGCAAGCTGGCTCACCCGGGTGGGGCCGACGATGCTGATTTCGTCAAAAGAGCCTTCGCCGAAGACCACGAAGGCGCTGCGGCAGCCCAGGCGGCCCAGGACCTGGGCCAAAGGCGCGGTGAGCGCCGCGTCATAGACCCCCAGGACCTGGACGTTGGCCCCCGCGGGGTTGGTCAGCGGCCCCAGGACGTTGAAGATGGTGCGGATGCCGATCTCCCGCCGGGGGCCGATGGCGTAGCGCATGGCCCCATGGAGCTGGGGCGCGAAGAGAAAACCGATGCCCACCTCCTTAACGCATCGGGCCACCTGTTCCGGGGTGAGGGCCAGATTGATCCCCAGGGCCTCGATGACGTCCGCGGAGCCGCAGCGGGAGGAGACCGCGCGATTGCCGTGCTTGGCCACTTTCAAGCCCGCGGCCGCCACCACAAAGGCGGTGATGGTGGAAACGTTGAAGGTGTGGGTGGCATCCCCCCCGGTGCCGCAGGTGTCCACCACCGTCTCTAAGTCCACGTTGATTTCGTCCCGGTCCAGGTCCACCAGGCTGTCATTCACCGGGATACGGGTGGCCTTGGCCCGCATCACCTTGGCCGCAGCGGTGATTTCCGCCACCGTCTCCCCTTTCATCCGCAGCCCGGTGATAAAGGCCCCGATCTGGGCCTCGGTGGCCTCCCCGGTCATGATAATATCCATGGCCCGGGTCATCTCCTCTTCCGTCAAATCCTGGCGGGTGACAACTTTAAAGATGGCTTCTTTGAGCATTATTTTAAACCTCGACAGTTAATCTAAAAGTCCTTCATCAGCGTTTGGGGTGTAACTGCTTCATACACATACCGATTTCATATAGATCGGTAATGAATCAGACCAAGGCCATGCATCTGGCGCGTATCAACCGGAGTCCTTACATATTCACAATTTACGCCAAGGATTCCCAAAATCAATCTGGTGTTAAAACTAATCAACTGTAGTTTAATATTTGGATTCATTGTTGATAGTGCAAATCCAATAGGATGTCCAACGTATCGTCCCTCGTGAAAAAATTCATTTCTCAGTTTCGATAGTTCGCATTCATTACCATTCACAATAGCCCAACTAGGTTCCGGTATTGAATAAGCATTGGCAAGAAATGATGGGCGCAAATAGTGCGATGGCTGTTGATTTCTTGGGATTGCATTAATATCTACATGGAGTTTAAAGCAAGAATCCATAACAATATACTGCCATGCAAATACCTCGAACTCTTGTTCATAAGATTGCGAGAATAATAGCCAATGAATAGCCCCAAATAAGTTTCGCCGAATATTCAAAGAGCTATTGGCTTCCCAGAAAATATGAACAGTTTCCAGTAATTTTACGATTTCGGTCTTGCTACACACAAGGTCCGAAAGGGTGTTAGGCTCAATCGCAGCGCGATAAAAACGTATCCATTCTTCCGGTATTAGAAGCATCCCCTCAAGTAATCCAAGAATACTAATAGCAAGCTCCCCAAACTCTCTTCCCTGCGTTCTCTCAGCAATATTCATAACATGAGTAGGAGGAATTTGATAAGGAACGAAAGCTCCATTGCGAGGTGGATATATCCACGCTCCATCAACATGGCTTGAAGCTTTTACAGCCTCAATAACATCACTAAATTCCGGGAGCGGCGCGATTTGAATGTCCCTGGCCTCCAATTCATACTCCCGTGGCCAAAATCCAAATTTAATTTTCATCCACTTGATGGCTCCTAATATGCCTTCATATCTACTTATTTAAACTGCGAAAAAACTGAGGCTAAGCCCAATGCTGTCCACTTAAGCATTTATAAGTGATGCATGGTCATTTCTCTTGTCATTCTGAGGGAGCCGGAGGCGACAGAAGAATCTTTAAAGACGAGATGCTTCGCTTCACTCAGCATGACAAGAAGATGAAAAATGTAGGGTGGGCACTGCCCACCAACTCCTTAAAACCTCTTAAGTGAACCGTATTGAGGCTAAGCCCCCTCTTTTTAAATTCTACCTCAACCCAACTCATCCTTCACCCGCACCGCGAACTCCGTGGGCGTTTTGATATGGAGGTCGTGCTGCGGGAAGGGGAATTCAATGCCGTTTTCCTTGAATAAGTCCCAGATTTTTAGTTGTACCTCACTCTTGATGTTGGTCACCCCTTTTTCCGGGTCCTTGATCCAGATGCGCAGGTCCAGGTCGATGGAGCTGTCCCCGAATTTAACCAGGCGGGCTACGGGTTTGGGGTTCGCCAGAACCCGGGGGGATTCCGCGGCTGCGGCCACCATCAGGGTCATGGCTTCATGGACATTGGAGGTATAAGAAATGCCCACCGGAATCTTCAGACGGACACCCCGGCCGCTGAAAGAC
>JAQTXE010000312.1 GCA_028688935.1 Syntrophales bacterium
GCGCCCCCGGGAAGTAGCCCGGCAACTGGCGGTTTCCCGGTCCACGGTGTATCGCTGGTTTTGGGAGGGCAAGCTCCGGGGTGTGAAATTGAACGGCGGCACGGTGCGCATTCTGGAGAGCGCGGTGCTGGAGAAACTGGCCGCAGGGGATTGAGCAGCAGTCAGTAGCCAGTGGTCAGTGGTCAGTGGTCAGTGGTCAGTGGTCAGTGGTCAGTAAAAGATTTGAACATACATGCCAGTGAGAGCGGGATGAAGAATTGATTGGAATGGAGTCTAGAAATTATGCTCCCACATAATGGAGCTTATCGATCCCGGGTCAAGCTTCCCAGGTGTGCTGGAGGTTTTAGCGGTTTTCGCCTATACCCTGGGGACCATGACGGCGAACCGGAAGAGAGCCAAAACCGGCAAGAGAGACCTCTACTTGGAAGAAGCCCAATCCCTTTATTTGGCCGGGAAAAGCCTGGACGAAATTCAGCGGCTCTTTCCCGTTTCCCTATCTTCTTTGCAGCGCTGGCGCCGGGAAGGCCATTGGGACGAAAAGCGCTTGCAGGTGCTGGTCTCGCCCCGGTGGCTGGGGGAGGCCCTGAAGGGCGTGCTCCGGGAAAAGACCGGCAGGCTGCTGATCCGAGGCGAGCTTAAACCCCAGGAATTGGACGAACTCACCAAGATCCTCACCTTGATCGACCGCCTCTGCACCCAAGGGGTGGACCTGAAGGCCGCTTCTTTAGAGGTGATGGACCGCTTTAGCGAGTTTTTGCGAGGTTGGGTGACGGACCCGGAGGAATTGAAGATTATTACCTCCCGCATTCAGGAGTTTTTCCGGAATTTGGAAAATGACGGCTAACAGGAAAAACAAAGCCAAAGACACAATGACTTTGAAAAAGAAGCTGACCAAGGCGGAGTTCCGCCAGAAGGCCGACGCGCTGCTGATGCGCCTCACCCTGGAGGTAACGCCGTTTTGGCAAGACAGCGAAGAAAAACAAGCAACCCGGCTGGCCCGGGCCGCGAGCGACCCCCTTTATTTCTGCCGCACCTATCTCCCCCACTACTTTGACAAGGCCCCCGCGCCCTTCCACTACGAACTGGTGGGATTTCTGGAGCAGCGGGGGGCAGAGGTGGTCACCCCGGTGGCCGTGGCCGCGCCCCGGGAATTCGCCAAAACTACGGTGTGCGCCTTCGGCTATGTGCTGCACCAGATCTGCTTCAAGCGGCGGCATTTCATCCTCATCGGCAGCGACAGCGAGGACCTGGCATCCGATCTGACGGGGTACATTTACCTGGAACTGCTCTACAACGAGAGGCTGCAACAGGATTTCGGGCCACTGGTGAAGACCAACCGGGCGGTGGATGATTTTGTCACCCTAAATGACATCCGGGTGAAGGCCCGGGGCCGGGGCCAACGGCTCCGGGGGCTGAAGCATAAGCAGTGGCGGCCCGATCTGGTGATCCTGGACGACCTGGAGAACGACCAAAACGTCCGCAACCCGGAGATCGTGCAGCAAATTTTAGATTGGGTGAAATCCGCGGTCTATCCGGCCCTGGACGCCGGGGGCACCTTGATGATCATCGGCACCATCTTAAGGTGGCGCAGCGCCCTGCACCTGATGCTGACCAGCCCGGAGGAGCCCTATTGCCATTTTGCGCGGCGCATTTACCGGGCCTTCCAGGAAGACGGCAGTTCCCTGTGGGAAGCCCGGCACCCCGCGTCCAGACTGGCCCAACAGAAGCAGATGATGGGGTCCCTGGCCTTCAACCGGGAAAAGATGAACGAACCCGTGCCGGAATCGGGGTTTTTCAAGGAAGAGTGGGTTCACTACTACCATCCGGACAGCCTGAAAGACCGGGACCTGGTGGTGGTGGGCTTTTTCGACCCTTCCCTGGAGAGCGGCGCGGGCGCCGACTACAAGGCTGCCATCACCGTGGGTTGGGACCGTCGGGAATTGGTGTTTTACGTGATGGACGCCTTCATCCAGAAGACCACCCTGGAACAGACCCTGGGGGCCATCTTTAACCGCCACCAGGAATATGGCTATCAGGTTTTCGGCGTGGAGGACAACCTTTTCCAACGCCTGCTGCTGAAAGAATTCGACCGCCTGGGACAGGAACGGGGCCAGATGCTGCCCGTCAAAGGGGTGACCAGCCGTCTGGCCAAGGAGACCCGGGTGGCCAGTCTTTCCCCTTTGCTGGAGCGGGGTAAGATCCGCTTTATCCGGGGCCATTCGGATCAGGAGCTCCTGGTGGAGCAAATGCTCTATTTTCCCTCCCGGACCCTGCACGATGACGGGCCGGACGCCCTGGAAGGGGCCATCCGTTTGGCCCAGGGGATGGGAGGGGCCGCGGCCCCGGAATACGAAGCGGTCAAACCCCGGACTTTCCGGGGCCGGGGGGCGTTTTAGCCTGCTCTAAGGAATTGGTGGGCGGTGCCCACCCTACATTTTTCAGGAGAAAAGATGGGTCTGAAGGATTTATTCGGCAGAGTTTTTCAACCCCAGGCGAAGCCGGAGACCCGGGAGTTGGCCGCGGTGAGCCTGGCGGAGCGCTGGTCTACCTACCCCAGCGCCGGGCTCACCCCGGAGCGGCTGACGGAGATTTTCCGGCTGGCGGACCTGGGGGACGTTTATCGCCAGATGGAACTCTTCGAGGAGATGGAAGAAAAGGACGCGCACCTGGCCTCCCTTCTCCAGACCCGGAAGATGGCGGTATTGAGCCTGGACTATGAAGTGCTGCCCTATTCCAAGTCTCCGGAGGATGAAGGCATCGCCGGCTTTGTCCGGGAGACCATCCAGGCGCTTCCCGAGGTGGAGAGTTCGCTCCTGGATCTGTTGGACGCCATAGGCAAAGGTTTCGCGTGCTCGGAAATCCTCTGGGAGGTGGACGGAGGCCGGGCCCCGGTGGTGGAACTCAGGTGGATTCCCCAAAAACGGGTGACTTTTATCCAGGACCTGAAACCCCGGCTCCTGACCCCGGAGGCCCCCTGGCAGGGAGAAGAGCCGCCCCCCTGGAAAGTGATCTACCACCGCTTCAAGGCCCGGAGCGGCCACGCGCCCCGGGCCGGGGTGCTGCGGGTGGTAGCCTGGATGTATCTGCTGAAAAATTACGCGCTGAAGGATTGGGCGGCGTTCAACGAGGTCTTCGGCATGCCGCTCCGCCTGGGGAAATACGACCCCGGGTCCTCGGCCGCGGACCGGGAGGCCCTGATCCGGGCCATCCGCAGCCTGGGGTCTGACGCCGCGGGCGTGATCAGCAAAAATACGGAGATCGAATTCGTGGAAGCCGCGTCGCGCCTTGCCGGCAACGCCAATCCTTACCAGACCCTGGCGGAGTTTTGCAACCGGGAGATGTCCAAGGCCATTTTGGGGCAGACCCTGACCACGGATACCGCGGGGGCCACCGGCACTTACAGCGCCGCCCGGGTTCACGCCCAGGTGCGCCGGGACCTGGTGGAGGCGGACGCCCAAACCCTGGCAGTGACCCTGAGGGAGCAGCTTCTCCGGCCCCTGGTGGGCTTCAACTTCGGCTGGGACCGGCCCTGCCCCTGGTTCCGCTTCAAGCTGGAGGAGGAGGAAGACCTGAAGACCCTGTCCGAAGTTTACCGCAATTTAAAGGAAATAGGCGTACCCCTGCCAGGGGACCAGGTGGCGGAGCGCTTCGGCGTGCCCCGGCCCCAGGGGGAAAAATCCATGTCTGCGGAAGGAGGCAAATGATGCGCAAAAGCTTATGGGCCTTGGGCCTGGCCCTGGTCCTGGCGGCTGGCTGTTGCCAGAACCCCGGTACTTTCCAGAAAGTGCAGCGGTCCCTGGAGACGGTGCAAAGCTACTATGCCCCGTTGCTGGAGGAACAGTGGCAGAACGACGAGAAATTGCGGCGGGCCGTAGTGGCGGCGGACACCACCCTGCTCCTGGCCGGGGAGTTACAGAATCAGTGGTGCCCAGACCCGTCCCAGTCGGAGCAGTTGGAGCTACAGGTTAAGGCGGCCCAGACCCTGGCAAAGGATGCAGGTGTGGAGGCCGCCGGGGACTAGGGAGAATAAAAACCTCCTTGGAAAAAGGGTATTCAGCTGAGTTTTCCGACCCTTTTAAAATCCCCCCTAACCCCCCTTTAAAAAAGGGGGGAATAAAAGGTGAAAATTTACAGACTTATGGAATTTAATATCGCAACCAAGAGGCCCCATAACGATGGAAAAACGAGGAAATGAAACTTAGCCGGAGTGGATT
>JAQTXE010000053.1 GCA_028688935.1 Syntrophales bacterium
GCTTGATCATCTCCAGATGGCCGCTGAAGTTTGTGATTTTGCCATCTTCCAGCCTCAGGTCCAGGACCCCCAGGGCCTTGGCATGCTCCCAGGCCTGGACGATGATGGTTTCGCCCACCACCGCGGGCTGAAGCAGCTTGGTATGGGAATGCCCCCCCACGATGACCCCGATCCCCGGCACGCTCGCGGCCAGATTGCGGTCCGCCTGGTAGCCGCAATGGGAGAGGACAATAACCAGGTCCGCCTGCTTTTTGAGTCGTGGCAGGTACTTTTCCACGGCCACTGCGGGGGGTAGAAATTTCAGGCCCGCGACATTCCTGGGATGGGTGGATTCAGGGGTATCCGGGGTGACCACGCCGATGATAGCCACCTTCAACCCCTGGATTTTTTTGATGACAAAGGGTTTAAGCCCGTCTTTAAAGCCCTCGACGTTGGCCCCCAAAACCGGGAAGCGGGCTTGGGCGATCCTCTTCTTCAAGACCTTCTGGCCGAAATCAAATTCGTGGTTGCCCACCACCATGGCGTCAAAGTGCATCAGGTTCATCAGGGCGATGGAGGATTTGCCCTTAGAGAGATTGGCCCAACTGTTCCCCTGGATCATGTCCCCCGCGGCCAGCAGCAGGGAAGGCTTTTCTTTCCTGAGCTTATTTACTTCTCCGGCCAGATAAGCCGCTCCCCCCAAGACCTCCTGGGAGCCCACGGACTGGTAAGGTGCAGCAAAGCCATGGAAATCGTTGACATAGAGAATCCTGAGCTCCGCCGCGGCCGCCGGGGCGGCCACCGCCAGGAGCACGGCCAGGGAGATGCTGATTAACAGGGAAATAATTTTTTTCATGGGGGATACTTAGCCTCCAAAAAATAATACGGGCGGGGAATCCAAGTTAATGGGGGTGTTAGAGGGGTGGGGGATATGCTTGTCTATCAAGAACTAATTAGGCCTACCACCGTCAGAAAGATAATTAATATTAGCGCAATATACCCGGTAAATAACCAGACTGAGCGGTAATTACAACTAGAGAAATCCTTCAGTCTTGCCGCCAGGGGATAGGGGTTGAGCAACCCCCGCCAATGGCAGCCATCTTCCCGGCAGCGGAATGCTCTTAAGCCCAGACGCTTAAGAAACCTTTCCTTTCCTGGCCGGGTGCGGCTCCGCCGGAGCCTGGACGAGCCACAGGCAGGGCAGACCAACCTTGGCAAAAGAATCTCCTCCGTTCAATTAACCGGCAAATTCCCTTTGCCAATTGCTCTGGTCCAGCCCCTTCCCCTGCGGCTGGAGCTGCTTTATAACTGGTGCCGGAGGCGAGACTCGAACTCGCACAGGGCGAACCCCGGGGGATTTTGAGTCCCCTGCGTCTACCAATTCCACCACTCCGGCACACCGCCGATATTTTAGCTTTACCGCGGTACTCTTGGCAAGTCCAAAAAAAGAGGGGCTCCAGGATCTCGATCCTTCAGCTCCCTCCTCATTCCCGGGACTCCGGGCCTAAGCTTTTTTGCTGCTCTTTCCGCCAAAGGGCTTACCGGGCGGCGGGGTACCTCACCGGAGGAGCGTTGCCGGCGGGCCTGGTGGCAAACCCGCCGTCGGCGGGAAGATGATGGCTCCGGGGCCCTCTCCCCTTTTGCTGGCGCAAGGCTATGAGAAACATCAGGTAGCGGCCCTGTTGCACCGGAGTGAGAATCGCCATCTCTTCTTCGTCCTGGCGCTGTTTCAGAGCTTGCATCTCCTGTTCTTTTTTTCTGATATTGGTAAGAATATTTTTCACTTCTTGCTCGGCAGGATTACGCTGGCGCATCACCTCTTCCAGCTGTTGAAATTCATTCTTGGCGGCGCTGATCAACTGCCGGCGCAAGGGATTATAACGCTCCCTGATTTGCAGAAGTTGGACCACCGTCTGCCGGTTCACTCCCAGAGATTTTTCCAACTGGGCTTGCTGTCCCATGATAGGTGCTTCCTTTTCTGGATACGCACTCTTCTCTTGATAAGTATCTCCAGAGCCCTGACCGCTTCCAGTACTGCGGGAAACCTGAATCTCCCGGGAGCCCGACGGCGGGCGGAAAGGCGCGGTTTTCCCGGAACTCCTGCCCTTGATGTTCTGGGCTTCCCGCAACAATTTTTTATGGTACAGGATATTGCGCGCTAACTGCACCGGGGTCAACAGCTTCCCCTCTTCTTGAATCTCCTGCTGGTGTAAATTTTGCGACTCTTGCAACTTCCCTTTGATGGCGCTGAGGATGGCTTTCACTTCTGGGGCTGAAGGTGAGGGCCGGTAAATGGCTTGCCGCAGGCGCTGGAAATCTGCCTTCGAATCCCGGTATAATTTCCGCCGCTTGGCCTGGTAGCGTTGTTCGATCTGGAGGAGTTGGTCCACGGTCTGCTGGCTCACCCCCAGTTCCGGCCCCAATTGCTTGCGTTTAATCTCTAGAAATTGTTCTTGAAAGCTGGCCCTGCCTCCATTGGCTGGGGAAAAGGTCAAGGTGACCGCAGCCGTTATCGCCAGGATTAGGCCCAAAAAATTACAGAAATTTTTCTTAGACATGAGCCATCCTTTTCGTGCTGACGCAACCTTTTCAGGAAAGCCTCCTTTTCCTGCTCCGTCATCCCGGCCAAGGTGGAATCCAGATCACCGCGGAGGCCCGTCAGATCGTCGTCCGGAGACATCTCTTCTCCATTTTGGGCGACAAAGGCGACCACACCCGTGGTCTCCGGGGAGGGCGCGGTGACCCGGGGCTTGGCTACCATTTTCTCCGCGGCTCTCTCCTGTATAGCCCTCTCCTGCTTGGCCATCTGGGGTGTGGGAGCCAGGACGGACCGTTCCGGATTCAGGTAGCCTACGGCGACCCAGATAAGCAACAGGGCCAAGGCCGGAGCCCCCAGCAGATAGGGTAATTTGAACACCCGGGACGGCGGTGGAGCAGGGACGCTCTGGGCCAGCTTTAAGTGCAACTCCTGATTGAAGTTTTGCCAGAATCGCGGTTCCGGTTCCGGGACGGCCGTAGACTTTACCCTCCTGACCACCTCTGCCAATTCCGCCAACTCCTCCCGACAGGCCGGACACCTTGCCAGATGCGACCTCAGCCTCTCCCGCCAAAAAGAGGGGGGATCACCGTCGAGATACGCGGGTAACCATCTTTGGGTAAGAGCGCACCGCCACTTCATGCTCATCCTCGTTCTTCAGATATTTCTTCAGGGTTTTAATGGCCTGGCAATAATTGACCCGGGCCGCCCCGGCAGTGCCTCCCAAGACCCGGCTGATCTCCTCATAGGAGAGGCCCTGCTCCAGTTTCAAGGTAATGACCGCCCGCTGCTTGGCCGGCAGGCGGGTCAGGGCGGCATAGAGACGCCGGCGTTCGTCCTGGGCTATCAGGTCCTCCTCCGGAGAGTCCTTTCCCACCAGGACAAAATTATCGGCATCCACCGGATCACCAAATTTTTTCTTGTTTTTCAAGTAATTGTAACATTGGTTGATGGCGATCCGGAAAAGCCAGGTCCTAAACTGCGCCTGCTGGCGAAAGCCCTTGATGTGCACAAACGCCTGCATAAACGCCTGTTGCGTCAAGTCTTTGGCCTCTTCCGCATCCAGTACCAGCCGATAGGCCAAACCGTATATTTCCCGCTGATACTTTTTTACCAGTTCCTCGAAGGCCGGGAGATCACCCTCTTGCGCCCGGGCCACGAGCTGGGGATCAGTCATCGGCAATCCTCATGGGCTTCATAGAGTTAGACCTTACCAAGGTGTAAATGTTAAAAGACCGGTTTCGGTTTTCGGTTAATCAACCTACCTGGCTGGTGGGAGTTTGGAGAAGGGATAGAGATCGCGACCCCGGCCCCCTTTCTTAAAATTCTCCCCCTCAAGGATACAACCGGTCCAGGAGGCGGGGAAAGGGAATGGCCTCCCGCACGTGTTTGAGGCCGCAGAGCCAGGCCACCAGACGTTCGATGCCTAAACCGAAGCCGCTATGGGGCACGCTGCCGAAGCGGCGCAGATCCAGGTACCACTCCAGGGGTTCCCGGGGCAGATGGTGTTCCTCCAGGCGGGCCAGCAGGGTCTCCAGATCCGCCACCCGCTGGGAGCCGCCGATGATCTCGCCATAGCCCTCCGGAGCCAGCATGTCAACACAGAGGGCCAACTCCGGCGCCTCCGGGTCCGCTTCCATATAGAAGGCTTTGCAAGAACGGGGATAGCGGTGCACCATCACCGGCCGGTCAAAGGCCTGGGAAATGACGGTTTCTTCATCACCCCCGAAATCCTCGCCCCAGGCCATGTCGTTGCCCATTTCCTGCAGCCGGGCAATGGCTTCGCCATAACTGATCCGGGGAAAAGGGGGAACCACCGCCTCCAGGGGGGCTAAATCCCTTTCCAGGGTCTCCAGTTCCCGGCGATGGCGGGCCAGCACCTGGGAGACCACGTAGCTCACCAGGCCCTCCGCCAGTTCCATGACGTCCTCCAGGGTGTAAAACGCGGCCTCCGCTTCCACCATCCAGAACTCCGTGAGGTGGCGCCTGGTCTTGGACTTTTCGGCCCGGAAGGTGGGTCCGAAGCAATAAACCCGGCCCAGGGCCATGGCCGCGGCTTCCAGATATAGCTGGCCGCTCTGGGAGAGATAGGCCTTGCCCCGATCCAGGTAGTCCGTTTCAAAGAGGCTGGTGGTGCCTTCGCAGGCGGTGGGGGTGAGGATGGGAGTATCCACCAGGATGAAACCCCGGTCATGAAAAAAGTCCCGGCAGGCCCGGCAGACCTCGTCCCGCACCCGGAGGATGGCCTGTTGCCGGGGAGAGCGGAGCCACAAGTGACGATGGTCCATGAGAAAGGCCACACCATGCTCTTTGGGGGAGATGGGGTAATCCTGGGCCAGGTTCAGGGGTTCGACCCGGGTGACCTCCAGTTCATAGCCGCCGGGGGCCCGGGCTTCGGCCCGCACCTTTCCTTTGAGGGTCAGAGAGGACTCGATGGTGAGCCGGTCGAAGGCGGCGAAGTCTGCCTCCGGGAGTTGCCCTTTAACCAGCACTCCCTGGACCAACCCGGTGCCGTCCCGGACCACCATAAACCGCACCTTGCCGCTGGAGCGGAGATGGTGGACCCAACCTTTAATAGCCACCAACTGGCCCACGTGGTCGGCCAGGCGGGCAATGTCCGCCACTGGCATCTGGTCAGCGGTCTGCGCTCTGCGCTCTGCGGTGGTCAATGGCTTTCAGCTTTCAGCTATCTGCAGTCAGATTATTCATTACCGGGCTGCGTTTGAGAACCGGAAAAATACTGCTCACAGCTTACTGCTTACTGCTCACAACATAATCTTGATATGGGCCTTGGCCCGCAGGGTCTTAACCCATTGCGCGAATTCCTTTTGCATGGCCAGGCCTTCGAGCATCCTGCGGATTTGCGGGGCCACTTCTTCGAAAGAGGGTGGGGTGCCGGAGCGACGTCCCACCAGGATCATCATTTGGAAACCTGCCGGGGTCTGGATGGGAGCCACCTCTCCGGGCCGCAGCTTGCTGATCAATTCCCCCAGTTGGGGGTTAAGATCAGCCTGGTTGATGAACCCCATATCCTGGCTGGTGAGGGAATACTTCTGCAAAACTTCCGCCAGCGACCCACCCAGGCGTATATCCTTGAGTGCGCCCTCCGCCTTTTTCAGGATCTCTTCCTTTTGCCCGGGAGTAGCCCCGGGAGGGTAGGGTAGATTAATCATGCGGAGATGCACCTGTTTACCACTGGATTTCTGGAAATGCGTCTCATAATAATGACGCACTTCTTTTTCGGAAACCGAGGACTTTTTAGCCCCCACGGCGATAAAAACCAGGCGTTCCTGCTGGATCTGGTCAGCCAGCTGTTGCCGCAGTTCTTTCAAAGTCATCCCGTGTTGAGCCAGGTCTTTCGTCAGGGTGGCATCATCCGGTATTCGATTTTTTTTCTTAAAATCCTCAACGGCCGCGTCCAGCTCTTTGTCCGAAATGGCAATACCCCGGCGTTTGGCCTCAGCCTTCGCCAGTTTCCGGTCAATGAGGGCCTCCAACATTTCCCGTTTAAGGGCTTGGCGTTCCTTCCCTTTCGGGTCGAGTTTTTGGCGGGATTGAAACATTCTTGACATCTGGTTCAACTCTGACATGGTGATAATGTCATCATTGACCACCGCCACAATCCGGTCCACTATCTCCGCTTTCACAGGAGCCGCGCCAAACCAGGAGGCCAGACAAGCGGCTAGAAAAACCAATATTTTCATATCGAACTTTTTCATCTTTTTAATCCCTCTGCATCAGCCTTAACAAATGTCTCCACTTCTTTCAAGCAATTTTGCAATCGCACAAACGGCGTCCCCTCCTCTGGGAGGCGAATCCGCAACGACTGATCCGGGTTGAGGCGAAAGGTCTGCGGCCGTTTCTTGAGCAGGACCAGCAACCGCTCCACACTGAGGCGCTCGGGCCGGGCGAACTGGAGCACCGCAAAGCTGTCCTGCAGATCCAGGCGTTTGATGCCCAACTCCCGCAGCTGATTCTTGGCCCGCACCACTTCCAGCAGATTCCGTCCTTCTAAAGGCAGCGGCCCGAAACGGTCCAGCAACTCCTCTTCCAACTCCCGGATCATTTCCGGGGAGAGCCGGTCCGACAGACGGCGGTAGAGAGCCAGGCGTTGCTGGATATCCGGCACGTAATCCTCGGGCAGGTAAGCGGCCACGGGCAGGCGGATCTCCGGATCGGGCAGCGGCTCTTCCCGGGCCTCCCCCTTAAATTCCCGGATGGTTTGCTCCAGGAGTTGCAAATAGAGTTCGTAGCCCACCTCCGCCAGGTGGCCCGATTGGGCCTGGCCCAGGAGATTGCCCGCGCCCCTTATCTGCAAATCGTGGAGGGCGATTTTGAAGCCGGAGCCCAGTTCCGTGAATTCCATCAGGGCTTTTAAGCGCTTCTGGGCCTCGGTGGACAACCCGGCCTCGCCGGGAACCAGGAGATAGGCGTAAGCCTGGGCCTGGCTGCGCCCCACCCGGCCCCGGAGCTGATAGAGCTGGGACAGCCCCAGGGTATGGGCCCGGTTGATAATGATGGTGTTGGCTGCAGGGATGTCCAGCCCGGCCTCGATAATGGCGGTGCACATGAGAACGTCCACTTCCCCCCGGCTGAAACGGCGCATGACCTGCTCTAATTCCCGTTCCACCATCTGACCGTGGGCCATGGCCACCCGGGCCTCCGGCACCATTTCCTGGACCTGGCGGGTCCACCTTCCCAGGGTGCGCACCCGGTTGTGGACGAAAAAGACCTGGCCCCCCCGGGCCAACTCCCGGCGAATGGCCGACTGGATCACCGCCTTTTCCGGATGGCAGAGATAAGTGCGGATGGAGCGGCGGTTCTCCGGCGCGGTGTTGATCACGCTCAACTCCCGGAGTCCGGTGAGGGAGAGCTGCAAGGTGCGGGGAATGGGGGTGGCGGTGAGGGTCAGGACGTCCACCGTCCGGCGCCACTCCTTCATCTTTTCTTTCTGGCGCACTCCGAAGCGCTGCTCCTCATCCACGATTACCAGCCCCAGGTCATGGAAGACCACGTCTTTCTGGACCAGGCGGTGGGTGCCGATGATGATGTCCACCCGGCCCTGCTCCAAATTTGCCAGGATGCTTTTTTGCTCCTTCGGGGATTTAAAACGGCTCAAGACCTGGACTTTCAAAGGATAAGGAGCCAGTCGCCGGGCAAAAGTATCGTAATGCTGCTCCGCCAGCACGGTGGTGGGCACCAGTACCGCCACTTGTTTGCCGTCCATGGCCGCTTTAAAAGCGGCGCGCAGGGCCACTTCGGTCTTGCCGTAGCCCACGTCTCCGCAAATCAACCGGTCCATGGGCTTGTCCGCGGTCATGTCCCCCAGGACCTCCTGGATGGCCTGGAGCTGGTCGGAGGTCTCCTCATATTCAAAGTTGGCCTCAAACTCCCGGAACACCGGATCCGGGGATGAGAAATGATGACCCGGCAGCACCCGGCGGGCCGCATAAAGCTCCACCAGTTCCCGGGCGATCTTTTCCACCGCCTTTTTGACTTTTTTCTTGGTGCGTTCCCAGGATTTGCCCCCCAGACGTTCGATACGGGGGGTAACGCCGTCCACACCCAGGTATTTCTGCACCAACTGGAGGCGGTCCACCGGCAGGTAGAGGCGGTCTCCCCCCTGGTACTCCAGCTCCAGGAAGTCGTTGACCTCGGCGCCCACGGTGAGCTTGACCAGACCCCGGTAAATGCCGATGCCATGGTCCAGGTGCACGATGGCATCTCCCTCCTCCAGATCCGCCAGGGAGGTGAGAAACTGAGGGGGCCGGCTCTCTTTGTGGCGCCGCCGCTCGGGCCGGAACCCCAAGGCCTCGTCCTCGGTAAGGATAATCAGCCCTGCGGCCAGCAGGCGGAAGCCCCCCGAGAGTTCCCCCACGGTGATTTCCATGGCGTCGCCGGGCTCCCAGGAGGGTTGCAGGGTGAAGGTGGCGTCCAGGTTCTCTTCCTTCAGGAGTTGGGCCAACCTTTCGGCCCGATGGCGGCTGAGACAGACCAGGATGACCTGGAAGCCACTGCGCCGCCACTCCTCCAGGCGGCCGGCCAGGGCGGGAATCAGACGTCCGCCCTCGGCCCCGGCCTGGGCCAGTTCCAGGGCCAGGCCCTCATTTTTCTCCACCTGGAAAGTTAATTCCGCGGCCTCCTCCGGCAGGCCCCAGGGGAGCAGGGGGCAAAAAATAGTGGCATAGCCCTGGCGCCGCTCTTCCCAGGGTTCTTCGTCCAGCCAGTCCGGGGGTTCTTGCGCGGCCCGCTCCGCCAATTTCTGGAGGTCTTGGGCCAGGTTCAGGGGGTCCCATTCCACCACCACGGTATCCGGGGGCAGATAGTCCCACAAGGTGCTGGTCCGGTCATAAAAATCTTCCAGGTGGCGTTCGATCCGGGGAAAATGCCGCCCCAGTTGCACGTTTTGCCAGAACTGGGGGTCCTGGCGGCGCTTGCGCCGGGCCAAGGCGTGTTCCCGGGCTGCGGCGTCCAGAATCACTTCATTGGCGGGCAGCACCAGCAGTTCTTCCAGAGAACCCTGGGAGCGCTGGCTGGCCGGGTCAAAAAAGCGCAGGGACTCCACTTCGTCCCCCCAGAACTCCAGGCGCACGGGCCGGTCGTAAAGGGGCGGGAAGAGATCGATAATCCCCCCCCGGACGCTGAATTCCCCCCTTTCTTCCACCACCGGCCGCCGGTCATAACCGCCTTCCAGGAGGTTTTGCAGAAAAGACTCACGCTCCAGGGTCTCTCCGGCCACCACATAAGCCATGGCCTCCTGCAACTTCTCCGGGGGCGGCAGTTTCTGGCGCAAGGCCGCGGCCGGGGCCACCAGCAACCAGGGCTCCTTGCAGGTGAGGGCCAGGTAAGCCGCACCCACCCGGGCGCAACTCACCTCGGGGTCGAAGCTGAGTTCTTTAAAGGGAAGAACCTCATGGGCCGGAAAAAGGAGGAGCCGGGGCCAGGGGTCGCCGTTGGTTCCCGCCATCTCCGGGGAAAAAAAAGCCAGGTCCTTGACAAAGACCTCATGGGTCTGGGTATTGGGAGTGACCACCAGAAAGGGGCGGCGTACTTTCTGAAAGAGGCGGGCCAGGACGTAGGCCCCCGCGGCCGGGGTGAGGCCCTGAAGATAAATCTTCCGCTCCCCCCGGACCAGGGCCGGCACGGCTTCCTGCCAGGCGGCGCCGGCCGGCGGCAGGTCGGTTTCGTGGTGGGTTAAAGGCACTTAATAATAAATCATCGGGGGCCGGAAAGTTGGAGGCCGGAAAGATCGGGCCCCGCTAACCACCCTCCCCTGGGAAATAAAAAAATGCAGGCAACCAAATTCGGCCGCGCCGGAGGTCGGCCTCCATTATTAGAATATCCGGAAACTTGGTAATTTTCAAGATAGGGATGCGGCAGGGTGGAACCTGGGGTCTGGAGCTTATTGTCAGCCAGGCTCTCTTTAACCCTGGAAAAACCCTAAGCGCCGGACCTTGTGGGCAACTTTTTCCGTCTTGAACCCACCCCCTAATCGATAATTTTATAATATTATCGAGGAATTACCGTTTGGCACCCCCTTTGCATTCAAATTTAGCCAAATAGGGCCCGGAAACGACCACAGGGGTTGCGGGGTCCAAGCCGAGGAGGATCACAGGTGCTGCAGTTGGGATGGAACATGGCCACTTATATGGGGATACGGGCTTCCAAGGAGCTCGAACTCCTCAGTCACAACATGGCCAATGCCAATACCCCGGGGTTCAAACAGGAGCTCCTGCATCTCTGGCGCCTGGAAGCCCCGGGTGACCCCGTCGACGAGCAGGGGCAACAACAAGCCTATTTCCTCAATGTCCGTTCCCGGGATTATTCCCAGGGTAGTCTCCACGCCACCGGCAACGATACTGACTTCGGGCTGGACGGGCCCGGGTTTTTTAAAGTGCAGACGCCCCAGGGCGTGCAATATACCCGGAACGGCGCCTTCCGGCTCAACCAGGAGTGGCAGTTGGTGACCAAAGAAGGGTATCTGGTCATGGGCAAAAACGGTCCCATCACCCTCAATGCCAATGATCAGAACTTCTATATGGACCAGGAAGGGGGCGTACATATGGACAAGTCCCTGGGAGATCAGATCACCGTGGTGGATTTCCCTAACCCTCAGGCCTTAAGACAGCAGGGACATTGTTTCTATGCCGCCACCCCGGCATCGGGGCAGGAGACCGAACCCACCAACACCAAGATCCGGGAGGGGGAGATCGAAGAGAGCAACTTGGATCCCACTGCCGAGATGGTGCAACTGATAGATATTCAACGCACTTTTGAAGCCTACCTGAAGGTCATTGACACCTTTGCGGCCAAAGACCGCAAGGTTATAGAAGAAGTGGGCACAACTGCTTAAGAGGGAGGAGAAGCAGTCATGATTCGGGGTATGTGGTCAGCGGCCACCGGTATGGGGGCCCAACAATTACGGCTGGACATCATTTCCAATAACCTGGCCAACGTCAATACCACCGGCTTTAAAAAGAGCCGGGCGGACTTTGAGGACCTGGTTTACCAGACAACCCGCCAGGCTGGAGGTGAACTCCCCGGCGGCGGCCAGGTGCCCACCAGCTTGCAGGTGGGGCTGGGGGTCAGGCCGGTGGCTATCAGCAAGATCTTTTCCCAGGGGGATTACGTCCACACGGAAAACGAACTGGACGTGGCCATTGAGGGCAAGGGTTTTTACAAGATCCTCAACAACGGCATTGAATATTATACCCGGGCGGGATCTTTCAAGATGGATAAGGACGGCTTTGTCACCACCCCCAACGGCGACCGGGTGCAGCCGGAGTTCACCGTGCCTGTTACCACGGTTTACACCTCCATCGATTCCAGCGGCAAAATCACCTGTTACGGTCCCGACAATAAACCGGTGGCCACTGGACAGATCAGTCTCTTTACCTTCCCCAACCAGGCCGGATTGAGCAACGTGGGGCGCAATCTCTTCCAGGTGACGGAGGCCTCCGGGGAAGCCACAGAGGGAAAACCGGGAGTAGACGGGGTGGGCACCATCGCCCAGGGCTACCTGGAAGTCTCCAATGTGAACGTGATGGAAGAGATGGTCAACATGATTATCACCCAACGGGCCTATGAGCTTAACTCCAAGGCCATCCAAACCGCGGATCAAATGCTGGAGCGGGTTTACAGCCTCAAGACCTAGTAGGAGGATGACGCTGATGCGGCCCTTGGGGAAGATGTTGAGTCTGGCGGCTTTACTGGTCTTGGCCCTCTTGGTTTCCAAAGCCTGGGGGGGCGAAGGCAAGACCGCCTTTAAGTTTCGTGCGGAAGCAGCCGCAGCCGGGGAATACATCACCTTGAACAATCTGGCGGAACTTCCTGCTGACCTGTCGCAGAAGTACGGCCAGGCCCTGATCTGGTCGGCGCCGCCCCCGGGACAGTTCTTCACGCTGACCCGGGAGTTCCTGCAGTATCGCCTGGCCCAAATGGGTCTCGGCGGGTTGCTCAAGAACGCCGATATGCCTGCGGCCATTCAGGTGCGCCAAACCGGCATTATCCTGAATAGCGAAGCAATCAGCGGGGCCTACCAGCGTTACATCAAAACCCAGAATCCCTGGCCCGCCTCGGAAATCAACATCCAGATGTATCCCCAGGAGGAGCCGGTACTGCTGCCGGATAATAACTTTACCCTGGACGTATTGCCTCCCAAGGGACAGGAGCGCTTGTTGGGCGATGTCATCCTGGAGATGGCGGTCCTCAGGGAGGGACGCCTCCTCAAGAAGTTTAAAGTCCGGGCCAAGGTCACCCTGGAGCAAAAAGTGGTCTGCACCTCCCGGCCCGTTCAGCCGCAAACGGTGATCGGTCCCAATGATGTGCACTTAAGCCTCCGGGATGTGACCAATCTCTCTCAACGGGACATCTTCACCTCAGCGAAGCAGGTCCTCGGCCGCACCCTGGCCAAGGGCGCAGGCCCCCAGGAAATTTTGACCAGCCGTCACCTCAGTCACACTCCCCTCATCAAAAGGGGAGAAATGGTCACCGTGGTCTTAAACCAAAACGGCCTGGAGATCACCACCAGGGGGGTGACCCGGGAGGACGGCTATTTGGGCCGGTTGATACGCGTCCGCAACTCCAAGAGCAAGAAAGAGTTTCAAGCTGAAGTGGTGGACGCCAAGACGGTTAAGGTGGTGTTATGAGATCAGGCAGATTTTTCCGGCTGTGGGCAATCTTGGGACTGATGTTTCTCCTCGGGGCTTGTACCTCGCAACTCAATCATACCAAGCACAAAGGCGTGGTCATGGAACCTCCCAAGGCCCTGCCCATGCCCCCCTCGCCACCGCCCCAGGAAGGCTCTCTCTGGACCCCTAAAAGCCCCCGGGGCTTGTTAGCCGATCTCCGGGCCTGTAACGTGGGGGACATTGTGACGGTCGTCATCCAGGAAACCAATAGCGCCGCAGATGAGGCCGCCACCCAGGCCGACAGAACTTCCGGAGTCAAGGTGGGCATCACCTCCCTGCTCGGTCTCAGCATGCCCCAAATGAACGCCTTTCAAGACAACACCGTCACCGCGGAAAACGCCATCGAAGGTGCGGTGGGTAATGTCTCCAAGGGCACGGGTAATACGGCCCGGAAAAGCTCCTTTATATCTTTCCTGACCACCCAGGTCGTCCATATTCTCCCCAACAAGAATCTGGTGATCAAAGGCCAGCGCCAGATGAAGATCAATAACGAAACCGAGGTGGTCACTTTAAGCGGCATCGTCCGTCCTGAAGACCTGAACACGGACAACTCGGTCCTCTCCACCAGAGTGGCGGAGGCCCGGATGGAAATAACCGGATACGGTGTGGTTTCCGACAAGCAGCGCCAAGGCTGGCTGACCCGGATCCTCGACCATATCTGGCCATGGTGAGATAAAATGCGCAACCCGGCAAAAACTGACGTCCTCCGAAAGTCTTGGTCTCCCGCGATCCGGGGTTTCCTGGCGGTCTGCTGCTCCCTGGCCGTGCTGCTGACTCTGGCGTGGCCCCACCCGGCCCAGGCCGTCCGCTTGAAAGACGTGGCCTCTTTTAAGGGGGTGCGCTCCAACCAACTCCTGGGCAACGGCCTGGTGGTGGGCTTGAACGGCAGCGGTGACGGCACCAATGTGGATTTCAATATCCAGGAACTGGCCAATATGCTCACCAATATGGGGATAACCCCGAACAAGACAAAAATGAAGGTGAAAAACATCGCCGCGGTGGCGGTGACCGCGATATTGCCTCCTTTTGCCCGGGTGGGGTCCCGCATCGACGTTTTGGTGTCCTCCATGGGCGACGCCAAGAGTCTCCAGGGCGGCACCCTGGTGCTCACCCCTTTAAAGGGGGTGGACGGCAATGTTTACGGCCTGGCTCAGGGGCCCGTCTCCGTGGGGGGGTTTGCCGCCAGCGGTGACGCCGGGGGCGGAGTCACCAAGAACCATCCCACCGCGGGCCGCATTGCCAACGGGGCCACGGTGGAGCGGGAAATACCCTTTGATTTTGCCGATAAGCAGAGCATTGTCATGGCCCTCAATGATCCGGATTTCACTACGGCCACCCGGGCCGTACGCGCCATCAACCGGCATCTCCGGGGCACCTATGCCTTCTCCAAGGACGGCGGCACCATTGCCATAAAGTTGCCCCCGGCCTTTAAGGAAAGAATGGTACCCATGCTGGCCTCCCTGGAAAACCTGGAAATTCCTGTGGATACGGTGGCCAAGGTGATCATCGACGAACGCAACGGCACCGTGGTTATGGGTGAGAACGTCCGCCTCTCCACGGTGGCCATCGCCCACGGCAATCTGATGATCCAGATCAAGGAAAAACCCCGGGTCTCCCAGCCCTTGCCCTTCTCTCAGGGCAGCACCGTAGTGGTGCCGGATACTTCCGTTACCGTAAAAGAGGGCAGGGACCGCCTCATGGTTCTGCCGGAGGGAGTGAACATCGGCCAGGTAGTCCAGGCTTTGAACGCCATCGGCGTCACCCCCCGGGACCTGATCGCCATCCTGCAAGCCATCAAAGCGGCCGGAGCCCTCCAGGCCGAGTTACAGATCATCTAAGGAGAAAGACATGGCCCCTCAACCCCTGCAGGCTTTATCTTCCGCCCCCCTGGGAACCGCGGGCCTGAGTTCGCTCTATTCCTGGCAATATAAGGCCAAAAACCCAGCCGACCGCAACCGTAACCTGGCCAAGGTTTGCGCCGAAGTGGAGGGCGTCTTTATTAACCAACTCCTGAAACAGATGCGCCAAACCATGGTCTACTCCATGAACCCCAACCGGAACCGTAAGGATTATTATCAACTCTGCGAACAACAGGTAGCCCAAGCCCTGGCTGCCGGGGGCGGTATAGGATTGGCCAGCCGCCTCTTCCAGGACATGCAGCACCGCACTCCGACCTGTAACAAGGAGAACCAGAATGAACTATCTAGCCACCCAGTCCCATCCGGAGGCCCTGCTCCAGCAGGAGATCTCCCTGTACCAGGAACTTCTGGAATGTCTGGAACAGGAAGCCCAAGCCCTGGCGGCGACCCAGGAGGAGACCATCCTGGGCCTGGCGGTTTTTAAGGAAGAGATTCTGGAACAGCTTTTGGAGGTCAAAAAAGCCAGGGAGGAGAGATCCACCGGCACGGAGAGTGTCTCGGGACTAGAGGACCTGGCCCAGTTGCAACGCCAGGTGGCCGCCCGGAATCTCCGCAACCGGGAAATCATTTCCGCCTCACTGGAGGTGATTCAGGAATATCTTGGCCAGTTCCTCCCTCCCGGCCCCGGTCTCTATCAGCACGAGGGCCAGATGGAAGCGGGCTCCGGCAGAACCCTGTTCCACCGCCAGGTCTGAACCGGAATTTTCGGTTTGCCGTTAAGCGGATGAGGGGTGATAAGACGGCAGGTAACCTGCAGATGATTGCTCCGGGTGGGGAAACGGGAACTAGCCGTTTCCCTGCCGTTATCCATTTTACCCTCCTGTGAAGGGGAGATGATAGATGTCAGGCATACTGGGATTGATGGACATTGCAAAAAGGTCCATGGCAGCCAGTCAACTGGGGGTGGAAGTTACCAGTAACAACATCTCCAACGTCAATACCCCCGGTTACTCCCGGCAGATCGTGAATTTCGAGACCAGCACGGCCTTACCTTCCCCTTACGGCCCCCTGGGTTACGGAGTCCACGTGCTGGGGATCGAGCGGGCCTTCGATCCTTTCGTGGCCGCCAGATTAACGGAAAATACCGCGATGCTGTCGGAGTATCAGACCCGGAAAACCTACCTGGACCAGGTGAGCGGCTACTTTAATGAAACCCTGGATGGCGGTTTGAATGAGCTTCTTTCCGGGTTTTGGGACGCCTGGCACGACGTGGCCGACAATCCTTCCGGTACCGGGGAACGCCAGGCGCTCCTGAGCCAGGCCCAGACCCTGGCCGATGCCTTCAACTACCGGGCCGATCAATTAGTCCAGGGCCGCAATACCCTCACCCAGCAGCTCAGCCCCATTATTGATGAAATTAACTCCCATGCAACCCGCATCGCGGAACTCAACCGGGATATTCAGGCCGTCGAGACTCCGGAGCACCAGGCCAACGACCTCCGGGACCAGCGGCAAACCGAGATCAACGCGCTGGCCGAACTCGTCGGCGTCCGTTACTATACCACCGGCGACGGCACCATCAATGTCACCCTGGCCAACGGGCTCCCTTTGGTGCAAAGCATGGATGCCTGGGAGCTCGAATACACCATCGACGCTTCTGATAAGGTGCAGGTCAATTGGTTGGGCCCCAATGGCACCACCGAGGACGTCACCTCAGCCATCACGGGCGGCAAGCTCTCGGCCCTGATCGAGGTCCGGGATACCCAGATAGTCCAGTTCCAGCAAGACCTGGACAAACTGGCCCAGGAATTCGTCGCCGCGGTCAACAGCCAGCACAGCCAGGGAGTGGGGCTGGAATTGCTCTCCCAGGCCACCAGCACTTATGTCTTGGATGCCACCCACGTGGGAGACCCTTTGGTGGGCAATGCCGGGCTTCCTTTCGGGGGATTGATTACCGGCGGCACCTTAAACCTCCATGTGGAAGACGCCAGCGGCAGCTCCGTGACCGACACCTTCACCGTGGATGGCGCCACCACCTTGCAAGACCTGGCTGACTGGCTCAACAGCCAGGCCAATCTCACTGCCTCGGTGAGTTCGGGACAATTAACGATCACGGCGGATGCGGGCTACGGCTTCGGGTTTTCCCAGGACACCAGCAATGTTCTCATGGGCGTGGGGCTCAATACCTTCTTTACCGGCGGCAACGCTTATGGCATGGGGGTCAACCAGGCGCTGACGAATAACTATAATCTCATCGCCGCGGGCCGGATCGATCAGGTCGATGCCACCACCATCACCTATTCCCCCGGGGACAACCGCAACGCCTTGGATCTGGCCGATTTGGCCGACCAGGTGGTGGCGGGGCTGGGGGCTTTGACCTTCAGTGAAGCTTATCGCGATTTGGTGACCGATATCGGTCTAGAGGCGGAAGATGCCGGAAATAAACAAGATTTTTACCAGAGTATGGTGGACCAATACTCCCAGTTGCGGGACGCGGTCTCCGGCGTCTCCCTGGATGAAGAATTGACCAACCTCATCAAATTTCAGAGGGCCTACCAGGCCGCGGCCCAGGTGATTTCCGCGGCCGACGAGATGCTGCAAGCCCTGCTGAGCATCAAGAAGTGAGGACCAGGCTATGCGAATCTCCATGCCCACTATTTTTGCGAACATCCAAACGCAATTGCAGCGACTGGTGGAGGATTTGCAGCACACTAACGCCACCATCGCCACCGGCCGTAAATATCAGCAGATCAGCGACAACCCGGTGGAGGTCGGGACCCTGATGGGCCTGAACGCGGAATCGGGCCAGATAACCCAATATCAGCGTAATTTGGAGACCGCTAACAACTGGTTGTCCAGCACCGAAAATGCCCTGAGCAATATCAATGAAATTGTGTCTCAGACCTCGGCCCTGGCCGAGCAGATGGCCACCGGCACCTACAATGCGGACCAGCGAGCCGCCGCGGCCGAACAGGTGCAGCAGTATTTGGAAGAAATCATGCAGATGGGCAATGTCCGTTTCGACGGGAAATACCTCATGAGCGGTTATAAGATCGATACGGAACCTTTCACCATGGCGGCGAATTACGCCATACAACAGCCGGAGATGCATTTAAGCAGCGGTTCCGATGGCGCCGCCACTTCCTCCGGCACTTATACCGGCACCGACTCCGTCACTTATATAGTAGAGATTGTCTCCGGCGGGGCTACGGGTGCGGCCACTTTCCTGGTTTCTGAAGATGGGGGCCAAACCTGGTCGGCCACCGATACCAGTACCGGCGCGGCCCAGAATATCGGGACCGACGGGGCCCAAGTCACCTTTGATCCTTTAAGCGCCAACTGGGTCGCCGGAGA
>JAQTXE010000313.1 GCA_028688935.1 Syntrophales bacterium
AGGCCGGTGCCTTTGCCCGGCGGTTTGGTGGTGAAAAACGGGTCAAAAAGCCTGGTCAAATGTTCCTTGGAAATGCCGCAACCGGTATCGTTTATTTGGATCATCACCTGCTTGTCTGCCACCACCCGGGTGATGATGGTCACGGTGCCGTCCTGGCCGACGGCCTGGATGGCATTGTTCAGCAGGTTCAGGAGCAGCTGCCGAAGCAGGGGTGAATCACTAAAAATTACCGGTAAATCCGGCTGAAACTGTTTATTGATGGTTATGTGGCGATTCAGGGCTTCCTTTTCCACTAGTAAGGTCATGTCTTCGATTAGCCGGGTAAGATCTACCGCCTGGACCACTGGTTGCCGGCGGCGGGCGAAATTAAGCAGATTCTGGGTTATTTCCCGGGACCGGTCCACCTGGCGGACGATCTCGGTGAGGCAATTCTTTATTTCCTCTAAATCTGGGGAAGATTCTTTCCGGCTAAGTTGCAGCAGCCATTCGGCTTCCTGGCGGATGATGGCCAGGGGATTGTTAATTTCATGGGCGATACCGGCGGAGAGTTCCCCGATGGCGGCCAGCTTTTGGGATTGCAGCAGTAGTTCGCCACTCTGGGCCGTCTGTTGCTCCGCCCTGGCTTTTTGCTGCAGGACCTGTCTGGCGGTAATAAAAGAAAAAGCAGCCAGTATTAAGGCGGCCGCTCCATAAAAGAAGCCCACCAGTAATCCCAGGGGAATAGCCAGAATCAAGAGAACCAGAGCGGGACCATAACCGGGAAGACTGCTCCACGGGTTGGGGCTCGCGGTCTGGGACTGGGAGGCGGGGGCATGCGGTTGCATGATTCTGCCGGGAATAAATCTGCTGAGCCAGGCAAGGCTACCGGCCGTGCTCCATTTGTATGGCTCTCCTTTCACGGGCCTGCCGCAGCTTATCCATCAAGTCGTCCAGGGCCACGGGTTTCATGACATAATCGAAGGCTCCCAATTGCATCCCCTGGATGCCCGACTCCACCGAGGCATGACCGGTAAGCATGATCACTTCCACCAGGGGTTTTTTGAGTTTGATCTCTCTTAAGGTTTCAATGCCGTCCATGCCCGGCATCTTGACGTCCAGGACTATCACATCGAAGTCTTGTTCGCTCAACCTCTCCAGGGCCTGGGGTCCGCTGTCGGCCCCTTCCACATCTAATTTACGCGCCCTCAGACGCTTGATGACGGCCTCCCGGAAGTCCTCTTCATCATCGACAATCAGGATGCGAAAATTATCCATCGGCTCACTCCTTTCAGATCCTTGTGGGCCCGGAAGGCGCCCACAAGATTGCGGCTGAGACGGTCCCGCCTATCATTTTACCGGCAGCAAAATGGTGAAGGTGGTGCCCCGGCCCATTTCACTGTCCACGGTAATGGTGCCGCCCAATTTTTCCATAATGCTGTAAGAAATGGACAGTCCCAGGCCGGTGCCCTTCCCCACTTCTTTAGTGGTATAAAAGGGGTCGAAAATTTTCTCCAAGGTGGCTTTGGGTATCCCCGGGCCGGTATCGGTAATATTGATGACGATCTGCTGTTCGGCAGGCCGATGCAAAGTTTCCAGGGTAATGGCGCCGTCTTTGCCGACGGCATCGATGGCATTGTTAAGAATATTGAGAAAGACTTGTTGTAATTGAGAAGAATCGCTGGAGATCGTCGGCAGGTCGGGGGCCAGCTTCTTTTTAATAGTGATGTTGCGATAACGGGCTTCGTTTTCCAGAAAACCGACGCATTCCTCCAGAACCTCATTGGTTACGACCTTCTCCACCGTCGGCTCCATGCGCCGGGCAAAGCCGAGGAGGCGGTGGGTCACCTTCTTCACGCGTTCCACATGATAGCCGATCTTTTTCAGGCTTTCGTCGAACTCATGAAAATTGGCGCTCTCTGCCACATCCTCCTCTTTGAGCAGGTCCTTCATCCAGCCGGCTTCTTCAGCGATGACCGCCAGGGGGTTGTTGATTTCATGGGCGACACCGGCGGCCAACTTGCCCAGGGCGGCCATCTTGCTTTCGTGGACCATTACTTCGTCACTTTTGGCCTTTTCCCGATCGCTCAAAATCAACCGGCCCACCATCTTTTTGGTGGTGTACACCGAACCGATAATGATCAGGGCCAAGCCCAAAAGGGAGAGGAGCACCACCAGGTCCTTAGCCCGCACCAAGGGCGCCAAGGGTTCGGCGGGATTTTCTTTGATGACCAGCACCCATTTTTTGATCTTAATCTGGATGGCGGCATAGAGCCCCGGCTCCCCTTTGTAACTGATCTCCTCGATCCTGGCGCCGACGGTGGCGGCAAAATCCGGTCCCGGCGGACGCTCCAGCAGATTACCGCCGAAGCGCGGTTTGGTCTGCAATAAATCTTCCTGATTGATCAGATAGGCATCACCGGTCTTCCCGGTTTGGGCCGCCCTGACGATGCTTTCAATGATGTCCGAATCAATGGTGGCCCGCAAAATCCAACTGCGGTTCTTTTCCCGGACCAGCACGGCAATAATGAAGTGAGGCACCTTCCGGAAACCCAAAAAGATATCGCTGATATAAATGCCCGAATTCAAAGTGGCGTCAAACCATTTCTGGTTGCGGTAATTAACCCCTTTCAGAATGCCGTAATACGGCCCCACATAAGCCAGGTGTTCACCATTCTGATCGATAACGCCCAGGTCGATATAAGACCGCGACCGGGACTGAATGATATTAAAGACCTTGTTTAAGTAATCCTCATCGCTTAACTGGGCCAGGGTGTTGGTATTGGCCAGGGTGGCCAGTTGGGAAATCCTTTCCTCCAGGAATAAGTCCAGGGCGCCCTGCCGGTTCACCGCCAAAGTTTTAAGACCTTCCATTACCTTGGCAGTGTAAGAGATGCTGAAATGGTAATACAGAGCGGCAGCCAGGATGAACAAAGGGATAATGGAGAAAAAGATATTGGTTAAGGTTATGCGCCACCACAAATAGCGATATTTTTTGTCCTCCATGAAAAACTCCCTTAAGGGCAGGAACCGGGGCTGCATCGGCTTAAGCCTCCTGCCGGCCTTTACCTCGAGGCGCGCGGCTCTCCAGACCTCGTTGCAGGTCCTCGAGGAGCGCCTTATCGAGGCGGTAATTCCCGGCCCGGAAGTTCCGGACCACGGCTTCCACGCTGTATTCACTGTGCATCAGCATGTCCATCTGACGGGTGAATTGCAGGAGCTTCCCCAGCATCTCCAATTTTTCTTCAATAAAGGGCCGGGCATATTTTAGCAGGCGGGCGTCTACCTGGTCGCCCTTGACCTTAACCGTAAAGCCCTCCTCTTCCAAAACTTTCGCGATGGCCCGGACCCGGCGGTTGCGGCGCACGTCGTCCGCCGCGCCCCCCTTAAAGGAAAAAGTGATGTAATTATTATTGATATTGCCGCCGCAATAGGAATCCAAAATGCTGTAGTGATACCCCACCCGGGAACTGAAATTGAGATATTTTTCGGAGATAATGGCATAGCTGCGGTCTCCGAACCTCTCCCCCGTTACCGGCGTCAGCATTTGCTCCCGCATCACCGATAACAGTCCCGAGAGCTGGATGGGACGCGGTTCCTGCTCTCGCAGCTCTTCGTTCAAGAGCCCTTTCAGGAGGGCCTGAAAAGGCTGGGAGACAATGTTCTCCGCAGTGACCCGCCTGGCCCGGGGAGCCCGGCCGGTGAGGCCTCCCCCCAGGTCGACGATGTAAAGGTCCAAAGGGATGGGGGCCGCGAACTTGACCGCACCGCCTTTTTCATAAGAAATCAGATCGCTTACCTGGAACATGGCCTGGTAGGAGCGTTCATGCACAAAGCGGCTGATATCATGGAGGGATTGGCAATCCTGGGGGGTAAAATTGGGGGCCTGGGGGTCCAGGAGGCGCAAAGGAATTATCAGGTCGGCGATGCCTCTGAGGGTCTGGTAAATGGGGGTGCCCAGCATGTGAGTTTCCCGGGGCCGCTGCAATTCCAGGAGCTGCGGTACCCGTCCCTGGTAGACTCTGCCGGAGTAGGCATCCACGGTAACTTCCAGGCCGGCAGGGATGGCGGCGGTGGCGCCTTCAGCCCCCAAAATAGTGGGCACCCCGAATTCCCTGGTCAAAGCGGCCATATGGCCGCTGACACTGCCATGATCCGTGACAATGCCCTGGGTCCGGCGCATGACCATGACAAATTTCGGGGAGGAATGCTGGGCCACCAAGACCGC
>JAQTXE010000314.1 GCA_028688935.1 Syntrophales bacterium
ACCAGCGATTTTCCCTAAAATGGGGATAAAGGCGCTGCCTTAAGGGGAGAAATAACCTCTTAGCGGCGATAACCCCGAGATACGGAGCCTGATGATGACCCCGGAGACCACCCAACCTGCGCCGCCTCCGCCGGGATGGCGCTTTCGCATCGGCCTGGCCTTATTCGTCCTCTCTTTCTTAAGCCCCTTGGCCATTCCCCTGGTCACCCTGCTCCGCCTCCCCCTGGCCTGGAAGGCCACCATTTTAGGCTTCCTGCTGGTGGGCCTGCCGGAGGTTTTCGCCCTGCTGGCCGTGGCTTTTTTAGGGAAGGCCGGATTCAGCTATCTCAAGGGAAAATTTTTTGCTATTTTTAAAAAATACGCTCTGCCCCGGGAAGTCAGCCGGGGACGGTACCGCCTGGGGCTGGTCATGTTTATTACCCCTTTGCTGCTGGGCTGGGCGGGGGCCTATGTCTCGCACCTGATCCCGGCTTACGTGGAGCATCGCTTCGCCGTCAATTTTGCCGGGGATCTCATGTGGCTGAGCAGCCTCTTCGTGCTGGGCAGCGATTTCTGGGATAAGGTGCGGGCTCTTTTTATCTACCAGGCCAAGGCAGTGATCTCCCAGGGAGAGGCGAGTTAACAGTTCCAGGTTGAAAGTTCTTCTTCTGTCATTCTGAACGTAGCGAAGCGAAGTGAAGAATCTCGCCTTTGGCAGCCAAGATCTTTCGGGCTGACTGATGATTACATCCAGTTTGGGAATCCCGGGCGCAAAAATACGAGATCCTTCGCTCGGCTCAGGATGACAAAAGAAAGGCTTTTGCAGAGATCATAGGTTCAAGGTTAGTCAAAGTAAAAAAACTCCTTTTGCGTCTTGGCGCCTTGGCGTCTTGGCGTGAGAACTCTGGGGCAAGAAAAGGTGACAGTGATGGAACGGCGGGAATTCCTGCGACGCTTGGGATGGGGGCTGGCCGGGGGCTGGGCCGCCAGCCGGGGGGTCTGGCCGGAGGTGGCCGCGGCTGCGTCTGCGCCAACCCGGCTCGCCCTCCTGGGTGATGCGCATTTACGGGACGGCCAGGCGTCCCGCGCCGAGGCCCGGGCCCTGGCCCGGGCGGTGGCCGAGATTCGCGCCCTGAAACCGGCTCCGGAGCTGGTGCTCTTCGCCGGGGACCTGGCCCATGACGGCAATCCCCGGGCCCTGGCCTTGGGCCGGGAGATTCTCGCCGGCCTGCCCGGGCCCCTGGCCGCGGTGCCAGGCGAAGGGGACGGCCGCGGCCAAGCTGATGCCGCCTGGCGCCGACTCTTCGGCGAACCCCGGTTTTCTAAGGCATATGACGGTTTTCATCTCCTGGGGGTTCACACTTCTCTAATTCCTGCGCCCCAGGGACAGGTCTTTGCCCTAGGCCGGGAACAACGCCGGCAACTCGCCCGGGAGGTGGCCCGCCTGGACCCGGATAAACCCTTGATCGTCTTATCCCATGCCCCCCTGGGAGAGATTTTCCGGCCCTGGCAGCAGTGGACCCAGGACGGTCCGGAGGTGCTGCGCCTTTTGTCCCCTTTTTCCCAGGTTTATTACTTCCACGGGCACGTGCACGGAGCAGCCGACAACTTTCAGCTTTCAGCTTTCAGCTATGATTTAAGGCAGCCTGATAACTCCTTGCCCACCGGAAACCGAAAACCGAAAACCGAAAACTTTCCTTTACCCGCCACGGCCTGGCCCCTGCCCTCCCCTCTCCAGGGCACACCGGCCGCGCCGCGCCCCGGCCTAGGGCCTCAGGGCTGCGGCTGGGGGCTGGTAACCCTGGGGGGTAAATCCTTTTCTTATCAACCCCAGGTGTGGACGGCATAAGAAATCTCACCCCCAGACACTAAAGAGTACGACAAAAATTAAGACGGCCAGGGCCTTTATGATGCCGCATCATGTCCTGAAAAGTTCCTCAAGCGGTGGCACAGGCTTTCCAGCTTGTGCGGATTACAGGGGCGGGCGAGACGCCCGCCCTTGTCTTTTCATGCTTTACGGGGGGCCAACGGACCATGAGGAACTGCCAGAATAAAAAAAGCAAGGATTTCCCTTGCCTCGTCCGGGTCCGGATTGCGCCGCCACCCGTCAGGTTGCCGAGGCCAGGGCCGGCCGTTCAAGATTATTGCGTCTGCCGGCATGACCGAGTCTGTTAATCTTGCGGCTCACTTTCGAAGATACGATCCAGTACCCCGGCGCAGTAGGTTTCCCAATTCTCCCATTGCACTTCTTCCACCAGCCCCATCTCGAACAGCTCCCGGGACTCGCGATTGGCAATGGGATCAACCCCGCCGCCGGTCATCTGATACATCCGCACCATCTCCCGCTGTGCGGCCCGATAGATGGACTTCTTGGTGAGCCTGAAATCGACCAAGTCTCCCACTTTTCAGCTCCCATGAAAAGGACCACCTGCTTCTTTGACTGTGCAACCTTTGCCGCCTCCCTTCCAGTTCTCAGCTTTATAATCTGCATCGGCATCCCTGCCATTTTTCTTGGCCCCCAGCATCAGGCATTTTTCATCTTTTAAAATAAATTTTAAGCAATGAGCATCTCCCTGTCAAGGATAACCTACTAATTTATTTAGTATTATTTGTGAAGCAAACCACAAGCGCGCGGGCTAACTTAATAAAATTATCACAAAGTATATGTGCACAAGTGATAACCCCAGGAGGGCGGGAAGAGAGAATCCACTTAATTGCTACAGGAAATCAACCGCTCAGGAGGGTTGGATCGCCAAAGGGGTTGTTATACCAAGTTCGGTTTTTGCTGCAACAAAATTAACTTATAATTTATTGATAATTTGATATCTTTCTACCGAAAACCGAAAACTGAAAACCGAAAACGGTATTATTCGGCCAGGGGCTCGGCCGCCAGGCTCCGCCCGTCATCCTCCGGACCAGCCGCCTGCCACCGCTTCCCCCAAAGTTCCATCACTTTCTCTTCCAACCGGGCGATGAGGGGAGGCAGGGTCTTCTCATCCACCGCAGCCACCGCCACCCCCTGATTGATCCGGCACTGGAGCCGGACCAGTTGCGGGTTCACCAGGTCTTTTTTGTTGAAGACCTTCAAGACCGGTTTATCCTGGAGATTAAGCGACGACAAAATATCCTCCACCGCGGCCATCTGTTCGGCGAAGCGGGGATTGCTCAGATCAATGACGTGGATGAGGAGGTCCGCGTCCTCCAGTTCCTCCAGGGTGGCCTTGAAGGCCTCCACCAGGTTTTTGGGGAGGTCCCGTATGAAGCCCACGGTATCGGTGATGATCACCTCACGTTCCCGGGGGAAGCGCAGGCGGCGGCTGGTGGGGTCCAGGGTGGCGAAGAGTTTGTCTTCCGCCGGCACCGCGGCGTGGGTCAGGGCGTTGAAGAGGGTGGATTTGCCGGCGTTGGTGTAGCCGATGATGGACAGTATCGGCAGGCCCTGGCGCCGCCGGGGCTGGCGGCGTTCCCGGCGCTCCCCGCGCACCTTGGCCAAATCCTGGTTCAGCCGGTGCAGGCGCTCCCGGGCGCGGCGGCGGTCGATCTCCAGCTTGGATTCCCCTGGCCCCCGGCCGCCGATGCCCCCCATGAGGCGGCTGAGCGCGTCCCCCTTCCCCACCAGCCGGGGCAGCAGGTATTTCACCTGGGCCATCTCCACCTGGAGCTTGCCTTCCCGGCTCCGGGCCCGCTGGGCGAAAATGTCCAGGATCAACTGGGTGCGGTCCACCACTTTGAGTTCGGTGAAATCCGTGATGGAGCGCACCTGGGAGGGACTCAGCTCCGCATCGAAGATCAGCAGGTCCGCGTTGAGTTGCAGGGCCTGGATGACCAACTCCGAGAGCTTGCCTTTACCCATGAGGAAACGGGGGTCCAGGCGGGGGCGGTGCTGGATGATGGTGGCGGCCACATCCAGGCCCGCGGTCCGGGCCAACTCCGCCAGTTCCGTCAGGGAATCTTCCGCGGCCGGGCGGCTTTTACCGCTGACCCCGATGAGAATGGCCCGTTCTCTGCCCCGGCCGTCGCCGTCCCGGCCCACCCGGGCCAGTTCCTCTTCCAGGGAGGCCACCAGCGCGGCGAAGTCCACCTGGAGCTGGTTCACGTGACCAGCCTCCAGGATGGCCCAGTTGCGGCCATTTTCGGGCTGAGGCAACAGGTGGGCCGCCTGGATGGCCCCCGGGCCGCCATCGGGGGCCACCAGCCAGGCGGCCACCGCC
>JAQTXE010000315.1 GCA_028688935.1 Syntrophales bacterium
GGCGGATTTTCCTCCCGGCTGATGACCCGCATCCGCTCGGACCTGGGCTGCACTTACGGCATCCGCAGCAGCTTCAACTTTCGCCGCGCGCCGGGGCCTTTTGTGGTTTCCACTTTTACGCCCGCGGCCCAAACCGGGCTGGTGGTTAAGGAAATTAAGGCGGTGATGCAGGAGGTCAAAGAAGGGGGCATAACCGCCCAGGAGTTGGCCGAAGCCCAAAGTTACTATGTGGGGCACTTCCCCCTGGGTCTGGAGACACCCAGGGGCATCGGCTCCCGGGTGGTGTCCATGGACCTTTATAATCTGGGGCCGGATTATCTGAAGCGCCACAGGGAACGCATCCAGGAGGTAACTCTGGCCGCGGCCCAAGACGCGGCCCTCAAGCACCTGCAGCCGGATTCCCTGGTGGCCCTGGTGGTAGGGCCTGCGTCCCAATGCGCCGCTGACCTGAAAGCCTTGGGGACCCTGGAGATCGTTAGCGGAAATTAAGTCTATATTTTTTAGTTGACAAATCTCCTGTGATGTTATGTGATAGGAGAGATTTTGTGAAAAAAAGGATAAGCCCTTTGGGGACCATTAAGAGAGGGAGGAGATCTGCATGTCTGATACCCCATTGTTAGATCAATTGGAATCCGGACCTTGGCCGAGTTTCGTCAAGGACCTGAAGCGGGTGGCCGCCAGGAAACCCGCAGCCAAAGATTTGCTAAAACAGTTGGACCGGTCTTATAAGGACAAGATCACTCACTGGAAGCACGGCGGCATCGTCGGCGTCCTAGGTTACGGCTCCGGCATCATCGGCCGTTACTCCGACCTGCCGGATGAATTTCCGGGGGTGGAACATTTCCACACCATCCGGGTCAACCAGCCCTCCGGCTGGTTCTATACCACCCAGGCCCTGCGGGACCTGTGCGACATTTGGGACCGCCACGGCTCCAGCATCCTGAACGTGCACGGCTCCACCGGCGACATGATCTTCCTGGGCACCACCACTGATGAGTTGGAGCCCACTTTCGCCGAACTGACCGCCAAAGGCTGGGACCTGGGCGGTTCCGGCTCCGCCATGCGGACCCCGTCCTGCTGCGTGGGCAAAGCCCGGTGCGAGTATTCCTGCTACGACACTATGGACTTTTGCTACGAGATGACCCAGGAATTCCAGTTCGATATGCACCGGCCGTCCTTCCCGTATAAGTTCAAGATCAAATGCTCCGGTTGCCCCAACGACTGCGTGGCGGCGGTGGCCCGGGCCGACTTGAGCGTCATCGGCGTGTGGAAAGACGACATCCGCATCGACCAGGCGGCGGTGGCGGCCTATCATGCCGGCGAGATTAAGCCCCGGGGCGGCGGCTCCCCTTATGCCAAGCTGGATGTCAAGGCTGATGTCACCGATCTGTGCCCCACCGCCTGCATGAGCTTCGACGGCAAAAAGCTGGCCATCGACAACAAAAACTGCAACCACTGCATGCACTGCATCAGCCTGATGCCCCAAGCCCTGCGGGTCGGCACCGACACCGGCGCCACCCTGCTCCTGGGGTCACACGCCCCCATCCTCGAAGGCGCGCAGATGAGCTGGGTCATCGTACCCTTCACCGAGATGGAGCCGCCTTACGATAACATCAAAGAGTTGATCGCCAATATTCACGAGTGGTGGTCGGAAAACGGCAAGAACCGGGAGCGCGTGGGTGAACTGATGCTGCGCTTGGGGATGCGGAACTTCTTCAAATCCGTGGGCCTGGAACCGCCGTCGCAGACCGTCCGGACCCCCCGGGCCAACCCCTTCTTCTTCTGGCATGCGGAAGACTTCGAGGCTGAGGCCGCGGGCCGCAAATACATCAAGATCTAAAGCAATCTTTCCGCCCAGGCCGCATATCGGCCTGAGGGCGACTTCATAAGGAGGATTTAAGAAAATGGCTGAACGTATCACTGATATCGGACCTCCAAAGTATGACAAGTTCTTGCCGCCGGTCATCAAAGAGAACTACGGCAAGTGGAAATACCACGAAATTCTGGAGCCTGGCGTTTTGATGCATGTCTCCGAATCCGGCGCCAAGGTTTACTCCGTCCGGGGTGGCGCCGCCCGTTTGGTGACCACTGATTTGGTCAAAGAATTGTGCGACATCGCCGACAAATTCTGCGACGGTTATCTGCGTTTCACCTCCCGGAATAACGTCGAATTCCTGCTCACCGACCAAGGCAAGATCGCCGGTGTCAAGGATGCCTGCAAAAAAATGGGCGTGCCCATCGGCGCCACCGGCCACTCGGTGAGCAATATCGTCCACACCCAGGGTTGGGTCCATTGCCACACCCCGGCCATCGATGCCTCGGGTATCGTCAAGTCCGTGATGGACGATCTGTTCGATTATTTCGGCAGCCACAAGCTGCCGGCCCAGGTGCGCATCGCCCTGGCCTGCTGCCTCAACATGTGCGGCGCGGTGCATTGCTCCGATATCGCCATCCTGGGGATCCACCGCACGGCCCCCAAGGTGAACCACGACAGACTGCGCCATCTGTGCGAAATTCCCACTACCATCGCCGCTTGCCCCACCGGCGCCATCCGGCCCCATCCGGACAAGTCCATCAAGAGTGTGGTGGTGAACGAAGAGCGCTGCATGTACTGCGGCAACTGCTACACCATGTGCCCGGCCCTGCCGGTGTTCGATTCCGAAAAAGGCGGCGTGGCCCTGCTGGTGGGCGGCAAGGTCTCCAATTCCAAGACCCCGCCCATGTTTTCCAAGCTGGCGGTGCCGTACCTCCCCAACAATCCGCCCCGGTGGCCGGAAGTGGTGCAGGCCATTCGCAAGATCATCACCAAGTACGCCGAAGGCGCCAACAAGTGGGAGCGCGTAGGCGAGTGGGTCGAGCGCATCGGTTGGGAAAAGTTCTTTGAGGTTTGCGACATTCCCTTTACCTTCCAGCACATTGACGACTACCGTTGGGCTTATGACACCTACCGGACGTCGATGCATTTTAAATTCTAGGCAGGTGGGATAAATGGCACTATCCAAAGAAGAGTTGGTGGAATTCATTTACGACATGGTTCTGAAGGCCCAAGGCAAAAAGCAGTTGAAGGCTATGGACCTGCAAAAGGCGGTGCTCAAGGCGCACCCTGATCAGGACAAGACCATGGTCAAGTTCGCCATCAAGGAGTTGATTGACACCGGCCGCTGTGTCTACACCTACTTCGGTGGAAGCTTCGTAGAAATTCCTCACGAAGAAGGCGCCGCCAAGCACTGATGAGTCAGCCCTGTCCCCGATTGCTGCTGGCAGCGCTCCGGGGCGGGGCCGGCAAGACCACCTTGACCCTGGGGCTCCTGGCCGCCTGGCGGGACCAGGGGCGAAGACTGGTGCCTTTTAAAAAGGGACCGGACTATATCGACCCCGCCTGGCACGCCCTGGCGGCGGGATGCCCCAGCCATAATCTGGACCCCTTCCTCATGGAAGGGGACCAGATTTTGGCTTTGGTGGCCCGCCACGCTCAGGCCGCGGACGGCCTCTTGATCGAAGGCAACCGGGGGCTGTACGACGGCCTGGACGCACACGGCACCTCCAGTACCGCGGAACTTGCCAAAGCACTGGCCACGCCGGTCGTGCTGGTGGTGGACTGCACCATGCGCACCCGCACTACCGCCGCGCTGGTGCTCGGTTGTCAGCACTTCGATCCCCTAACTCCCATCCGGGGGGTGATCCTTAACCAGATCGCCCGTCCCCGCCACGAGACCCTGATCCGCAACGCCATCGAGCATTATTGCGGCCTCCCGGTCCTGGGAGCGTTGCCCCGGCTGAAGTGCGCGGTCTTTCCGGAACGGCACATGGGTCTGGTGCCGCCCCAGGAACACGCCAAAGCCATTAAGGCGGTAAGCACCGCCCGGGACCTGGCCCAGCATTACCTGGACCTGGAGGGCCTCTGGCAGGTGGCCTGCCAGGCCCCTCCCCTGCCGGAAGCGCAGATTTCCGAACCTCTGCCTGTTCCCGGGGAACCGGTGACCATCGGCATTATCCGGGATTCCGCCTTCCAGTTCTATTATCCCGAGAACCTGGAGGCCCTGGAGCGGGAAGGCGCCAGATTGGTGGAAATCAACGCCATGGATGACCCCCTCTTGCCGGCCCAACTGGACGCAATTTATATCGGCGGCGGCTTCCCGGAGACCCATGCCCGGCAGCTCTCGGAGAATCTGAGCTGCCGTAA
>JAQTXE010000316.1 GCA_028688935.1 Syntrophales bacterium
GAAGTAGTGCAAAAATCGATGTCAGAAAAAAAACACAATATCTCTATTCCCCCAAAAAAGTTACCAATTGTTTCTAAAAAAAAGAAAATTGGTCGAAATGATCCTTGTCATTGTGGAAGCGGAAAGAAATATAAAAAATGCCATGGCAAATAATGCAGCGGAGTGAAAAAACCGTAATATGAAAGTTAATGAACGCCTCCGGCAAAAGCGGGAAGAAGTCCTAAAACTCGCCCACCAGCATGGCGCGTCCCGGGTGCGGGTCTTCGGGTCGGTGGCCAAAGGGGAGGAGACCGAGGCCAGCGATCTGGACCTGCTGGTGGAGATGGAGCCGGAGCGCAGCCTCTTGGATATGGTGGCTATCAAGCAGGACCTGGAAGACCTATTGGGGTGCCGGGTGCACGTGGTCACCGAGGCCACGGTCAGTCCTTATCTCCGGGAGAAGGTGTTACAAGAGGCGGTGCATTTGTAAAAAGTACTTATACGAATTCACCATCAAAGATACATTCTCCCGTAGGGGCGAACCTTGTGTTCGCCCAGGTCGTCCAGGGCGAACACAAGGTTCGCCCCTACGTAAAGATACGTTTGATAAGAAGTTGATGTTCTTAGGAATTGGCAGGAGCTATGAGAGGCAAACGCATACATAGTTCCAACCGAATCGCGCGGCGTCTGTGGAATCTTTATCATCCGGACAGGAAGGACTTGTGGGAGCCAACTGAGCCAATCTATGTGGGGTGCATCGGCTATTACCGCAAGGTGCGCAAGCCTTGTTCCGGGCCTTGTTGTGGGAACCCCCGGAAATGGTTTGGAGAATTAACTGCTCAGGAACTTAAGGCCCCTAAAGTTTCTGATTTTGAAATAATATAAACCCGTTTGAAAAGTTTTTCTCCGCACAGGCTGGAAAGCCTGTGCTACCGACTGGAAAACACCCATGAGATGGTGCGACCTTTCTTGTGAGCATGCCTCTTTCCCCCAGGTGCAGGCCGTGGATGGGGCCGGGTCCTGCCGTACTTTTCAGGCCCTGCATTGCGCCAAGCTGGGGCGGCTGGTGCATAAGAACGCGCCCTGCCCTTGCGCCGAGCCGGCCTTAGGGGAGGTAGAGAAGAGCAGCAAGTGAATAATATTTTCATTCTGAGCCCAGCGAAGAACCTCAAAATACGAGATTCTTCACTCCGCTTCGCTCCGTTCAGAATGACAGTTAAATATTACTTCTTTGACCGCAACTTGTTATAATGCCTGATTTTTATACTCCCGGAAAAGTTTTTATTGGTGGCCAGGCTTTCCAGCCTGGGCGGACTAGAGTGGCGGGCGGGGACGCCCGCCCTACGAGACCAACTCTTTTCTCCGTTAACGGTTCCCCGGTTGCGAGCCGATATAATACCAGGAACCCCAGGGGGTGCGGGCGCCGCGGTGCGCCTTAAAATCCCCCACATCTTTTCCTCACGAGGATAACTTATGACCGGGCTTTATATCCTGTTGGCCTTGGTGGTAATGGCGCTGGTCGCCGCGATTTCCATTTACAACCGCCTGGTGCGCAACCGGCAGATGGTCCAGGAAGGCTGGTCCGGCATCGACGTGCAGCTCAAGCGCCGGGCCGACCTGATCCCCAACCTGATTGAAGCGGTGAAGGGCTACATGGGCCATGAAAAAGGGGTGCTGGAGAAGGTCACCGAACTTAGGGCCCAGAGCCTCCAGGCCGCCAGCGTGGGAGATAAAGCCAAGGCGGAAGGAGCCTTGGGCGCGGCCCTGGCGAATCTCTTTGCCGTGGCCGAAAACTATCCGGACCTGAAGGCCTCCCAGAACTTCATCCAACTGCAACAATCCCTGGCGGACATCGAGGAACAGATTCAGTTGTCCCGCCGCTATTACAACGGTGCGGTCCGGAACCTCAATATCCTGGTGGCTTCCTTCCCCAGCAACATCATAGCCAACATGTTCCAGTTCGCCCCGGCGGAATATTTCGAGATCGAGGACGCAGCCGACCGGGCCGTGCCCAAAGTGGCCTTTGGTTAAAGAGTTGCAGTGATGAAGATTTTCAGACGTGCTCTCATTCTGGCCCTGGCCGCGGGTTGTCTATGGCCCGTGCTGGCCTCCGGGGCGTATCCCCGGAAAGGGGTGCCCTATCGCCGGCCGGCATACGGCCAGGAGAGAATTCTCCGGTTCCAGTCCCTCATCCAGGTCGACCCCGACGCCAGCCTGACGGTCACCGAGAACATCAAGGTGCAAACCGCAGGCCGGCGTATCAAGCGGGGCATTGTCCGGGATTTTCCCACTACCTACCGGGATAAAGAAGGCAGGACCGTAAGGGTGGGCTTCGAAGTCCTGGAGGTGCTCCGGGACGGGAAAGAGGAGCCTTACCATCTGGGGTCGGCCTCCAATGGGGTCAAGATTTATATCGGCCAAAAAGACGTGCGTTTGCCCCCCGGGGTCTACACCTATACCATCAAGTACCGGACCGACCGGCAATTAGGCTTTTTTAAGGACTATGACGAACTCTATTGGAACGTCACCGGCAATGCCTGGGCCTTTCCCATCGACAGCGCCCAGGCGGTGATCGAACTGCCGCCGGGAGCGAAGATCTTGCAGTCCGCGGCTTATACGGGCCCCATGGGGGCTAAAGGACGGGATTACAACGTCCGGGAATCGGGACCCAGGAAGATCATCTTTAATACCACCAAAGATATGTATCCCGGTTCAGGGCTGACGGTGGCCGTGGCCTGGCCCAAAGGGGTGGTGCGCCCTCCCTCGGACGCGGACAAAGTCGGCTTCTTTCTCCGGGATTACCTCAACCTGATAGTGGGGGGCGCGGGATTACTCCTGGTTTTGGGGTTTTACCTGGTCTCCTGGAGCCGGGTGGGCAAGGACCCGGAAGCGGGGACGATTATCCCTTTGTTTGCGCCGCCCCCCGGGTTTTCCCCCGCGGCCGTGCGCAACCTGAGGCGCATGGGTTTCGACGACCGCACCGTGGCCGCGGCCCTGGTGGACATGGCCGTGAAAGGCTATCTCACCATTGAAAATATCGGCAAGGAATATACCCTCCATAAGCGGGGCCAGGGGTTCAAAACCCTCTCCCGGGGGGAACAGAACCTGGGGTCCAAACTATTCAGCGGCGGCGACACCCTGGAGATGAAGAATAAAAACCACACGCTGATTCAGGGCGCCAGGGACGCCTTGAAAGAGACCCTGAAGCGGGAGTTGGAGAAGGCCTACTTTGTGGTTAATGCCAACTACCTGGCCAGCGGCATCATCTTGAGCATCTTGACGGTGGGGGCCGTGGTTCTGGCCTCCATGAACCAATCCGGTTCCGCCTCCACCGTTTTCTGGCTCTTGGTCTGGATCGGGGCCGGCGCAGCCCTGGCCTTTTGGTCCTTGAATAGATGGGGCAGCGTGGCGGAAACCGCGACCAGTGTCCTCAAGAAGATCGGTGCTCTGGGATTGGGTCTGTTTGCGGTGGGATATTTCATCGTCAAGATTTTTACCGCCACTTTCATGTCCCCGATTTTTCCCCTGATTGTGATAGCCCTGGTGGCACTCCTGGTGGGGGTGAATTTACTTTTCTATCGTCTGCTCAGAAGCCCCACTCTCACGGGCCGCAAAGTCATGGACCAGATAGAGGGATTCAAGCTCTACCTGTCCGTGGCTGAAAAAGAGCGGTTGAATCTGCTCAACCCGCCGGAGAAGACCCCGGAACTCTTCGAAAAATATCTGCCCTACGCCCTGGCCCTGGACGTGGAGAACGAGTGGAGCGAGCAGTTCGCCACGGTATTGGCTCAGGCAGGCGCCGACGGCCGGGGTTACACCCCCGCCTGGTACTATGGCGGTTCCTATCACGACGTGGGCAGTTCCAGATTCGTCTCCAACCTGGGAGGCGCGTTCGCGGGGGCCATTTCTTCCTCTGCCGCGGCGCCGGGCTCCTCCTCGGGCAGCGGCGGCGGCGGTTTTTCCGGGGGCGGAGGCGGAGGCGGAGGCGGCGGCGGCTGGTAGGCCGGGGGCTAAAAAGGGGGGGAGCGCGGCTTCTAGGGTTGTGTCCCGGGAATATCTGACAAAATGCCGTTTCTTAAGGCTCTCCACCTTAGGGTGGAAAGGGATCGGGGGGCGGCTTGGTGAAGTTGCTGTAAGCGGCCCCACGACGCCCCCCTCACCCTACCCCGAGGGGAGCGGAAATAAGTTC
>JAQTXE010000054.1 GCA_028688935.1 Syntrophales bacterium
ATGCACCTGGTCCTGGAAGTGGACATGGATTCCGCCGTCTCCAACGCCTTGAACCGGGCCACCCCGGAACTCAAGGAGATGATAGAGAAAAAGGGCGTGGCCGCCAAGATGGGGGACGTCAGCAAGGAAACCCTGCCCCTCACCCTGCTCAATGCCGATGAACAGTCGCCTTTGCAAAACCTGCTGAAAGAAGAATTCCCCCAACTGGAAGTCCAGGGACCTCGGCGCCAGGACGGGACCCTGATATACACCTTAAGCCTCAAGCCCGACGAATTGAAGCGCCTCCAGGAACAGACCCTGAACCAGAGCCTGGAGGTGTTGCGCAACCGCATCGACCAGTTCGGGGTCACCGAGCCGGTCATCGTCCGCCAGGGCGCCACCCAGATCGTGGTGCAGCTCCCCGGCATCCAGGACCCCCAGCGGGCCCTGGACTTGATCGGCAAGACCGCGCAACTGGAATTCAAGCTGGTGGACGACCAGACCAGCCTCAACCTGCCGGAGTTGATCGAACAGGCCGTCAAGCAAGGGAAGCTGAAACCCGGCTATACCCGGGAAGAACTCAACCGGGCCCTGGCGGATAAGATTCCCCCGGAAGACGAAATCTATATCGAAAAGAGTATCGACCGGGAGACCGGCCACCTGACCAGCAAACCCCTGCTGCTCAAAAAGAAGGTCCTCCTCACCGGCGACGCCATCAAGAGCGCGTCGGTGCGTATCGGCGACTATAACGAACCTTATGTCTCCGTGGACTTCAACCGGCGGGGGGCCACGGAGTTCGGCCGCATCACCGGGGAGAACGTCAAACGCCGCCTGGCCATCATCCTGGACGGGGTGGTGCGCTCTGCGCCGGTGATCCAGGAGCGCATCGGCGGCGGCAAGTGCCAGATTACCGGCTCCTACACTTCGGAAGAGGCCCATGACCTGGCCATCGTGCTCCGGGCCGGGGCCCTGCCGGCCACCGTCAAGATCGTCCAGAACATCACCGTAGGGCCCACCCTGGGCGCGGACTCCATCCGTTCGGGGTTGATCTCCGGCTTGGTGGGCACTTTCCTGGTAGTCTTCTTTATGATCTTTTACTACCGCTTCTCCGGGTTGGTGGCCAACTATGCCCTGGTCTTGAATGTCATCATGCTGCTGGGTTGCCTGTCGCTGCTAAACGCTACCCTGACCCTACCGGGCATCGCCGGCATCATCCTTTCCATAGGCATGGCCGTGGACGCCAACGTTCTCATCTACGAGCGTATGCGGGAGGAGTTTTACAGCGGCAAACCCCTGAAGACCGGCATCGAAGGCGGCTATGGCAAAGCCTTCTGGACTATCATCGACTCCAATCTCACCACCCTGATCACCGCCTGCGCCCTCTTCCTTTTCGGGACCGGGCCTATCAAGGGGTTCGCGGTGACCTTAAGTCTTGGCGTCACCCTCAACCTCTTCACCGCCCTTTTCGGCACCCGGGTAGTCTATGATTGGCTGATCCTCAAGCGCTGGCTGAAAAATCTCAGTTTCTTCGAACTCTTTAAAAAACCCAATATCGACTTCATCGGCGTCCGGTATTATGCCTACGCCTTCTCCGCAATTCTCTGCATCCTGGGACTGGTGGCTTTTGTGCAATTGAGCCGGGGTTATGGCAACCCGGGGGTAGAATTCAGCAGCGGGGCCATGGTGCAGCTCAGCGCCAAAGAGGTCTTCACCGTGGACCAGGTGCGCCAGGCCCTGGACAAGGAAGGTTGGGGTCAGGTCGAAATCCAGTCCCTGGAAGGGGGCCGGGGCCTGATGGTCAAGGTTAAGAAGAGTGAGGAGGATGTGGGGCAGATGGCGGATAAGATAACAGCCATCCTCAACCAGGGACTGCCCCAGAATAAATTCACAGTAGCCGGCACCGAGGAGATTGGTCCCTCCGTCAGCCATGATCTCCGCAACAAGGCCATCATCGCCATTATTATTTCCTTTGTGGGCATCATCCTCTACCTGAGCTGGCGCTTTGATTTTGTCTTCAGCATCGGCGCGACCGCAGCCACCTTCCACGACGTCCTGGCGGTCCTGGGCATCTTCTGGCTGCTCGATAAAGAAATCACCCTCCTGGTGGTCACCGCGCTCCTGACCCTGGCGGGTTCCTCCCTCAACGACACGGTGGTGGTCTTTGACCGCATCCGGGAAAACCTGGCCTACAAAAGGGGAAAGCTGGGGGAGATAATCAACCTCAGCGTCAACGAAACGCTCTCCCGCACCATTGTCACCAATGGCACCGTATTCCTGGTGGTGGTGGCCCTCTACTTCTTCGGCGGCGTGGTCCTGGAAGATTTCGCTCTGGCTATGGTCCTGGGGGTGCTGGTGGGCACTTACTCCTCTATCTTCGTGGCCAGCCCTATTGTTTATGCCTTCCGCAAGGAATCCAAACGGGTGGCAGTGAAAAAGGAAAAAGTGGTGGAACTGGCCGCAGCCAAACAGCGGACCGAAGAGAAGAAGGAGAAGAGATCCCCCAGGGCTGCGGGCAAAAAGAAAGGCGGGAAGACGTAGGGGGTAGTCTTGAGGTTTGGGTTTGCTTTAGATCGAAAAGCTATATTTAAGTTTTCGGCAAACCTCCTCATTTTCTTGGGTGACATTTCGCTTTCCAGAAAAGGACATTATTTTGTCAAGGTTTAATCACCTCAGCTCCACCCTGGTCAAGGCGCTGTTCCGCAGCGCCTGGCCGGTAATTATCGTTAGTCTGTTGATGACGGCCATCTCCGTCTATTATGCTTTGAACCATTTGTCAATGCGGACCAACCGGGGCGATTTGGTAGGCACCGATCTTCGTATTATGCAATTGAGCGAAGAAATGGATCGGAAATTTGGCTCCCGGGATAACCTGGCCGTGGTAGTAGAGAATTCCGATCCTAAGCATTGCATCCAATTTGTTGAAGCTCTGGCGGCGGAATTAAGGCAATATCCCCAACATTTTCAGGAGCTCTTCTATCGGGTTGACCCGGAAAAGTTCAAACACTGGGCTTTCCTTTATCTGGATCAAAAGCAACTCCTTGAGCTCAAGAGCAAATTCTCCGACCACCAAAACGAGTTGCGAGCCTTATCCTCAGACCCCCGCCTTAACCGGTTCTTTCAAGTGGTTAACGAAGAACTCACCCGAACCATGCTGGGGCATCTCTTTACCGGTTTTTTGCTAGAAGAGCAGGAAAAGGAAAAGATTCCCGATCTTGGGCTGCTACACGCCAGCCTGAAACAAATGGAGATAAGCCTGGCCGAGGGCTCCTCGTTTACCTCACCTCTAAAAAGCATTATCCCCGGAGAAATGAGCGACCTGAGCCATGCTGGGTACTTTTTTACGGAGAACGACAAATATCTCCTACTTCTGGTGACCTCCAGACAAGAAGACTACACCGCGACTTCCGAAGACGTGAAACTGCTGCGACAGGTCTTGGATCATGTTAAAGTCCGCTTTCCGGGCATACGGGCAGGAGTGACCGGCCCCGGAGCCTTGGAAGCGGATGAAATGTCCGAGGCCATGGCCGATATCGAACTCGCCTCCACGGTTTCTCTCATTGGCCAAATGTTGTTGATGATTCTCTTTTTCCGCAGCCTGAAAAGAACTCTGGTGCAAGGAGCAGTCTTGGTCATCGGACTGTGCTGGACTTTCGGCATCGCCGCCCTGGTGGTGGGGCATCTGAACCTCCTCTCCATCGTCTTCGGGCCTTTGCTGCTGGGAATCACCGTGGACTTCGGCATCCACTGGTATTCTCGCCTGGAGGAGGAACAGGACCAGCTGCCGTTCTGCACCGCGAGCAACCTGGCCTGCACCATCAAACAGGCCTCTCCGGGTATCCTTTACGCCGCCCTGACTGCGGTGATCTCGGTTTGTCCTTTGATATTTACCGGGTTTAAAGGGTTGGAAGAGCTGGGGCTTATTATTACATTGGGCATCCTGGTCAACATTTTCGCGTGCCTGGTTTTACTGCCGGCTCTGGCGATTGTCACCGAAAGGTGGACACCCGGACCTTTTGAAGGAGAATGCGCCGACAAACCTCGCTCTTTTCTTTCCATTAAGTGGCAGCGGCCGGGTCTGATGGTAGCCATGGGGTTAATCGTAACGGCCCTGGGGGTGATTAGCCTGTTTCACGTTCCATTTGATTTAAATCCGTTGCACCTGCAGAATCCCGGGACCGAGTCGGTGGTCTGGGAACAGAATCTTATCCGGGAGTCTAAATACTCTACCTCCTATGGGGCTATGGTAGTGAGTAGCACAGAAGAACTGCCGCGCCTGACGGAAGCTTTGAAAAAACTGGACAGCGTCTCCCATGTGGAGTCCATCCTTTCCTTCCTTCCCACCCAGGTGGAAGACAAGCAACGCCTGTTGGCTGAACTGAAGCCCTTGGTGACCCGGATAAATTTTGCCGCCGCCCCGCCAGCCCCTTCAGACCCTCGGGAACTCGCCTCAATCCTGGGACGGATTCGGTTCAAGCTGTCACAAGCCGTGGAAAGCGACTGGGAGCCGGAGGATAAACCGACCCAGGAACAACTGATCGAAGTCGATGGCATGCTTTTGCGGCTAATCACTCTCCTGAATCATGAAAGCAATCCTCAAGCCGCAGTGCGCCTGGCAGTTTTCGAGCAAAAATTCATCTCGGATCTACAAGACCAATGGGAGCTTTTGCAGGCTAACATCGATCATGCCTTTAGTCCGCCGGGTATTGAGGATTTGCCCCAAAAAGTGCGCCAGCGTTTCATCAGCCCTGAGGGGCAATATCTTACGCGTATCTTCCCTTCCCGGGATATATGGAATCCTGGGCCTCTGGGGGAATTTGTACGCGACTTGAGAAGCATCAACCCTGACGTCATCGGGGACCCGGTGCTGCTTTATGTATTTACTTTGGCATTTCGCAATTCCTGTCTCTGGGCGGCTGGAGTTTCGCTATTGGGCATTACTTTGATGGTCGCCTTCCTGCTGCGAAGCTTATGGCTGACGATTCTGGCCTTGATTCCTTTGATTGTGGGGACCTCTTTAACCTTGAGCTTGATGTGGCTTTTGGAGGTCCCTTTCAACCAAGCCAATGTGCTCTTTTTACCGTTGATTCTGGGAGAAGCGATAGAGTACGGTATTATTATCCTGGTGCGCTGGCAACAGGAGAAGTCGGCCCGGGTCATCACCTTGCCCGCGGGAACCGCCAAAGGGGTTCTCTTGGCAGCGTTGACTACCGCTGTAGGTTTCGGCAGCTTAATGATTTCGGGCCACCAGGGCACCTTTAGCCTGGGGCTTTTGTCCACGGTAGGCAGCCTGAGCGTCTTGTTGGCCGCATTAAGCGTACTGCCGGCGCTCCTTCGGCTGGCAAGAGAGCGTTATCTTGAAAGGGCCATTACTATTCAGCCGGAAGTTGACTGGAAGCGAGATTAAGGGCCTCATTATCCGGGATAGCTAAGGAGATATTGACATGAACAGCTTAAAAGTAAAATTCTGCTTGATAATTTTGCTGAACACCATAATAATCACGAGCCTTTCTCTGAACGAAGGACATGCCGCTTCCGAAGTGGCGCTATCCAAAGGGCAACTGGTTTATGTGCCGGTTTATTCGCATGTATATCACGGCGACCTGGAAAAAAAATATCTATTGACCGGCATAGTGAGTATTCGCAATACGGATCCAAATCATGCCATTACAATAATAATAGCAGATTATTATGACTCAGATGGAAAAGTCATCAACAGCTATTTACCAAAACCTTTAACCCTCAACCCCATGGCCTCCACACGGTTCGTCGTCAAGGAATCAGACACTAAAGGCGGTTCCGGGGCCAACTTTCTGGTGAAATGGCAAGCCGAAACCCCGGTGAACGAACCCATTATAGAAAGCGTGATGATCGGCACCGCGGGGCAACAGGGCATTTCTTTCACCTCCCGGGGAAAGGCGTTAAAGAATAAATAGCTTGCGGTATGGTTAGTCGATCCTTTCCTACTCTCGAGGTTACTCTTCAAGATCAAGAGGCTGGCCTAGAGCTTTAAGGCCGGACCAGGATCAGGAAAAGTCATTTCAAAACTGCCTCCTCTTGGCGCCTCTTAATTTGGCTTTTGTTTATAATTGGCTGGCCACGCTGCACCAGAAGCGAATCGCTTTGAAACTCAAAGTTTTCGGTGAAAACGGGCATGGCACCTATCCCTGACTACATCCTCATAGGTATAGCTCTGGTGCTGGTGTTGAGTGTCTTTGCCAGCAAGGTGGCGGAACGTTTCGGGATACCTGCCTTGCTGTTGTTTCTGGCTTTAGGGATGCTGTTGGGTTCGGAGGGGCCGGGTGGCATCTATTTCGACGACCCTGCCCTGGCCCAGTTTGTCGGGGTTGTGGCCTTGACGCTCATCCTTTTTTCAGGTGGTCTTTATACCGACTGGAATGGCATCCGGCCGGTCCTTTGGCAGGGAACAATCCTTTCCACCCTGGGCGTCTTTCTGACCGCCCTGGTTATGAGCATCTTTGCCAAGGCATTGCTCGGCTTTTCCTTCCTGGAAGGCTTACTCCTTGGGTCCATCGTTTCTTCAACGGATGCGGCCGCAGTTTTCGCCATATTGCGATCCAAGGGCCTGGGCTTAAAGGGACGGCTGCGGCAGCTCCTGGAACTGGAGTCGGGAAGTAATGATCCCATGGCCGTGTTTCTCACCATTGTCGCCATTCAGTTGATCATTCAGGAGATCACGTCCCCATCCAGTCTTTTATTTTTCTTCGTTCGCCAAATGGTTTTGGGAGCGGCATTCGGTTATGGGATGGGCAGGGGGATTGTATTTCTGGTCAACCGGCTCCGTTTGGGGTACGACGGGTTGTACCCTGTGCTGACCTTATCCCTGGTTTTACTTACTTATGGCCTCGCGGATTTTCTCGGCGGCAACGGCTTCCTGGCTGTTTACCTGGCCGGGATCATTGTCGGAAACCGGGATTTCATTCATAAACGGAGCCTGCTGCATTTCCATGACGGACTGGCCTGGCTCATGCAGATTACCATGTTTCTGACCCTGGGCCTGTTGGTTTTCCCTTCCAGGCTTGCTCCCATTGCCGGGATAGGCTTGCTGCTGGCCGGCTGCTTGATGTTTGCCGCGCGTCCGTTAGGCGTCTTTCTCTGTTTGCTGCCATTTCGGCTGGGGTGGCGGGAAAACACTTTCACCTCCTGGGTAGGCTTGCGCGGCGCGGTGCCGATTATCCTGGCGACCTATCCCTATTTGGCCAAGCTTCCCCAAGCCGATTTAATCTTTAATATCATTTTCTTCGTGGTGTTAACCTCGGTCCTCTTCCAGGGCACCTCTGTCCCCTTGGCGGCGAAATGGTTCCAGGTGGACGTTCCGGAGCCGGTTAGGCCTTTATATCCCATTGAATATACGCCCATCGAGGGGTTGAAAACCAGTCTCCGGGAATTATTCATTCCAGCCGGCTCTCCGGCCGCCGGCAAAAGGATTGTGGAGTTGAAACTGCCTGCCGGGTTTCTCATCATATTGGTTGCACGGGGCGGCGAGTTTCTGGTGCCCGGAGGCGGAACCAGGATAGAGACCGGAGACACCCTGCTGGTTCTAACCGAGGAAGAAATCTTTCAACAAGTTAATGACCAGATCGGCAGAACTGAACGAAAGGAAGGCACCCTGGGCTGACAATTCAACCTGTTACTGCTTTCTTTTAAACTACTTGGAAACGCCTATCTTTTTCAACGAGGTGATAATGAAATTTCTTCCCTCCCAAATGATATTTTTTCTCCAGGGCCGTGAGACCAAGAAAAAAATCCGGTCACTACTCAAGTTTATATTACTCCTGGGCCTCTTGATAATCGCCTTTAGTGTTGGCTTCCATTTTCTTATGCAATATGAAGGCCGCCAGTACACCTGGATAACCGGCCTTTACTGGACCCTTACCGTGATGTCCACCTTGGGGTTCGGAGACATCACCTTCGCCAGCGATCTGGGCAAGATCTTTTCCATCATCGTAATGCTCTCGGGGATCATATTTCTTCTGGTGATGTTGCCTTTTACCTTCATTACCTTTTTTTATGCGCCCTGGCTGGAAGCACAATCCAAGCTCCGGGTGCCCCGGGAATTGCCGGAAGATTTTCGTGATCATGTGATATTTACCAGTTTCGATCCCATCACCATCAGTCTGGTGGAACTCCTGGAAAAATATTCCCGGCCCTACGTCATCCTGATGCCGGATATCCAGCTCGCTATGGACCTCATCGATCAGGGATATAAGGTGGTAGTGGGAGAACTGGATGACCCGGAAGCCTACCGGCGTCTCCAAGTGGGTCAGGCCGCCATGGTAGTGGCCAATAATGACGACATGAAAAATACCAATATCACCTTCACCATCCGGGAGATTACCTCGGAGACGCCCATCGTTACTAATGCCGACTCGGATGAATCCATCGACATTTTACAGCTGGCGGGAAGCACGCACGTATTTCAGTTCATGAAATTGCTGGGACAGGCCCTGGCCCGGCGCGCCCTGGGGATAAGCGCCCGGGCCAATGTCATCGGCCATTTCGATCAAATGCTCATTGCCGAAGCCACGGCCATGCGCACCCCCCTGGTGGGCAAAACCCTTCTGGACAGCGGCATCCGGCAGGCCTCGGGCATAAACGTGGTGGGCTTGTGGGAGAGGGGGCGCTTTGAGGTGCCCCGGCCCCACAGCGTCATCACCCCCACCACGGTATTGGTCCTGGCAGGCACCGCGGAACAGTTGGCCAAGTATGACCGATGCATGGAACATGTGGGAGAGTTGACCACCCCCATCATCATTCTCGGCGGCGGCCGGGTGGGGCAGGCCGCGGCGGAGGCTCTCCGGGAACGGGGCATCCTCTTTAGGATCATAGAAAGCAATCCCGACTCCGTCTCAGGAGACGGCGAGTATGTTATCGGCAACGCCGCTGATCTCCAGACCCTGATTCGAGCCGGCATTCAAAAGGCGCCTTCGGTCTTCATCACCACCCATACCGACGACCTGAACATTTACCTGACCATCTATTGCCGCCGTCTGCGGCCGGATATCCAGATCATCAGCCGGGCTACCCTGGATCGCAACATCAGCATCCTGCATACTGCGGGCGCCAACCTGGTGATGTCCGCCGCTTCTTTGGCCGCCAACACCATCTTCAATCTTCTCATTAGCCACAAGGTGCTCATGGTGAGCGAGGGACTCAATATCTTTCGGGTCAAGACGCATCGTTCCCTGGCTGGTAAGACCTTGATAGAGAGCAAGATCCGGGAAGAGACCGGCTGCACCGTCATTGCCATCCAGCGCGGCGAACAGATGCGTCTTAACCCGGACCCCGATCAACGCCTGGCCGCCAGTGACGAGTTGATCCTCATCGGCACTGGCGAAGCCGAAAAACTTTTCATCACCCAATATCCGGAAAAGGTCTGATAAAATAAACCATGCCTGTTCCCATTCTCACTGATTTGGTAATTATTTTCGGCCTCTCGCTGGTGGTCCTGTTTATCTGCCACCAATTACGGGTGCCGGTGACGGTGGGGTTTATCCTCACTGGGATACTGGCTGGGCCTCATATTCTCGGGTTGGTCAAAGCTATCCACGAAGTGGAAGTTCTGGCCGAAATCGGGGTTATTTTGCTCCTCTTTACCATCGGGGTGGAATTCTCCTTTGCCAACCTGTTGCAGATCAGGCAATCGGTCCTGGTGGCCGGCCCCATTCAGGTGGCCGCCACCTGCCTGAGCGGGATGGCCCTGACCTGGCATTTCGGCAGACCCCTGGGGGAGGCGGTATTTGTGGGTTTTCTCTTATCCCTGAGCAGCACCGCCATCGTCCTTAAACTCCTCCAGGGACGGGGTGAAATCGATACCCCCCATGGCCGCACCGCCCTAGGCATCCTGATCTTTCAGGACATCATCATTGTGCCCATGATGCTCTTTGTTCCCCTGTTGTCCGGAGCGTCCCAAAACCTGGGAGCCTCCTTCCTTATCCTCTTGGCCAAAGGTGCGATCATCATCTCCCTGGTCATTGCCGGCGCCAAGTGGGTGGTGCCCCAGGTCCTCTACCAGGTAGCGCGCACCGGCAATCGGGAACTTTTCCTGTTGTCCATTGTGCTGATCTGCGCCGCGGTAGCCTGGCTGACCGCCCAGGCCGGCCTCTCCCTGGCCCTGGGAGCCTTTCTTGCCGGGCTGATCGTCTCCGAAACCGAGTACAGTCACCAAGCCCTGGGCAATATCCTGCCGTTTAGGGACGTATTTGCCAGTTTCTTTTTCATCTCTATCGGCATGTTGCTGGACGTGTCTTTTCTCCTCCAACACCCGCAAACCGTCATCCTGCTCACCCTGGGGGCGCTGCTGGTCAAGGCCCTCCTGGCCGGCTCCGCCGCCCTGGTCCTGAAATTTCCCTTGCGCACCGCGGTGCTGGTGGGGCTGGCTCTCTGCCAGGTGGGAGAATTTTCCTTCATCCTCGCCAAGGTGGGGCAGAGTCAGGGATTATTTGCGGGTGAAAATTATCAACTCTTTCTGGATGTGACCATCATCACCATGGTGGCCACCCCCCTGATGATGGCCCTTGCGCCCCGGGCCGCGGATTTCATGCTGCGCTGGCCGCTGCCTCAAAGGTTAAAACTGGGGGCGCACCTGTCGGCGGAAATCGATAAGTCGATCCCAGGGGACCATCTGATCATAGTCGGCTTCGGCGTAAACGGGCGCAACCTGGCCCGGGCTGCTAAAACCGGGGGTATTCCCTATGTCATTATTGAAATGAATCCGGAAACGGTCCGGCGGGAAAGGGAGGGCGGCGAACCGATTTTTTACGGCGACGCCACCCAGGAAGAAATCCTGGAACACGCCAATATCAAAGAAGCCAGAATCATGGTGGTGGTCATCAACGACCCGGCGGCCACCCGCCGCATTGTCGATCTGGCGCACCGCCTCAACCCCCGGGTCTATATCATCGTGCGCACCCGCTATCTCCAGGAGTTGCAGTCCTTGTTTGAACTGGGTGCGGATGACGTGGTGCCCGAAGAGTTTGAAACCTCGGTGGAGATCTTCACCCTGGTTCTGAGGAAATACCTGGTGGCCAAAGAGGAGATCGAAAGGTTTGTCACCCAGGTGCGGGCCGACGGCTACCTGGTTTTGCGAGGCATTTCCAAGCAGATGGATTCTTTTCGCGATGGGATGCGACACCTGCATGACTTAGAGATCAGCACCTTTCGCCTGAGCGGGCAGGCCCCCCTGGCGGGCAAATCCCTGGCTGAGATGGAGTTGCGCAAGCAATATGGGGTGACGGTGTTGGCCATTCGGCGCGATTCTCAGATGTTGCCAAACCCGGAGCCGGATATGCAGCTTTTAGCCGGTGATCTTTTGATTGTCATGGCGACCCCGGAAAATCTCAACAAAGCCACCTGGTTATTCAAAAATCCGGAGGACAGGTCATGAATCCCTTTTTTGCCATGATGCTTGGCGCCATCCTGGGGTTAAAACGCGTCTGTCCTAATTGCAGGAAAGCTCAAATTATTTCTTCGGACAAAAGGCATGATACGGTGTCATGCAAGTTCTGCGGCGCTGATATTCCGCCGAAAAAATAAACAGAGAAGTCGGGAAATATGCCCGATAGCTATACAAACCAAATATTAAGGGAGAATAACCATGTCAATTTCGGTTATCTCAGGAGCCCTTGGGGCCATGTTGGCCTTGAAGCGCACCTGCCCAAAATGTGGTGGGGAACAGGTAGTGCCTAAAGAAGAGAAAAATAATTTAGTGAGCTGCAAGTTTTGTGGAGCAAAGATTCCTGCGCACATGAAAGGCTCCCCTTACTCCTCCGAACGGGATTGAATTTAACAATGGTTTCACAAGGATCGGAAGGCCGCTGACGACGTGAGTCTTGGCGTGAGGCCAAGGCCAAGCTCAAATGAAATAGCTTGAACCTGGTTAGTTTAGGATCTCTTCCCGGCGGGACAGTTCTTCTATTTCCTGATCCCTGAGAATCAACTCCTCCCCCCGGAGGAATTTTTCTATGACCGTTAGCAAGTTGCGAGCCACAGATAGATTGGGGCGCAGGACATAATCGGCGCCAGCCCGATACAATTCCAGGGCCCGGGAGGAGCTTTCAGCCGTCACTACCACCTTGGCGTGTGGGCAGAGAGTCCTGATCTGGTCGATTAATCGTAGATTGTCGGTCCCTACCAGGATGTCATCGGTAATGGTGGAAATCACTATCCGGGCTTCTTCTATGCCGGCATGGTGGAGAGTCTGCAGATTACTGATATCGCCATACACTGCCTTGACGTCCCGGGATTGCAGACCGGAATACACCACCGGATTAAAATCAACTACTACCAGCCTTTCTTTGAGGCCCGACTGCACCTCTTCGATTTCGGCCAGAAAGGCGCTGGCCGCCCGGAAGAAACCCAGAAGGGCAATTTCTTTCGGGGCCTCGGCTGGACCTCCTTCTGATTTACTGCGAATTGCCCGAAATCCCAGCTTTTCAACGATCTTACTCAAAATATTTTGCAGATCATGGCTGGACTTGATCATATAGCTAGAAGCGATGGAAGTTATGACAAATACAAAAACAATGAGGGTCATAATGTCCTGCCCGATATGCCGGTTTTCCGGCTTCATGCCAATAGTGGCGATGACTAGGGCAAATTCACTGAGTTGGGACAGGTTAATGGAGGTGAGCAGACTCACCCGGTTGCCGTTACCCATGGCATAAAGCAGGGGAAAAACCGAGAGAAACCGGGTAGCCACCAGGAAGACGGCCAGGATCGCAGCCAGGAGGAGCAGGCCCGGATTATTCAGAGGATTGGGAATCACCATGCCCAGGGCGACAAAAAAGAGGGTGATGAAGAAGTCCCGGATATTGATGATCTTTCCCATTATATCCAGGTTATAGGGGAAGGTGGACACAGCCACCCCGGCGATGAGCGCGCCCATCTCCATGGACAGTCCCAGATAGCTGGCCAGACCGGCCATCAAGAAGCACCACCCCAGGGAGGCTACCAACACCAGTTCCGGCAACTTGGCTATTCTCCTGAACATGACGGCAAGCACATATTTGCTCAGGAGCAGGCTGACCAACACCAAGCCGATGCCTTTGACAAACGACATGAGAATGACTAAAACCTGAGGACTGGCCAGGTTGGGTTGAACTCCCAAGATAACGATGGCCCAGAGATCCTGAAAGATCAATACCCCCAGGGTGAAACGGCCGGCCAGGGTATCGAGTTCAAACTTCTCATAAAGAAGTTTCACCACGATGGTGGTGCTGCTCAACGCCAGACAGGCGGCCAGGTAGAGTAAGTCGTAGGGTCCGCCGATAATCTTGATACCAAGAATATCATATTGAAAGGGGGAGGCCCCAGACAGACTGACACCCAAAAGGAGCAAGAACCCCAGCCCTAGAGCGGCGCAGAGGATAAATTGGCTGACACCGGTAATTACCATCGACCGCCCTGATTCTTTGATCTTCTTCAGGTCCAGTTCCAGGCCGATCATGAACAACAAGAGAATCAAGCCGATTTCGGCAATAGTTTCGATATCGCTTTTATTCTGGACCAAAGCGAAACCGATCTGTGGGCCAATGGCCACTCCCGCGGCAATATATGCCAAGATCAAGGGTTGCCGAATTAAAGTGCCAAGATACGCCAATAGGGTAGCAGCCAGGATGCTGATGCTGATGCTGGAGAGTAAAGTATGTCCCGTCTGTCCCTCACTGGCCCAAAGAAAGGTGGGGTACATCAAATTTAATGATAAAACGATAAATATGAATATCATTAACTTCCATGTTAATAAAAATTTAGATAATAGCTGAAATAATGTTCTAGGAGAAATAATCGACAGCTTATCGGATAGTCCCATGAAAATCTCCACTTATATAAAATTCCAAGGAATTCAAGGTTATTATTGTATTATAATGCAATAAGCTCTTTACCAATGTTGGGTTTATGCAACACGAACATCCGACGGGGGCCGGGATGAGTATAACAAACTCGCAGACCCCCGGCAATGTTCATTTCTTGACATAAGTTCATGTCAGCTGTCGGGGGGATTTTTCGAAGGCAAAAATGGGTGAAAACCTGGAGACAAGCCGTTTGTTTTTTTTGGCAAAGCTGAAAAAGGTGGCGCACCCACAGGGTATGGGCATAAAAATCAAATACTTAACCTTGAGATAAAGGAGATGTCCATGAATATCATTAAAAAAGTAACTCTCGTGAACACCTTGTCAATTATAACTCTCTTATTTCTTGGAGGGTTAGCAGCCGGAGAAGTGAAATTGGTAAAAGGGCAAACAATATATGTGCCAAGTTATTCAAATGTTGTTACTGATGTATATCGTGTCGTTCTGAGGGCAAATCTTATTATTAATAATACTGACCCAAATCAATCCATTACTATTGTTAGAATAGACCACTATGATACAAGCGGGAAATTGGTGGAAAAGTATCTATCACAGCCATTGACACTGGGGCCTTTGGCGGCTACCCGAGTGATTATCAAGAAACCTGAACATGGCGATGAGGGAGCCGGGGCCAACTTCGTGGTTCAATGGCGGGCTCAAAATTTCGTAACAGAACCCCTCATCGAATGCATTATGGTAGGGTCATACGGCACCCAGGGACATTCTTTCTCTTCCATTGGTAGAGTCATCTATGAAGAAAAGAATTAAGTGACGGTAATTTTAGGCTGGTTTTTACGTGATTTGAAGCATTAATGATGAAAACATTGTCAGGAGTAAGATCATGTTGGATGGTTCTTTTCCTTTTACCCGCATTCTTATCCCTTATGACGGCAGTCCTTCAGCCAACAAGGCTCTGGAATGGTCAGCCCACCTGGCTCGCGCCGGAGGGGAAGAGGTGGAACAAGTCACTCTGCTAAGGGTCATCGGTGGTGACTATCTATCCCGGCACATTCAGAATGTGGACCTGCGTGTGACCCGTATGGATCAGGTTGCAGCCTGGCGCAGGGTGCGACAGCACCATCTCGATCACGAAATCCTGCCGCTTTTGGAGAAAGGCAAACGATCCCTACAAGAGAAAGGGGTGAAGGCTCCTATCGAGACCCAGGTTTCCGAGGGGAAGATTGGAGAAGTGATCATCCAGGGAGCCGAAGAGGGCGAATACACCACCATCGTGATGGGGCGGCGGGGCTTGTCCCCGGTAAAGGGATTGCTCCTGGGGAGTGTGACACGCCAGGTGTTGTCCCTGGCCCAGAAAATAACGGTTTTCGTGGTAGGGCAAGAAGCGGCCTTCAACCCGGAACGTCCCGATTATCCCTTACTTTTGCCGGTTGACGGTTCGGAGCTGAGCTTGGCGGCGATCCGCCAGGGGGTGGCCCTGGCTAAAAGATGTAAAGCCGGGCAACCCTGCCTTACACTGCTGCATGTAATAGATATTGCCAAAATAACCGCCTCGCTGGGTAAGACAGACCCCCTGATATATGAAGGAGTAACAACCCTGGCGGACAGCCGCCATACTTTGCTGGAGGCAGGTTTCCAGGGAACGGTCGAAGAAAAGCTGCGGATTGGGGATCCTTCCAAGGTGATTGCCGAAGAAGCGGAGAAAGGGAATTATGCTCTGATCTTCATGGGGGCCCGGGGCCTATCCCCCCTGAAGAAGCTGATTCTGGGCAGTGTTTCCAGCGATGTTCTACACCGGACCTCGAAATCTATTGTGGGGATTGTTTATTTCTGAGCAAGAAAAACTGAGGGGAGACAAAATTCGGAGGACGGATGCACTGGTATCAGCTTGACCTGGAACAGGTATTCACCGATCTGAACTCCACGGAGCACGGCTTAGCCGACACCGAAGTCAGAGAGCGCCTGCAGAAATTCGGACCTAACAAACTGGCGGAAGAGGAAAAGATCAGCAGGCTCAAAATCCTGCTGCACCAGTTTCAAAGCCCCCTGATTTATATCCTGCTCATCGCCGCGGTGGTGACTGCCTTTCTCCAGGAATACAAGGATACCGGAGTAATTATGCTTATTTTACTCCTGAATGCCGTGGTCGGCTATATCCAGGAGTATAAGGCGGAGAAAAACGTCCGGGCCTTGAAAAAAATGGTGGTGGCCAAGGCCCGGGTGCTGCGGAACGGTAAAGAGCAGGAAATTAACAGTGAAGACCTGGTACCGGGGGATATCGTCTTCCTGGCCTCCGGCTCCCGGGTGCCCGCGGACCTGCGGCTGATAACGGCCATCGAACTCAGGGCCGACGAGTCCATGCTCACCGGGGAATCCATTCCGGCAGAAAAGATTACGTCCGTCATCCCGGAGGAAAATCTCACCCCTGGGGATCAAAGAAACATGGCCTTTATGGGCGCGGTGGTGGTGAACGGCCGGGCCAAAGGGGTGGCGGTGGCCACGGGTTCCAGGACGGTCCTGGGCCGGATCGCCAGGGACGTCAAGGAACTCGTGGTGACGAAGGCCCCACTTCAGGAGAAAATTGACCGGTTTGCCAATACCATAGGTATCATCGTCCTGGTTGCCTCCTCATTGCTCTTTCTCATCGGCATCCTGGTGGGTGAAAGCGCCAAAGACATGTTCATGACCGCAGTGGCCGCGGCAGTGGCCACCATACCCGAGGGCCTGCCCATCGTCGTGACTGTTACCCTGGCCATCGGCGTGGCCCGCATGGCCCAGCAAAACGCCATCATCCGCAAACTGCCGGCGGTGGAGACTTTGGGCAGCACCACCGTGATCTGCTCCGATAAGACCGGCACCCTTACCAAAAACGAAATGACCGTGCAGCGGGCCTATGGCGGCGGCTATATCTACGAACTTACCGGCACCGGCTATGAACCCAAAGGCGACATCCTTGAAGAGGGACGGCATATCAAACCCGCCGCGGATGCCGATCTGCTCATGCTCTTCCGGATCGGGCTCCTGTGCAACGAATCCGATATTTACCTGGAGGATGAACAATACAAGGTGGACGGGGACCCCACGGAAGGCGCCCTAATCGTGTCCGCCATGAAGGCGGGGTTGAGCCCAGAAGAGGAGCGGCAGCGGTATCCGCAGCTATTCATCATTCCCTTCGAGTCCGACCGCGGCTACATGGCCACCCTGCAACAGGACGGCGACCGCAACCTGGTGTTTGTCAAGGGCGCGCCGGAAAAACTGCTGGATCTCTGCGAGGAGTGTCGGCTGGATGCCTGGGAGGAGGTTCCGCGGGTGGCTGACCACTTTGCCCGGGAGGGCTTGCGGGTGTTGGGGATGGCCTACAAGGAAATCCCCGTTCAACAGACGGAAATCGCCATGGCCGACCTGCAAACCGGGTTGATCTTCGCCGGACTTCAGGGGATGATTGACCCGCCCCGGCCCGAAGCCATTGACGCAGTGAGCGGCTGTAAAAAGGCGGGCATCCGGGTGGTGATGATCACCGGGGATCATGCGGTCACCGCCGCAGCCATTGCCAAAAAACTGGGCATCACGGAAGAAGAAGAAGTGGTGGAAGACCTGGCGGCCAAACCGACAGAAGCCATGACCGATGAAGAACTTTTTACCGTCACCAGGGAGATGGCCAATGTCCTGGCCCTCCGCTCCGGCCTTGATGGCCAGACGTCCTCGAGCCTCACCGGCAAACACATTCAGGCCATGAGCGACATGGAGTTCTTCGGTTTCGCGAAAGAAGTCCTCGCGGCCCTGGTCAAACGGGCCGGTCCCGAGGGAGCGGTGCGCAAGGTGC
>JAQTXE010000055.1 GCA_028688935.1 Syntrophales bacterium
CCAGGATGCGCGTGGCCTTGCGCCGTACTGTGCCCGCGGAAGACGGCAAGCAGGAAACCTCCTTTTCCCTGGGGAATATCAAGGTGGATTTTGAAAAGCGCCTGGTCTTACGCCACCAGGAGGAAGTGCACCTGACCCCCATCGAATACAAACTATTTTCCGTCTTGTTGAAGTACCGGGGCAAAGTAGTGACCCATCGCCAATTGCTGAAAGAGGTCTGGGGCCCCACTTCGGTGGAGGAAAACTCCTATTTGCGCATTTTTATTCTCAATCTCCGCCGCAAACTGGAAGACGATCCCACCCGGCCCCAATATCTGCTCACCGAACCCGGGGTGGGCTACCGCCTGCGGGATGAGTAATGATGAGTAATACCCCTGGTTTAGACCCCTTCCTCTAAAAACCCGCATAACTTTCCCAGGCCATCCCTTAAGGGAGTTAGTGGGGAGTTCATTAATATCGGCCGGAACCTTGCAACCCTTGCTCCCAGGTCTTAATTTTTTATTTAAAACTGTTCAGGTGCGCCAAACTCCTGTCAACGACCCTGATAGTCCTGGTGGATATCAGATGCCCTGTGCGGCGTTTGCCTTGGCCAAAAGGTAAAGACCCTGAAGTCGTTGGGGGATAAATGAAGCGAAAGAAAGTTTTCGTCTTGGCCGCCTTGTTATCCTTAGGTGCCATAATTTTCCTCGGGGGTTGCAGCACGGTAGTCTTGTTCGACCCCAAAGGACCCATCGGCGAGGCGGAGCGCTTCGTCATCCTGGCCGCCATCGGGCTCATGCTCATCGTCGTCATCCCCGTTTTCTTCATGGCTTTCTGGTTTCCCCGGAAGTACCGGGCCTCCAATACCGCCTCGACTTATATGCCGAAATGGAGTTATTCCGGGAAAATCGATTTTTTCATGTGGGCGGTGCCTTTTGCCATTGTCACGGTTCTGGCGATTCTGGCCTGGACTTCGACCCATGCTTTGGATCCCTATAAGCCCATCCCTTCGGCCCACAAGCCCACCAACATCCAGGCCATATCCCTGAATTGGAAATGGCTCTTCATCTACCCGGAGCAAAATATCGCCACCGTCAATCAAATCGCTTTTCCCGTTAATGTGCCGGTCAGCTTTAAAATCACCTCGGACACCGTCATGACGTCCTTTTTCATTCCCCAGCTGGGCAGCCAGATGTATGCCATGGCCGGCATGCAAACCCGCTTGCACCTCCTGGCTGATAAACCGGGCGTTTATACCGGTCAAAATCAGCAAATAAGCGGTGTCGGTTTCTCTGATATGTATTTTAAGGCGCATGCGGTTTCCCGGAAAGAGTTTCAAGCGTGGGTGCAAAAGATCAGACAATCTCCGGAAAAGCTTGATCTTAACCGCTATGAGCAGCTAGCCAAGCCGAGCGCCGGCTACTACCCCGTAACCTATTTCTCTGGAGTCAAACCCGGTCTCTTTGAGGATATCGTGCGCAAATACGATCCGACTTGGAAGGAAACTCCCGGTACTATGAGCAAAAGCTCCGCTTCTACACCTGCAAGTACCGGGGTTCTGGGGGGCAAGTGAGATGTTTGGCAAGCTAACCCTGGCGGCGATTCCCTTTGACAAACCCATCGTCATCAGCGCCGTAGGGGGTGCGGTCTTCCTGGCCTTGGTGATCTTGGGCCTGATCACTTACTACCGCAAGTGGACCTACCTTTACCATGAATGGCTGACCAGCCTCGACCATAAAAAGATCGGCATCATGTATATTATCCTCGCCCTGGTCATGCTGGTGCGGGGATTCTCTGATGCCATTCTCATGCGCTCTCAGCAGGCCGTGGCCGCGGGCGGCCACCTGGGCTTTCTGGCCCCTGACCACTTTAATCAGATATTCAGCGCCCATGGCTCCATCATGATCATCTTCATGGCCATGCCCTTTCTGGCGGGGTTGATGAATATCGTGGTGCCCCAGCAAATCGGGGCCCGGGATGTGGCCTTCCCCTTTTTGAATTCGGTCAGTCTTTGGCTCACCGCCGCCGGGGCGATGCTGATCATGGTCTCTTTGGGGGTGGGCGAGTTTTCCCAGGCCGGATGGTCGGGATATACCCCGCTCACCGAAAAAGCTTACAGCCCGGGCGTCGGGGTGGACTATTGGATCTGGGCCTTCCAGATCGCCGGTATCGGCTCGACCCTGACCGGCATCAATTTTCTCGTCACCATCCTGAAAATGCGCGCCCCCGGCATGAAGCCCATGCACATGCCCTTGTTCGTCTGGACCGCTTTTTTCACCAGCGTCCTCATCGTTTGGGCCTTTCCGGTGCTCACGGTCGATCTTGCCCTGGTCACCCTGGACCGCTGCCTGGGGATGCATTTTTTCACCAACGACCTGGGCGGCAACATGATGATGTATGCCAACCTCTTCTGGACCTGGGGGCATCCCGAGGTTTATATCGTCATCCTGCCGGCTTTCGGGGTCTTTTCGGAGGTTTCCGCCACCTTCTCCGGAAAACGGCTGTTCGGCTATAGATCCCTGGTCTATGCCACTGCGGTCATCACCATCTTGTCCTTTTCCGTCTGGGTGCATCATTTTTTCACCATGGGCGCGGGGCCGAACGTCAATCTCTTTTTCGGGATTGCCACCATGCTGATTGCCATCCCCACCGGGGTGAAGATCTTCAACTGGCTGTTCACCATGTACCGCGGCCGCATCCAGTTTACTCCGCCCATGTACTGGACCCTGGGGTTCATCGTCACCTTCACCATCGGCGGGGCGGCCGGGGTCCTGATGGCTGTGCCACCCGCTGATTATGTGCTCCACAACAGCCTGTTTCTCATCGCCCATTTCCACACTATGCTGATCCCCGGTACGCTGTTCGGCTTTCTGGCAGGTTATTATTATTGGTTCCCCAAGGCCGTCGGCTTTCGTTTGCAGGAAAATTGGGGTATACGCGCCTTCTGGTGCTGGATCATCGGCTTTTATCTGGCCTTTATTCCCCTGTATGTGCTGGGCTTCATGGGCATGCCCCGGCGCCTGCAGCATTATGTCAACCCGGCCTGGCACCCCTATCTGCTCGTCGCCGCCCTGGGTACGGCCTTGATCGGGCTGGGCATCGTCTTTCTGGGCGTGCAATTGGTGGTCAGCATTAAGGAGCGCCGGGCCCTCAGCGATACCACCGGCGATCCCTGGGACGGCCGCACCCTGGAGTGGCTGACCGCTTCTCCGCCTGCGGCCTATAACTTCCCGAAAATACCCGTGGTCGAGGACATCGATGCCTTTATGGGGATGAAGGAAAAAGACGTGGCCTACAGGCGGCCGGAGCAATATAGCGACATCGAGATACCGAAAAACGTGCCCCACGGCCTGATCATCGGCGCCTTTGCTTTCCTGGGCGGATTTGCCGTGATCTGGTACATCTGGTGGCTGGCCCTGGTGTCAGCCCTGGGTATATTGGGAACCGTCATTGCCCGCTCCTGGGACGACGACCCTCATTACCTCATACCCGCCGCCGAGGTCCAGCGGATAGAAGACGAACGCCATCGCCAGTTGGCTGCCGTCGCCCAGAGGTGTCCCGCAGACGCACCGGCCAGCCCGGAACCCGTACCGGGGAGGTAAATGATGACCCCAGACGCAACGGCTATCAGCGCCACTTACCGCGCAGAAGTTGCCCACCCCGATACCGTCGCCATGCAGACCTTCGGGTTCTGGATCTATCTGATGAGCGACCTCATCATCTTTGCCACGCTCTTCGCCACGTTTGCCGTCTTTAGCCGCAGCTATGCCGGCGGACCCGCGGGAAAAGAATTGGTGGACCTGACTTACCTGCTGGGAGAAACTTTGTTCCTGCTGTGCAGCAGCGTCACCTATGGCCTGGTCATGCTGGCCGTGCACCGCGGCAAGAAAAAGTGGGTGCTGCTGGGACTCGTGGTGACCTTTCTGTTGGGGCTGGGATTTGTCTCCATGGAAATCCACGAGTTCTACGGCCTGGTGGCCAAGGGTTACGGTCCTGACCGCAGCGCCTTCCTGTCGAGTTTTTTCACCCTGGTGGGGACTCATGGCACCCATGTAACTTTCGGGCTGATCTGGATGGCGGTCATGATGGGTCAGGTCGCGGTCAAAGGCTTGACCTCTCCGGTGCAATCACGGCTGATGCGGCTCAGCATGTTTTGGCATTTCCTGGACCTCATCTGGATCGGCATCTTCAGTCTCGTCTACCTGATGGGAGTTGTATAAATGAATCAAGCACCTATCGACAACATTGGCATAAGCAGGGGAAGCCTCAAATCGTACCTCACCGGCTTCGTTCTGGCCCTCATCTTAACCGCCATTCCCTTTGCCATGGTGATGAGCCGCGCCTTCTCCCCCGGGGTGACCCTCATCGGCATCTTCAGTGCCGGCGTTGTGCAGATTTTGGTGCATTTGCATTACTTCCTGCATCTGGACACTTCCTCGGCGGCGCGCTGGAACGTGCTGGCCATATTGTTCACTTTATTGATCATGATCATCTTCGTGGGTGGCACTCTCTGGATCATGTCCAACTTAAATTACCGCATGATGTGATGTTAGCGTTCAGCTATCAGCCTTCAGCTGTCAGCTTTTTAATAAAAACGGTTACTTCCGTGATCTCAACAAATTACCCATTATCAATCTAAGGTGCTAACTTATTGTTTTTGCTGATAGCTGATAGCTGACTGCTGAAAGCTTATGATGTGAGCATGCTGGACAAACTCAAACATTATGTGCTCGTGGCCAAGCCGGGGATCATTGGCGGCAACCTGATCTCCGCGGCCGCCGGCTTTTTGCTGGCCTCCAGAGGGCAACTTGACGGCGTCTCTCTCCCCGGGACCCTCGGCGGCATCTCCCTGGTGGTGGCTTCCGGTTGCGTCTTCAACAACTGCATCGATAGAAAAATAGACCGGAAAATGCTGCGGACCCGGAACCGCGCCCTGGCCCGGGGGCTCATCTCCCTGAAGGCCGCCCTGGCCTACGCCGCGCTTTTGGGCCTGGCGGGCCTGGCCCTGCTCCGGGCGGTCACCAACCCGCTGGCCGTGGCCATCGTCCTGGCGGGCCTGGTGATTTATGTGGGCCTCTACAGCCTGTACCTGAAACGTAATTCCGTCTACGCCGTCTTGATCGGCAGTCTGGCGGGAGCCGCACCGCCCCTGGCGGGCTATTGCGCCGTCACCGGCCGCTTCGACCTGGGAGCGGTGATCTTGCTGGCGATCTTCAGCCTCTGGCAGATGCCTCACTGCTACGCCATCGCGGTTTTGCGGTTGGAGGACTACACCGCCGCTGGCATCCCGCTGCTGCCGGTCAAGCAGGGAATAGCCGCGGCTAAGAAGCATATGGTGGGTTATATCCTGGCCTTTATGGCCGCCACCCTGATGCTGACTCTAGGCGGCTACACAGGTTATTGCACCCTGGCGGTGGCCACCGGGTTGGGCCTGTCCTGGCTGTATCTGGCCTGGCCGGGCTATAGGGCAGCCGAGGAGCGGCTCTGGGCCAAAAAGCTTTTCATCTTCTCCATCCTCACCATCTTCACTCTCAGCGTCATGATGTCCATCGATTTCACCGCGCCGGTCCCACCAGGAATGCTTCTGAGCTGTGCTCCTTAGTCCAAACCACTGAAGTTCCTGTAAAAACTGGCATCTATTTAAGATGTTTGCCGGTATAGGTTATTAAGGCGGTGAACCTGGAGAAAGTAGGTGCCCTGGGGGAAAAAGACGGCTTCTAACAAAATCCCGGAAACCAGTGGCCTGTCTTGGTCAAAGAGGAAATTCCCCAAGGAAAAAATCCGGCAGGACTTGCCAGTCCCCTCTAGATGTCCGGCTCGATGGGAATGGCAGCCGATGATGACTTCCACGCCCTTGGCCTCCAGGAGCGTAGCCAGGGCCTGCTCCCGGGGGCCGGGTTTATCTGCAAATTCCTGGCCCCAGTGGATGAAAGCGAAAACGGGTTTGTCCTTCTCCAGGTGGGCCAGGCCATCAAGGTCTTGCCGGGTGAGTTGGGCGATTTTAGCCTCACTTTGATTATCCACATCGGTGAAACCCGCCAGATAAAAAGGCCCCAGATCCAGGATTTGCCGGTTTTCCAGGCAGGCAATGCCTTCTGCGGCCAGGCGCCGGCGCATTTCCCTATAAGAGTCCTCGCCCAAGTCATGGCTGTGGTTGTTGGCCAGGCTCACCGCCCGGACGTGGAGTTCCTTTAACAAGGGCAAGGTTAAAGCGTCTTTCATGCACAGGGTATAAGGACCCGGTGATTCCGGGCACTGCTTTTTCAATACCCCTTCCAGGTTGAGAGTCAGAGGGTCCCCCCCGGTAATCTCCAGAACTTGCCGTATCAGGGCTTACCGGCTGGAGAGGGGGGTGCGCAGCTCATGGGAAGTGTTGGCCAGAAATTCGTCCTTGAGCCGGTCCATCCGGGAGAGAGCGACGTTGTTGTCCTCCAGTTCGGCCGACAGGCGCTCCACCGACGCGAAGGCCCGGGAAAACCGCCGGGACAGGGCAAAGGCTTGGAACAAAATGAAAATGAACATCCCCACCTGGATCAGATAGACCGAACGGATCATTTCCGGGTCGAAAAGCGAAGCCAGGAAATTGCCCAGCCACAACAGGCAGTAAAGCCCGAAATAGAGAGGCGCCCGGTTGGTGCGGCGGAACCAGTAGAGGACCAGGTGGTAAAGCCCCATCACCAGCAGGCTGCCCACGAAAAACAGGGCAATGCCCCACTTCCGAAGATGTTCGGCTGCGAGCAAGTCCTGGGGGCCGAGTTGGATGGCCGAGATAACTCCCCCCTGCCGATAGTGCTAATTGGAAACCTGGAGCAGGAGTTCTATGGGGTTGCCTTCCTGGTGGAAATGTGGCAGTAGGATCGACTGGTTGGGGATTTCCGCGGCGGTACTTCCGCCTACCACTCCGCTGGCGGCGAACGGCTTGCCGTTGAGCCAAAGCCTATAAACCGAGGCCACATTAAAGAGAGGCTAGGCCAGATCGAGGTTCCCCGGTCCGGGGATGAGGCGCAGACGCAAAGTGGCATATCCCGCGGCGCCGAGCTTTTTGCCGTTAAGTTGAAAACCGTTTCAGGCCGAGGGGAGGGTGAGATAGCCGGTTATCTCGGGAAGATGCGCCCCCTGGGAATCGGCCGGGGTCAGCAACTTCCCCCAGTAAAACTCCCACTCGCCGGCGAGATTAACCGGGCCGTTCTTTTCCAGGTCCCAACCGGAGAGATCGAGCACCCCGTTCCGGGCAAGGGGAGGCTTCTCTTGGCGCCCGCTGCATCCCCAAAGGAGGAGCAGCACGATCACTACAACATACGGTAATCGCGTTATGGTTTTCCCGGTCATAATCAAGGCCATTATAGTCTATCCGGAGACGAAAGAGGAAGAGTCTGCCGGAATAGGCCGGCATTAAGGCAATTGGGGAGAATTGAGGGAGGCAGCCGTTACTGTCTCTTCCATCAAGAGATATTGGATGACTTCCGGCGAAATATCAGTCTTGGGGAAGGATAGCAAGTTATCATCTACTTAGGGGATAAAATTTTTGTTATCATTCCATCAATGAGAGGGCCTGACTCCGGAGCAGAAATTTTCAGGGATTTGTATCGTTTTGGCAAGAATCTCAGCCGAAAGGGGCAAAGATGGAAAAACAACTCTCATCAAACGGCGCCGGACAAAATGGGTTGAATTTCTTTCAAACCTCGATATTCCTGGCCCTGATCATCGGCATGCCCTTTTGCACTTTTAAGTACCTGTTCGGGACGCTAGCCGTCCGCTATGGTTGGCAATATCACCATAACCCGGTGCTCATCCTTGGCTGGGTGGTTATCGTCTGGGCCGGCGTTGATTTTTTGATGAATCTGGTGCGCATCTATCTCAACCTCCAGCGCCGGGAAGCCGTAATCGAGTTCTGTCTCATTGCTCAATTGGGCCGCATGATCAGACGGCCTTCCCTCTTCCTGACCATCGACACCTTTCTTTCCTTTGCCATTATCTGCTTCGTCTTATGGTCGGGGTGGATCAAAGACCTGCGGCCGTATGAGACCTATATGTGGTATGGGGCCACCACCGTCAACCTTATGGGTCTGGCCCTGGTGAATATTTGGACCGAATTTTGGATTAATTCCGATCGCAGAAAATCCCTGATCTCCAAGCAATAGAGCCACCCCTCAACCCCAAGGAGGCCCAAAGCAGATCATGAAAGCCTATCGCGCCGCAATCTTTCATCTGGTGGACAACCCGGTACGAACGCCAAACCCGGCGGCTGCCTACCAATACTGGGAAGACGGCCTCCTGTTAGTGGAAAAAGGCAAGATCAAGGCCGCGGGGCCGGCGGCGGCCCTGCTGCCCCAACTCCCGGAAGGAGTGCCGGTAGCCTCCTATCAGAACGCCCTGATTATTCCGGGACTCATTGATATCCATATTCATTTCCCTCAGATAACCACCGTGGCCAGCTACGGCGAGCAATTGCTGGAATGGCTCCATGATTATATTTTGCCGGGGGAAGGGGAATATGCCGATCAGTCTTTGGCCCAAGCCAGGGCGGAAATCTTTTTAAAAGAACTCTTACGCCGGGGCACTACCACCGCCTCCGTTTATTGTTCCCTGGCCAAGGAGTCGGCGGAGGCTCTCTTTACCGTGGCCCAACGCCTGAACCTGCGTCTTTTGGCCGGCAAGGTGATGATGGACCGCAACGGCCCGGAGGGGATGAAACTGGCCACCCCCGAGGCCGATTATCATGACTGCCAGGAACTCATTGAAAAATGGCATGGTAAGGGCAGACTCGCATACGTAGTCACCCCCCGTTTTGCCCCGGCCTGTTCGGAGGTGGATCTCCAGGCGGCCGCCCGCCTTCTCAAAGAATATCCCGGATTGTACGTGCAGACCCATCTCTGCGAAAATCATCACGAGATAGCCTGGGTGCGGGAACTCTTTCCGGAGAGGAAAAGCTACCTGGATGTTTACGATCATTATGGCCTGGTGGGGGAGAAAACGCTGCTGGGGCATTCCCTGCACCTGGAGGACGAGGATTTTCGCAGAGTCAGGGAAGCGGGCGCGGTGTTATGCCCTTGTCCTCCTTCCAACTTTTTCCTGGGCAGAGGCCTCTTCAAGTTTGCCAAGGCCAGGGAATATCAGGCCAAAGTCGCCCTGGGCACGGACCTGGGCGCGGGCAATACCTTTTCCATGTTCAAGGCCATGGAGGAGGCCTATAAGATGGCGCAGCTCCAGGGGTATTCCCTATCTCCCTTCGAAGCCTTCTACCTGGTGACCCTGGGAGGCGCCAGGGCCCTGTCCCTGGAGGACAAGATCGGCAATTTTGAGGTAGGCAAAGAGGCCGATTTCCTTATTCTGGACCTGCAGAGCACCCCGTTTTTAAAATTCCGGATGCAATTCGCCCGGACGCTCTGCGACCAGCTGTTCGTGCAGATGATGTTGGGCGACGACCGGGCCATCCGGGAAACTTATGTCTACGGCGTCCTGGCGCACCGGCGGGATACCTAGAGATTATTTCCGGCCTAAATCATCACAACCGCATATGCGGAAAGGGCGAATAACGGCAATGACCACTAACGAAGATTTTGCTCCCCCTTTATCCCCTGAGGAATATGCCCGCAGTTTTTTAATATTTAGAAAATATTCTTCCGAGTGGCTGGCCATGCTCCGGTGGTGCCAGGAACGCCTGGCGCCGGGACTGCCTCTAAAAACCCCCTTTGCCGTCCTGAGCGTGGGCGCGGGCAACGGCGACTTCGACCGGCGATTTATCCCCATCCTGCGCTCCCGGCTGAAAAACCTGGAATACGTCATGCTGGAGCCCAATCAGGCCCTGGGCCGCAAGCTCCAAGAGCTAATGGCCGGCCATGCCGGTGACGGGGTGCGGTGGGAAATCGATCCCCTCAGCTTTGAGGACTTTGCTGTCCGCCGATCTTTCGATCTGGTGCACTTCACCCACTGCCTTTACTACATCCCGGACCGGCAAGGAGCCATCGACCACGCCCTTAAGGCCATCGCCCCGGACGGCCTGGTGCTCATCTTTCATCAAACCCCCCGGGGCATCGATCAGGTGCAGCAGCGATTTCTGAAGCGAGTCAAGGGCAATGACCGGGAAATGTTATGCAGCCGGGAAATCCAGGAAATCCTGGAACGCCGCCGGATTCCCTATCGCCTGGAAGTGTTGGAGAGTCACATCGACGTCACTGACTGCTTTCACCCCGGCTCCGCCGACGGGGAGGCTCTCCTCAGCTTCCTCCTGGAGGCCGATGTCAGGGGGCTGAGCCCGGTCCTCAAGCAGGAGGTGGTGGAATACCTTTATGAATTGAGCTATCCCCGGGAAGAGCGCCGCCTTCTCTATCACCCGGTGGCTGTTTTCAGTCTGCCGCCCGTTAAGGAAGGGCGGTAAAGCGAAGGGCCTCCCGCCTTCTAATTTCCCCAAATCAAAATAAAGCAATAAACCGCAAGGTTACCGCCCAGGCGCTCTTGATTCCGGGCGCGGCCCCCGGAGAAAGGATATAGGATAGGACCGGCTGGAAATAGGTGGAGCCGGTGAGGTTCAGCTGACCCGGGGGGACATTCGCCTATTTCAAAGGAGCGGGCTTTTGGGGGGTATGTCTTTTTGGACGCGAAGCAGCAGGCGGTGAACCGGGAGTTTTTCCGCATGAAGGTCTGGGAACCGGTGCTCAGACGTTCGGGGGTCCGCTACCGGCCGCCTTACCAGATGGGGCACACTTTCGCCACCCTGGCCATTCCCGCCGGGGAGAACATCAACCGGGTGGCCCGGATGCTGGGGCACAAGAGCCCGGTGGTGACCCTGGAGAAATACAACCGGTTTGTGCCGAATCTAACGCGGGAAAACGGCAAGGCCCTGCTTCAGGCCGCAGAAAAAGCGAAACGTTCGGGCCTCCCCGCAAATTTTTTGGAGGAATATCAATAAGTTACATGGCGATCTGGTAGTCCCAACGGAACTTTTTCATGTAAACTATTGCATCTATATACCTAAATAATTTCAAGGGCTTGGACAGAAGGCCCTAAATGCCTACCGGGGAAATTAGCGAAATTTTCCCGGTAGTTTTTTCCGTTGCTTTTGCGGAGAATAGTAGCCATAATCTCCGCATTAAGGGCGGAGCTTATGGCTGCTTATATCTACGAATTAGATGATTGGCCGCATTTCAGGTGGGATGAAAAGCGTCTTGCCGGAAAGCTTGCTGCCGTGCGACATCGGCAAGGACGCTTGCTTGGCCGTTTGGAAAGTCTCAGCATCAAATTACGCAAGGAAGCTTCGCTGCGAACCTTAACTGAGGAAACCGTCAAATCCAGTGAGATCGAAGGTGACATCTTAGATCGGGAACAGGTGTACTCTTCACTTGCCCGCCGTCTCGGTATAGATATCGGCGCGCTGAAGCCTGCGGATCGTCATACCGAAGGCGTTGTCAGTATGATCCTCGACGCCAGACAAAATTACAATACTCCTCTCACAAAGAAGCGATTGTTCAGTTGGCATGCGGCGCTTTTCCCCACCGGATATAGCGGTATGCAAAAAATCATTGCCGGCAAATGGCGTACCGCGGCATCAGGGCCTATGCGGGTCGTTTCTGGCGCTATCGGCCACGAACATGTACATTTCGAAGCTCCGGGAGCGGAACGGATCGACAAGGAAATGAAAGCCTTCCTTGCCTGGTTCAATGGCGACAAAAGCGATGTCGATTTGGTTCTTTGCGCGGCAATAGCGCATCTTTGGTTTGTTACCATCCACCCGTTTGAGGATGGCAATGGACGCATCGGCAGAGCTATTGCCGACATGATGCTGGCGCGCTCAGAAAAAAGCTCTCTGCCCTTCTACAGCATGTCGGCACAAATCCGCAAAGAGCGGGGTAGATACTACGACCATCTCGAAGATACGCAGAAGGGCGATCTCGATATCACCGAGCATCTCAGTTGGTTTCTCGATTGCATGGGTCGCGCTTTCGATGGCGCAGAAAGTATCTTGGCAGATGTCCTCAGGAAGGCACGTTTTTGGGAAAAGTACGCAGGAGAACCATTCAATGAACGTCAACGATCGATGCTTAACCGGTTACTCGATGGCATCGAAGGCAAGTTGACTTCATCCAAGTGGGCAAAAATGGCCAAATGCTCACAAGACACGGCAGGGCGTGATATCGACGACCTCATGAAGCGAAACATTCTCAAAAAAGAGGCTGCCGGTGGCCGTAGTACTAGCTATTCGTTAATTGGTGATTTTGGCGCGCCCTAAATCAATTGGGGTCTCGGGCGCGATCGGGCCCTGGATGTGGTTCTATGTAAACCTGGGGAAAAGAACTTACGCGCGTCATCTACGCTGTGAAGATCGGAACGGATATCTGGGTCATCCACGCCTTTCAAAAGAAGTCCAAGAGCGGGGTCAAGACGCCTCGAATGGATGTTGACCTTATCCGTGAACGCCTGGACCGGTTGAAGGAGGCTCTACAATGACTGACGACTTTGAACTTGTATGCGGCAGCGGCAACGCGTTTCGTGGCTTTGGCCGTCCTAAGGATAGCCTCGAACAGGCCCGCGCCATCCTTGCGGCGGAGATCATCAAGACGCTTGATGAGCGCGGTCTATCGACGCGCGAGGCCGAAAAACTGACGGGCGTGGCACATTCGGAGTTTTCACGCATTCGCAACGCCAAGCTTGAACGCTTTACGCTTGATCGGATGATTACAATACTCGGAAAACTCGATGAAGATGTTGAGGTCAACGTGACTTTTCACATCCGCCAGCGTGCTCTGAATGACGAATTGCATACATGAAATGAAAAGAGCAATGACGTTCTGAGCAAGCAATTCTGAATCTTGTGGCCTCCGGCTCCTCGCGCCGGAGGCTTCCGGCAAGTATTCAGAGCGCAGGGCGGCCCCATGTATATTCCCCTTTCGAGCGTGAGAACATCGATGAAGATGAACTGGCCAGGTTGCGGGAGATTTCTGCGGCCTGGCTTGCGAGAAAAGTCTTGAACATGCAATTGCAGAGGGGATTTTGCAGGAGGCAACATGACAGGCAAACATAAAAAGCCTAGCCGGCTGATGCAGGCGGTGCTTGAAACCGCCAAGGACATGCAGCAAGCGGGGATTCTGACCGATGAGGCTTACGGAAAAATCACCATGCGCCATCTTGGTGTCAAGGATAAGAGCAAACTCGAACAGCTAACCGGGGAAGATATCTGCGCGATACGGGAACAGGCAAACATGAGTCAGGTGGTGTTCGCTCATTATCTGAACGTGACGGTGGGGTACGTGTCGTAGTTGGAGCGGGGCACAAAGCGCCCGACCGGTGCGGCGCTCGTACTGTTGAATGTAATCCGCCGCAAAGGAATCAAGGCGATCCTTTAAGTTGGATAAATTGTCACAATTTACCAACGCCCGGTTCTTTCCCGGAGAGAGCCTGGACACGGTACCGGGATCGGCGCTCCCGACACTGAAGCAGCTTCTCTTGTCTGGGAGCTAAAGGTTGGCAAACGGAAAAGCCTGGTTAGTGAGACCGGGCTTTTTTCTTGACATTTATTTTGGTAGTATCCAGAGTTGCCAGTCAGGAAAGATTTATAATTTTTCCCTCGAAACGGTGTCTATCCTTTTTCTCTCATGGAGGATAAGCATGCTTCCTCAATTTAAACAAGATTTTTGGTTGCTATCGCGGGAAGCGAAAGGTTATTACGCATGGGCCGAAAAAGAGCGGTGGCGGTTCCATCGTGCGATCTGGCGAAATCGGGGACGCTGCGGCATGTGTGATGACATCGAAGACCCCCGTAAACTCGTTGATGTGCTTTTTGAGGAAGGGTTGGGGCTCCATCCGTTGTTGGATATCGCATTCGAAGCATTTGCGCGTGCGGAAGTACGGCTTGCATTGCGATTCATTCCTCAAAGGAGTAATGAGGAACGACTGACTGGCCATCTTATTTCAGAGTTGGAAGCAGCAATACATCTGGTCGCGAACTCGTTTACAGCCAGGTCTCAGGAGCGCTATGGGGAGGCAAAGCAAATAGATTTTGCTTACTATGATTTGTCGCAGGGCGGCCATGTCGAAAAAGAAACCGGTGGAGACTTTGGGCTTATCATGTCGATCGATCTGCCTGACAGACCAAAATTAATCAGTTATGCTGCCATTCAAGCGAAACGTCTTTCAGGTAGCACATCACTGGACAAGCGCCAATATGATACGCTAACAGGCAACTTCAATGAAGCAGCCGCGTATCTCTTCTATGACTGTGCGTTCGACACTCTTGCGCCACCGATGATATTTTCGGCGGCCGCGTTAACTAATAGAAGAAATGCAAAGGATGAAACCGCAAGTTTTTCGACTGATCAGTCGCACATCTTCAGTGAGGCGCTTCCCTTGTCCCTTTGGTTGGTCACAAAGCTTGGAATTGGTAAATCGGGGGCTACAACAAGCGATTTTTCGAACGCTTTTGATCTATTCCGCCATCAATACCGGCGAAACAAAACGTTTGAAATTTCTCGACTAGCAATGGTTTCGATTGGCCGACCATTCAGCATTTCCCGCGATCCCGAAATTGGACTGAAAATCGCTTTATGAACTGCTTAAATGATTAAAAATTTGAGGCTAATATGAAATCTTGTGCAATTTATTATCCATTCATCGAAGTTCCACAAAGTCCATGGTTTACTCGCGTATTGCTATATTGGGATGAGGTGGGAGCAATTGTTCCTTATGAGTACTTAGACGATCCTGATAGGCTTGGAAAGCACATGGTCGGGTTGGTGCGTGAAGGATTGGTCAGACAGGTGATCCCAGGAATGCATTTGTGGAAGGTTGCCAATTTTTCAGACGCCTTCATTGATTATGTTGATGAGAAAAACCGGCCTCAAAAGCCTTACAATTGGGCAAAAATCCATATGGAGAAGCTCCAGGGAATAGCCGAAAAACTCTGCGAACGAGGATTAGCACAAAGGGATCGAAAGAATCGCTACTCACCGTGGTATCGGGTTGAATCTCGGACCGCAAATAAATTCATGGCGTACTTGGCTGCGGTTCTTGGTCAGTTGGCTGATGATGACAAGTTTTATCCGATAACTGACCAAGAAAATCGGCTTGATCCATTTATATCAGAATCACCGGAATATTTGCGTAGGCTGCCGTTGCGAAAGTTGACATTAGAGAGAATCCTTCCTGCTCCTTCCAGAGCTATTGAGCCGGCGCAATTAGCAGACTTCAAGGAATATTACAAACCAGAGTTACAGAGGTTTAGGCGTGAGATTGAGGATAAGATATCGGAATTGTCCGTGATCGAAGATGATGATTCCAGAGATATAAGGCTGAATGATATTGTAAAAAATATGCAAGAAACTCTTCGTGAAATCACTAAAAGAATGGAGGAACAAAGGAACTGGCCTCGTCTTAATTTTGGAACTCTATGCACCATTGTCGGTTCAGGCATCAGTGCTTGGAAGGCCATTATCAACCAGGATTGGAAGTTTGGGCTTGTTGGTGCTGCATTAAGCCTTGCACCAGCTGTTTATAACGCCTTTCGAGGGTCGAACGTTAATTTTGAAGACAAACCCCTTGCATATGCGGCTTTGGCTGGACGGGAGCTCGGAAAGTCTGGTTAACCTATAATGGATTTCATATATCCGGATTTAGACTGGTATACGGGCATCAGCAAACTAGAGATGGTTCCTCCGCGCTGCCCGTATGCAAATGTTCATAGATGCCCAAGGTACTACCACAGCATTTATCTTTTGGGAGAGGCTGGCATCGCAACAAAGATAAGGCCCGAGAAAGTCAAAGAGTTAGATACCTTTTGGTCAAATACAGACCTTCTTCCTGTTGTAGGAGAGCATGATACTTCCATTACGGGTGGCGGAGACAAGAAGACCGGATTCTCAAATTTTTGCCCAGAAATATCTTTTGATGTTTTCGGGCTTTTCGCGGATTACTTGTCCCGGTATGCAGATGGAATTGACATGGGTATAGCACATAAGCAATTAGCAGAGGTAGCATACCCCAAAGACTGGCGTTGGCAATGGGAGACTATCTCTCCTCTGCACTACGTGAAATGCTCATTATATTCCCAATTGATAAGCCGACCCTCTGAGACTACCAAAGACAATATTAATCTACGTTCGTCACAAGAGTTGCTGGAGATAAAGCCTGGACTCGCCGGAATAAGCCTCAACTTGAAGGTGCTGCTCACCCGGCTTGCCAAATGGTGGTTATCAAAGTAGGGCAAGTAAATGGCCGTAAGCAAACGTTCTATTGTTTCTGAGATACTTGACGCCATTAAGGAAGCAAATTCGCTTTCTGAGAATTGGTCAGGCGGGAATTGGTTAAGTGACTACGCAGCAGAGAGCCTTTTAGCAGTTCATATTGCGAGAAAGGTCATTAAAAATATAAGGTATAGTAATCCAAATGTTTATCTTACTCTAGAAGAGCCATTTGCAACACTTCCTGAGTATGCGTGTGCCAATCCCAAAATTGGGCGTCCTCCCCATGTGTTACAGGGGAACAACCGTGCTGATATTGTGATTTGGCAAAGCAGAAAGAGGCTCTTTGGTGTCATAGAGGTTAAAAGAAAATGGACTATGGGGGCCTGCCTATACGATCTTAAGAGGCTGCAAACCCTGATGGATCATTATGGACTTGAACAAGGAGGATGCCTTAAGTTTTGTTGTCTTGCAGCTTTTCTCCATAAGGGTAATGATCCAGAAGGGAAAAGGCTGTCTGAGAAGTATTCCGAAATAAGGGAAAGAATCAACTCCTTTTGCCATAGAAAATATAGAATTAAGGAACAAGAACCGTATAGAACTCTTTATCCTGGTAACGAGAAATACTCGGCTGGCGGTATAGTAATAGAGTTCTACTGATTTCTATAGGTCAGTATCAATCCTATCACTTGCCTGCTATAAACCCTTATAAAATCCAGAGGCACCTGCAAGGAGTCACCACTCCTCCCGGCAGGCGCTTTGGAGATGCAACACCATGAATGAGATTTCAGATATTGCCAATGAAATGGGCCCAAGACCTGTTCAAGGCGGGGGCCATGGACGAAATAACCATTCGCAGATTAAGGCGCTCTCCCTGCCTGCCAAACGGGCCTTTCGGCCGGAGGAAATTCGGCGTATCCGCCAGGCGAACCATGTCAGCCAGGCCGTGTTTGCGGCGATTCTAGGTATCGGCAAGACCACGGTGCAGCAGTGGGAGCGGGGGGAGAAAAGACCGAGCGGCCCGGCGCAGCGGCTTCTCGATCTCATTGATCGGAAGAGATTGGCAGCCCTGGGATAAACCAATTTATACTTTTTGGCCAAAAAGTATAATTCTCCCGCGTAGAGTTATATTCAAGTTTAATTCAGCCCAAAGCCTCCATATACTCACCTCGGTCGGCTTTAAAGCTCTACTGGAGTTTGTTTGGTCATACCGCACATTTGAATGGTTTTACCACGCGTTTATCAGGCTGGCTCGCTGAACTCCCCACCAAGGCA
>JAQTXE010000056.1 GCA_028688935.1 Syntrophales bacterium
AGGTCGGCGGCCCGCTGGGGAGCCCGGGTGATCTCCTCCACATTGGGCCGGGCCGGAGACGCGGGCGAGAGGGAGAGCAGCGCCAGGTCGGCATTCCCCAGGATGGCCATGAGCAAGTTGTTAAAGTCGTGAGCAATGCCTCCGGCGAGCACCCCCAGGCTTTCCAGTTTTTGCACTTCCCGCATCCGGGCTTCCATCCTGGCCCGTTCTTCCTCGGCCAGCTTGCGCTCGGTCAGGTCAGTGCAGAAGAATATGGTTTTGTCTCCCACCATGATACCCCAGATCTCCATGGTGCGTACCGAGCCGTCTTTGCAGGTCACCTGCACCTCTAAACTTCGGATGGTCTGGTCTCCGGCAATGGCCTCCTCCCTCGCTTTGCGCCACTTCTCCAGGATGCTCTCCCGGTAATCCGGATCGGGGTAGGCCAATCGGAACCAGTCCGCCAATCGGGGTAAGTCTTCCAAGGTATAGCCCAAGGTCTCCACAAATTTTGGATTCAAATACTCACCCTGGTCTTCTTTGACGATAGCGATGGGCATCGGCGAATGTTCCACTACCTGGCGGAACCTGGTCTCGCTCTCCCGCAGCGCCTTCTCGGCCAGCTTGCGCTCGGTGATGTCGCGCTCGAGGGCAAGGATGCAATCTCTGCCCGCAATAGTTCCCCGCTTGAGGTGGACTTCGCTCCAGAAAAGGTGGCCGTCCTTGTGTTTACAGTGCCACTCGAAGACCTGGGGCTCTCCGGCCGCGGCCTTTTTCAAGAACTCCACGGCCGCCTCTTGGATGAAAGGAGGGACGCCCGAACTGATATCCTCCACGGTCAGATCCATTGCTTCCCTGACCGAGTAGCCAAACATCTCCTTGACATTATTGTTGACGTCAATAAGCTCCCGAGTATCGATATCGTAAATCCAAATGGTTTCGCTGACGGTGTTGAATATCTCCCTGTAAGTGACCTCGGAGATTTTTAGAACCTCTTCCACCCGCTTGCGTTCGGTGATGTCCAGGTGCGTGCCGCAGGCCCGCATTGCCTTGCCTTGGGCGTCACGTTCGATAACCTTACCTTTATCCAGCACCCACACCCATTCTCCTGATTTATGCCGCAGGCGGTGCTCAGTCTCATAAAAAGGAGTCAAGCCTTCCAGGTGGGCGTTCAGGTTCTTCATGACTCCAGGGACGTCGTCCGGATGGATTAGCTTCTCCCAGAAGCGGGCGTGGGGTTCGATTTCTTCCAAGGTGTATCCCAGCATTTCGGCCCAGCGTTTATTGCAGTTAATCACACCGGTCTTCAAGTCCCAATCCCACGTACCCAGATCCGCCCCCTGCAGCGCCAACTCCAAGCGTTCTTGTGTAGCGAGCAGTTGGGCTTCCGCTTGTTTCCTTTCTTTGATGTTCCGGGCCAGCTCAATGGCCCCCCGCAACTTGCCCTGATCATCGTAAAGGGGGACTGCCCGTAATTCCCAAGGCTCACCGAAAGAGATAACTTCTGCAGTCTCGATCTTGCCGGAACTGAAACACCGGACAACCGGACAATTTTCACAGGGTTCAGAGCGATCGTGCCGCAGTGGATAACAATGTTCGCCAAGGATATCAGAAAGTTGTGCGCCTGGTATCGCCTGTGCGTTAGCCTCATTGCCCCAGACTATTCTTAAATCCGGAGAGATCAGACAGAGAATGTCCGGGATAGTGTTCAAAATCCCCTGGAATTCCAGGTAAAGGGAGCGATACTTCTTTTCCTTTTCCCGCAGTCGCTCTTCCATGCGCTTGCGTTCGGTGAGATCATTGAAGAAGGTGAGGACGTTGTCCCCTATCAGTGATCCAAAGACCTGCATGATCTTCTTGGAGCCATCCTTGCAGGCTATCTCCACTTCAACTTCTTCAGGGATTCCCTCCTGGAAGGTGATTTTAGCGACAGACTCTTGCCACAGGGAGATGATACTTTCCCGGTAGGCCGGATCGGGATAGGCCAGGCGAAACCAGTCAGCCAGTTGGGGGATATCCTCCAGGGTATAGCCGAAGGTCTCCACGAATTTGGGATTAAGGTACTCAATTTTCCCCGAGGTAGTGGACAATCCGATGGGTAGCGGCGAAGACTCCACCACCTGCCGGAACCTGGCCTCACTTTGACGCAGGGCCTCTTCCGCCAGTTTTCGCTCGGTGATGTCCAACACTGTTCCGACAATGAAAATGAGATTGCCCTCTTCATCATACTTGCCCTGGAAGGTCGAGTAGTAGTAGCCAATACTTTTGTCAGGACGAAGAAACCGCTGTTCATAAGCCCCCTTTTCATGTGACTCCATCGCCTTACGAATCAACTCCTGGTCACGTTCGCGCTCCCCGGGCCATGGTGATAATTCCAGAATCGAATCGATATGGGGAGTAAATTCTTTTAGATCGAGTTGAAAGATTTTATAAACTTCTTCTGACCAGGTGACCTCGCCCGTCTTCACATTCCAGTGCCAGAACCCCAAATGAGCCATTTCTTGAGCTTCTTTTAATATTCTCTCACTCTCCCGCAGCGCCTCTTCGGCCTTTTTGCGCGCCGTGACATCGTGAACGATGGAATAAAGAAGGTCCTTGCCCTTAATACGGATGGGGCCGCTGAACAGCTCCACATCCCGGACTTCTCCACTGGCTAGACGATGTTGGAATTGAAAATGTTTCCGCTTTTCCATCTTGGCCCGCTGCATTGCCTGGAATACCTGATCGGCGGGGAGGGTATTGAGATCGGTGGTTTTCTGCGCCAGCAACTCTTCTTTCGAGAAGCCATAGAAGGCGCAGGCCGCGGGGTTGGCATCCATGATGGACCCGGTTTCGGGGTCAACCAGGAGCATAACCGTATGGTGGTTCTGAAAAATGGTGCGGTAGCGTTCCTCGCTCTCCCGCACCGCTTCCTCGGCTTGTTTAAGTGCGGTGATATCGACCCCAGTCCCCAGCAAGCAGGGCTTACTATCGATAATGAATTGGTGGGCGGTGAACAAGAAGGGGATTTTGCGGCCATCTTTGGTAAGTAATCGGGCTTCCACGGAAGTTTCGCTTTTGGCAAAGACTTCTGCCAGCGCCTGTTGCACTGCCGGTTTATCCTCATCGGCAATAAAATCCAGGGCATGCATCTTGGATAATTCTTCCGGGGAGTATCCGGTGACAGCCGGTCCAGCCGCATTCGTGCGCAGAGTCATACCCCGGCCATCCATGATAAAAAAAGTACCGGGCAGACTGTCCACTATGGCCTCAGTGAACAATTTTTCTCTGCGGAGCGCTTCTTCCGCACGTTTCCGTTCGGTTACCTCCACCGCCACCCCGCCAAGCAGGGTGGGAGTGCCGGCATCGCCAATCGGGAATTTGTAAGTATCGAAGAAGTGTTCTTCTCCGTGGCGGTCGACGATTCTCTCCTGAATGACCAGGGAACCTTCGCTTAAAGCTCGGCGGTCATCCTCCACCATGCGGGCGGCGAACTCCGGGGGCAGCAGTTCTTCGGTGGTCTTTCCCAGGCAATCCTCCCAGCCGAAGAGTTCCTTAAGGTACCGGTTGGCAAAGAGGAGACGCCCAGTTTGGTCCTTCATGAAGATCCCGCCAGGCAGGAAGTCCATGAAGGTGGAGAAGCGTTGCTCGCTTTCGGCTAAGGCGGCTTCGGCGCGTTTGCGCTGGGTTATGTCCACATGTTGAAATACCGCGCTGGTTACTTGTCCCCGGCCATCGAGGATGGGGGACACCGTGACATCAAGAATAACCGAAGCGGGGGTTTCTATAGGGATGGACTGAAGCAGGGAGGTGTCATAAATAATCTCGAATCTTACCGTCTCGCCTTGCTCGAAAACCCGGTGCAGCAGAGGCAAAAGACCCTGCTCCGCCACAATATTATCCTGAAAAACATTGTATTTGCCCTCGACCTCGCCCGCGGAGAGATGCAGCAGATCCTGGCAAGCCTGATTGAGTTTGATGAGAGTGCCTTGATCGTCAGAGATCCACATGGGGTAGGGACTCCAGTCCACAATACTGCGGAGAAAAGACTCGGAGGTGCGCAGGGCTTCTTCAGACCAGAGGCGTTGGGTAATATCCCGGACGGACGCCAGAATATGAGGACGCCCGGCGTATTCAAAGGGGCTGAAGTGCACTTCCACCGGGAAGGTGGTGCCGTCCTTGCGCCGGTGCAGGCCCTGAACGGTAAGCTTATCGCCTTCCGAGATCCTCTCCCACAAGTCACCCACCAATCCACAGTCCAACTCCACTTCCACGTCGGTCACCGACAGTTGCAGCAGTTCTTCTTGCGTGTATCCCAGGCTGTCACACGCGGCCTGATTAACCTCCACGAAGCGGCCAGCCAAATCATGCAGAAACAGGGCGTCGGCCACGCAATTGAATAGGAGTCTGAATCTATCTTCGCTCTCCTGGTGCGACTCTTTTTTCCCCTTTTTACGGGTGGTCATTTTACTCTCCTAAACCCACTGCACCCCATCGGGTTGCGCGAGGGGCGTTGCTGGACCAGTCTGGATCGGTTTTCCCGGAGAAGGAGGCTCTCCCCCAGAGGGTAAAGTGCTCCTCAATTTCTTATCGTTCTTAAATTAGTTAACTAAAGCGTCAAAGAGATGTCACTGCCGTTATCTGCAAGAATTTATGGGTTAATCCCGGAGGCGACTCTTCCCGGGGAACCATTCACTTTTAGGAGATAACTCGACCGGGCCTAAAAGCATCTGGGAAGGCCCAATGTTACCGCATACTTATAATTATTTTAATCGATTATAAATATTTGCATAAATTTTAGTATAGATAAATTTGTGCCACTAGAAATTTACTAGATATTTCTCCTGAAGTTGGCGAAACCGGGCTTTTTTTAATTTTTAGGGGAGTCTGCCGAATTTCTCTAGAAGAAACCATGGGCCGGTGGAAAGCGGCCGATTTCTTCTTTAGAAGGAATAAGCATGCAAAACGCGAGGCCGAGATGGCTTTTAGCTTTAACCCTGGCCTTGACCCTGGCGGCGCCGGGCTTAAGTCGGGGCGAGATTGCCCCGGGAGCCGGGGTGGCAGAGCAGAGGAAAGGTGAGGCGTCGTCGATACAGGTAATTCGGAGCGTAAAGGTGAGCGAGGCCTATCCCGCAGAGGCGGCGCGTACCACCTCGGTTGCCAACAACACCATGCGCTCAAAGCCGATTCGTTCTTCCCCCATCCGCTTGAATACCGGCAAGGGATGAAGAAGGAAATAAGGAAGGCGGACGGCCTTCTGCTGATAAAATAAAGCCAAAAGTATGGATATTTTGCCGCTGGCGGGAAGCCTTGGTTCGGTACCGGGTGAGCCACCGGCAGTCTACAGGGGGTAAGGGCGGGGAGACTTGCCCTTATTTTTTTATTTGGAAAACTGGGGGAAAATGAGTATAAGAGGCCATATCCCTTGAATTTCCCGGAGGTGCGGCACCATGGCGGAAACTAGCCTCAAACAGGATTTTGTGGAACGGTATCAAGACGTGGACAGGATCTGGTCGGGACACTCTTTTCTGGCCTATATGGACGGCCTGAAGGCCCTGCTGGCGGAGCTGCCGGAATCTGCGGCGGCCATCCCCACCAAAGAATATCATTATCAAATGGCCGGCAATCTCGATTTCGTCTACGGAGAGATGCTTTACAGTCTGAGCGGCACCGAGGGCCTGCTCCGGGATAAGGCTTTCCCCTTGCTGGAATGCTACATTAAACCTCTGTTATCGCCTTCCGTGGCCCTGGAATGTGGTATCCGTTACCGGACAAAAGAGGGAGAAGAGAAAACCCGGACCTGTGAAGTGGTGCGTACGGATGTGACCGGCTATATTTTATTCACCGATTATCACCGTCCCCTGTAATACGGGTTTTGGCATCAGCATACCCCGGCGGTTGAATATCAGCCGCCGATAAACGCCGATGCACGCCGATAGTTTAAGGATTTCCCGGTCGATGCCCAAATCGCGCAGGTTATTACCCTTACTTTGTCTGTGGATGCTCTGCCTCGGGCCAGGATTGCTTTACGGGGAGGAGTTTTCCCCATACGGCAACCCTTTCGTCTGGGTGACCGTGGGCCGGACGGGGGTGAAGGCCGAGGTAGTGCGTTCCCCTGGAAAGGTCTACCTGGGCCTGGGTTACCGCCAGGAACTGCCCGAAGGCCGGGGCATGCTCTTTCTTATGCCCCGGATGGAGACCCAGAATTTCTGCATGCGGGGCATGAAGTTCCCCATCGATATCATCTGGATAGCCCAGGAGAAAATCATCGGCATAGCCAAGAATGTCAAGCCCCAGTTCACCGGCACCCTCTGCTCCCCCCAACCGGTGAAGTTCGTCCTGGAAGTCCCCGGGGGGTTCTCAGACCGCCATGGCCTTAAAGTGGGAGATCCGGTGAAGTGGTAGCCGGGTGGATGAAGTGAGCGGTAAGCAATGAGCAGTGAGTAGTAAAAGAAGAGAGTCATCCCAGGGTTATTTCCAGGCCCCGCTCCTTTGGCTCCTATCCCCCTCTCTCCACCTTCCCCCCACCAATTCTTGCCAACCTGGATTTCCTGTTTTATATTCCCCTGGCAGACGGAGTATGCTGATGTTGACCGACCTGGAACAAAAAGTCATCCTGGCCCTGCAGCGGGATCTGGAGGTCAGACCCCGGCCCTTCCTGGAGATGGCGGAACAGTTGGGCATACCGGAGGCAGAGCTGCTGGCCGCCATCCGCAGTCTCATGAAACAGGGTTACATCCGCCGCTTTGGGGCTACTCTGCGCCACCAGCAATCCGGCTATGCCGCCAATGTCCTGGTGGTTTGGCGCGTGCCGGAAAGCGATCTTTCGGCCATCGGCAAAAAGCTGGCCGCCTACCGGGAGGTATCTCACTGTTACGCCCGGCCCCCGGCTCCCTCCTGGCCCTATAACCTCTACTCCATGATCCACGGCAAGACCCCGGAGGATTGCGTCCGGACTGCAGCCCGCATGTCTGCGGAAACCGGGATGGCCGATTACCAGATGCTGTTCAGCGAAACCGAACTGAAAAAAACCACCATGCGTTATTTTAAGGAGAGTGAGCAGTAAACAGGAAGCAGTGAATCAAGTCTTGTTTTTACTGCTCACTGCTCACTGCTTACCGCCTTTGATACAGGAGAAAAATAATGCCCACTTTTGCTAATTCTGAGGGGGTTTTTAAGACTGCGTTGCAGTTAATGCCCGGGGGAGTAAACAGCCCGGTGCGGGCCTGGGGCGCGGTGGGGCTCAGCCCCCGGGTGATCGCCCGGGGTGAGGGGCCCCGGGTCTATGATGTGGACGGTAATTCTTATCTGGATTACGTGGGCTCCTGGGGGCCGCTGATCCTGGGACACGCGCACCCCCGGGTGGTGGCCGCAGTGCAGGAGGCGGCGGCCCGGGGCACCAGTTTTGGGGCGCCCACCCCGGGAGAGGCGGAGTTGGCCCGGATGCTGGTGGAGGCGGTGCCCTCTCTCGAAATGGTCCGCCTGGTGAACTCCGGCACCGAGGCCTGCATGAGCGCCCTGCGCCTGGCCCGGGGGGCGACGGGGCGTCCCCGGGTGATCAAGTTCGACGGCTGCTACCACGGCCATGCCGACTCCTTCCTGGTGGCCGCGGGCAGCGGCGTGCTGACCCAGGCCATTCCCGGGAGCCCCGGAGTGCCGGCGGAGATCGCCGGGCTTACCTTATCCCTGCCGTATAATGATCTGGAGGCGGTGGAGAAGGCCTTAAAACAGTATCCCGGGGAAGTGGCGGCCATCTTCGTGGAGCCGGTGGCCGGGAATATGGGGGTGGTGCCGCCGGCGCCGGGATTTTTGGAGGGGCTGCGGCGCTTTTGTGATAATGAAGGCTGCCTCCTGGTCTTCGATGAAGTGATCACCGGGTTCCGGGTGGCCTGGGGCGGAGCCCAGTCCCTCTATGGGATCAAACCGGATCTTACCTGTCTGGGGAAGATCATGGGCGGGGGCCTGCCCGTGGGAGCCTACGGAGGGCGGCGGGACTTGATGGGGCAGATGGCGCCGTCCGGGCCGGTTTATCAGGCCGGGACCCTCTCCGGGAATCCGGTGGCGGTGGCCGCGGGTCTGGCCACCCTGGAGGCCTTGCAGGAGCCCGGGATTTATGAGTCTTTGGAGGAAAAAGGGGCCTGGCTGGCCCGGGAACTGGCCGCGGCCGCGGCTCGCCAGGGCGTGCTGGTGAGCGTCAACCGGGTGGGGTCCATGCTCACCGTTTTTTGCACCGAGGGTCCGATCTCCTGCCTGAAAGAGGCCAAAGGGTCGGATTTAAGCCGGTTCCAAACTTTTTTTCAAGAGATGCTGGCAGCAGGCCTCTATCTAGCTCCCTCCCAATTCGAGGCCTGGTTTGTCTCCACGGCCCATCAACAGGGGGACCTGGAATATACAGTGGCCGCGGCGGAACGGGTGTGGGCCCGCACGTCGGGGAGGTGAGGAGCCAGGGAAATTACCTATTGCTTTTTGCAACGACTGTGTTAGGGTGGGGTGAAATTCCCCCTTTCTGGGGAGAATATCCCGTAGATGACCTCCAGACAGCGTTTTTAGACGAACCATGATTCGCATGTGAAATAATTAATATAATAATTCTAGCCATTTTTTTCCGCACCGTATAATCAGTTGAGAGGCCAGCAGGTTGGCAGGCACTTTGCATAAACAAAGCTGGTGGACTTTTTATGGAAAGGAGGTGGTTGTTGGCAATTGGTAGGGAGATTAATAGGTTATCTATTTTTAGGCTTTATTCTTACGGTTAATCTCAACTGAGGAGGGATCTCATGACAGACAAAGTTCCAGGGAAGGCTTGGGTAGTCGTATTTTCTGGCACAGCCGTTAACCTCTGTTTGGGAATCTTATACGCCTGGAGTGTTTGGACCAAGGCCCTGATCAATGTACCAAAAGCCGGGCAGCTTATTACCGAAGGCCCCGCGGCTGGCTGGACTTACCTGACCAATGCACAGGCGGCCACGCCGTTTTCTTTGTGCGTCATCATCTTTGCTTTATTGATGATCCCCGGCGGCCGGATCCAGGATAAATTGGGTCCCAAAGTGGGGGCCATCACTGGCGGTCTCTTCCTGGCTATCGGTTGTATAATCGCCGGTCTTTCCAAGAGTTATGGCGGTTTAGTCTTTGGTTTCGGCGTCCTGGGCGGCATCGGCATGGGCATCGGTTATGCCGCGCCCACCCCGGCGGCTCTCTCCTGGTTCGGCCCGCATAAGCGGGGTCTGGTAGCCGGCCTGGTGGTTGGCGGTTACGGTGGGGCGGCTCTCTATATTTCGCCCCTGGCTGCTTATCTGATCGCCACTGGTGGTGTCACTTACAGTTGGGTCTTCCTGGGCATCTTCTTCGCGGCGGTGGTCATCATCGCCGGTTCGCAGCTGGCCAAGGCGCCTCCGGGCTATGTGGCTCCAGCGGCACCGGTGAAAGCAGGCGCGGCACCGGCCAAGGCCGCGGGCACCTTGATAGACTGGACTCCCAGCGAAATCGTGAAGTCCTGGCAGTGCTATGCCTTGATCCTGATGTTCATCGGCACCACCCAGTCGGGTCTCCTGATCATCGGCAACGCGGCCGGCATCCTGGCCACCGCGGCCAAGGGGATCGCTTTCTTCGCAGCCAACGCCTGGATCCTGGCCGCTTATGGCGGTCTGGTCAACGCCCTGGGCCGGGTGGGCACCGGTATGTATTCGGATAAGATCGGCCGGGATAACGCCTACACCATCAACTGCCTGGTGTCGGCCCTCTGCCTGTTCCTGCTGCCCATGATCATCGCCAGCGGCAACATCTTCCTGCTGTTTGTAGCGGTGGGTATCGCTTACTGGCAGTACGGCGGCGGCCTGGCCCTGATGCCCGCTTACACTGCCGACTTCTTCGGCCCCAAGAACCTGGGCATGAACTACGGCATCGTGTTCCTCGGGTGGGGTCTGGGCTTCTTCATGACCCGTTTGGGCGGCACCATTAAAGACATCACCGGTTCTCTGACCTGGGCCTTCATCCTCTCGGCCATCGTGTTGATCATCGCCGTAGTTATCTCCCGGGTGACCAAGAGACCCATGCACACCACGGAATAAATCCAACTTCCTCATTTCGGTTGTAACTTGAATTGACGCCGGAGTGAGGAACAGGTAAAACTGGAGTTATCAGAGAAGGCAGGGTGGCATTAACCCTGCCCTCTCCTTATTGTGGAGGAATTTCTAGATCTTCCTAAACGGGTATCACTCCCAAACAGGAAAATGCTTCTCTTAAGTATTTAAGGCAAAGAGGCTTTTTCTGAGTAAAGGATCAAGGTAATCCTGATGTTTCCGGAAGATTCGTGGCCGGTGCCATTTTTTCTCGATCCCAGTAACTTAAGCATCGATGCGGTGGTAACTTTTTGTGTGTCGATCCTGGTGGCCATCACCATTAATGCCGAAGCCCAGGCCTTCATGTCCAATTTTCTGGGGGACAGGCGTACCGACGCCAGGGATCGCCTCCATTTTAACGCCTTCCTGCACCTGGATATCCTGGGCACGATCTGCTATTTTGTGGGTGGTTTCGGTTGGGCCCGGAATTTCGATATCGATCGCAGTAAATTCGAGTATCCCCGGCTCTATATGGTTCTAAGCCGGGTGGCGGGACCGCTGGCAAATATACTGATGGCCAGCATTGTCTCCAGCGCGGTTTGGATATTCGGTATAGTGGGCTATAATCCCCGGGTCTTTTTGATGGTCGTCGGGGTTAATCTTACCACGGCCATCTATAACCTGATCCCGATCCCGCCCCTGGCCATGGGCTACCTGGTCCTGGAATTGATGCCCCAAATGGATGCCCGGCTCAGGACGCTGGCGCTCCAGGCCGGTCCCTTTGTGGTCCTGGCCCTGGCGTTCCTGGAGCGGATCAGCCATCATAGTATTTTCAGCCCTTATTTCGACCATATCATCAGGGCTATCTACAGCTACCTCGCGGCCAACTGAGAAGCGAGTCTGCGGACGCCATTCCCAGTTCGGGGCAGGCCCGGCCCCCAGGGAGTGGAACACAGGGCCGCAACCCGGACCGATAGAGGCTCAATCTCCCCCTGGATAACCGGTCCCAAGGCTAACCGCCGGTAACGGCGGCATTATCTTTCGGGGAAGATGCCGGTATTCTTATCTTTTTCAAGATAAGTTGAGCCACGTCTGTCTGTAAAGCTATCATTGGCGGGAAGAATATAAAAAAAATTGACAACAATCTTTATTGAATGATTAAAAAAGGTTAAAGAAAAATGGTAGTTTTCCCGCTATATAAAGTGGGAGAATAATTCTTCCAGGCCGGAAACAGGCCTTGGTTTTCAAAGGATCTATGACGACAACTGCAAAATTTACCATTCCTGAAGTGGCGATCCCCGGGGTGGTCTGCCGCTCCCTGGTGATCTACGAAGACGCCTGGGGCTGGCTGGCGGAGCTTTTTCGCCAGGATGAACTGGCCCCCGAGTTGGCGCCGGTAATGTCTTATATTTCCCTGACCAAGCCGGGAGTGGGGCGCGGCCCCCATGCCCACCGGGACCAGACCGATTATTTCTGCTTTCCCGGCCCCGGAGACTTCCGGGTGATTCTTTGGGATAACCGCCCGGAGAGCCCTGGTTTCGGAGTCAGGCAGGAGTTCCACCTGGGGGAAAATTGCCCGGGCATCCTGATTGTTCCCCCCGGCGTGGTTCACGGCTACCTGAATATCAGCGATCGTTTGGGCACGGTGGTCAATTGCGCCAACCGCCTTTATAAAGGCCCGGGACGCCGGGAGGAGGTGGATGAAATCCGCTACGAGGATGCCCCCGGCTGCTCCTTCCGGCTGGAATGAGTGAGCAGTGAAGATACTGATTACCGGCGCGGCCGGTCAATTGGGACGGGCCCTGGTGGAGGAACTGGGGCGGCGGGACCAGGAGGTGGTGGCCACCGACCTGCCGGAGCTGGACATTAGCGACAGGGAGGAGGTGGCGCGCCTGCTCTCTGCGGAGCGGCCGGCAGTAGTGATCAACGCCGCCGCGGCCACCCGGGTGGACGACCTGGAAGCAGACCCGGACCTGGCCCTGAAGGTCAACGCCCTGGGACCCCGGAATCTGGCGGTGGCGTGCCGCCGCCTGGGCGCCAAGCTGGTGCAGGTGTCCACTGACTATGTCTTTGACGGGACCAAGGCGGGTCCTTATGTGGAGTGGGATGAGACCGGTCCCCGGTCGGTTTACGGGTTGAGCAAATTACTGGGTGAGGCTTTTGTCAGGGAGCAATGTCCGGATCATTTCATCGTCCGCACCGCCTGGCTCTATGGCCTGCCCGGCCCCAATTTTATCAACGCCATTTTGGCCCGGGCCAAGGCAGGCAAGGAATTGCTGGTGGTGGACGATCAGCGGGGCACTCCCACCAGCACCCTGGCCCTGGCCCCCCAAATCCTGGCCCTGGCGGAAACTCAGGCCTTCGGCACCTATCATGCCACCTGTCAGGGGGAGGCCACCTGGTATGAATTTGCCCTGCTGATTATGGCGCGGGCGGGGTTGGACGCCAAGGTGCGGCCTTGCACCACCCAGGAGTTTCCGCGGCCGGCCCCCAGGCCGGCGAACTCCGTTTTGGAGAATCGTCTGCTGCAGCTGGAAGGGCTGGATTTGATGCCTTCCTGGCAGGAAGCCTATAACCGGTTCTGGGACCTATACGGGGAGCAGTTATGAGCATGGTGCTGGTAACGGGCGGCGCGGGTTTCATCGGCGCCAATTTTGTCCATTATCTCAGGCGGGAGCGCCCGGAATGGACCGTCATCAATCTGGATCTCCTCACCTATGCCGGGAATCCGGAAAACCTGGCCGCGCTGGAGGGAGACCCCGGCCATATCCTGACACCGGGAGACATCGCCGATAGGGACTTGGTGGCCTCCTTGTTCAGCCGCCACCCCATCACCAAGGTGGTGCACTTTGCCGCGGAGACCCACGTGGACCGGTCCATTATGGACCCGGGGGTCTTTGTGCGCACCAACGTCCTGGGCACCTATACCTTGCTGGAGGCGGCCCGTCACGCCTGGCAGGGGGTTCAAGGAGAGGAGCCCCGCTTTCTGCACATCAGCACCGATGAAGTGTACGGTTCTTTGGGTCCCCAGGACCCGCCATTCACCGAGAAGACGCCCTACGCCCCCAACAGCCCCTATGCGGCCTCCAAGGCGGGCGCGGATTTCCTGGTGCGCTCCTATTTCCATACCTACCAATTTCCGACCCTGATTACCAATTGCTCCAATAACTACGGGCCTTTTCAATTTCCGGAAAAGCTCATTCCCTTTGTGATCAGCCAGGCCCTGGAAGGGAAACCCGTACCCATCTACGGCGCCGGCACCAATATCCGGGATTGGATTTTTGTGGAAGACCATTGCCGGGCGGTGCTGCTGGTGCTGGAAAAGGGGCGGCCCGGGGAAACCTATAATTTAGGGGGACGGCAGGAGAAGCCGAATCTAGAGTTGGTGCGCCTGCTCCTCAGGCTGCTTATGGAGATGCGGCCGGATTTGGGAAATTTAGAGGAACTCATTACTTTTGTCCCGGACCGCCCGGGCCATGATTGGCGTTATGCCTTGAGCATCGACAAGATCGAGGGGGAGTTGGGCTGGCGGCCCCAGGTGGACCTGGAGGAGGGGCTGAAACGCACCCTATCCTGGTATCTGTCTCATCCGGAGTGGCTGGAGCGGGTGCGCTCCGGGGCTTACCGGGATTATCTGCAGCAGCAATACGGCGCGGCCGTGGTTTAAGAGACGGTTTTCAGTTTTCGGTTTTTGATTAATTAGTTGAGGTCCGATTATTATATTGCGTAAGAAGCATCCTTTCCTGTTCTAGTTTTTGCGTCTTACTTGGCGTCTTTGCGTGAGGTTTGCGGTTCCGGAATGGAATAATGAAAGAACAGCCCTTGATCCTGTTGGTGGATGACGACCCCATCATTTTAGAGTTGATGCGGGAGATCCTCAGTTCCGGCTCCTATGGCGTTGATGTCGCCCGGAACGGCAGGGTGGCGGTGGAGCGGCTCCAGGCCTGTTCCTACGATCTGGTGCTCACCGACATGGTGATGCCGGAGATGCAGGGCTTGGAACTGCTGCAATATATCCGGCTGCACCATCCGGAGACGCTGACCATCGTCTTCACCGGCCACGCCAATTACAAGGACGCGGTGGCCGCGGTGAAACTGGGGGCCTTTGATTATCTGACCAAACCTATACGGGCCGAGATTCTGCGCCACGCCATCGACCGGGCCCTGGAATTCAGCCGCCTCACCCGGTCGCAGCAGGACCTGGAGATGGTGCTGCAAGGGGCTGAGTCCCTGGGGTGGCAAGCCCTGGAGTTGGTGGACGATACCCCGGAAGCCGCGGTGCTGAGCGGCCTCCGGGAGGAAGTGCGCCAGGAGCAGGACCTCAAGGCCGCGGGCCTGCTCTTTCTGGAAGCGGGCCGCCAACTGGTGGGGGCGACCCACGGTTCCATCTTTCTCTTTGACTCCGCCCAAGGATTGTTTACCGGACTGGCGGCCCTGGGCGCGAACCAGGAATACCGGGCCGGGTTGTCGGTGCCGGCCAACTCCGGGATCATGGGCTATCTGGCCAGTCACCCCCGTCCTTTGCTGGTGTCCGATCTCCGGGAAGATACCCGCTTTCCCATGGTGCCCCGGCGCGAAGTTTACCGCAGCGCCAGTTTAATGCTGATCCCCCTCATGGGTCGCAAGTTTTGGGGGGTGATCAATCTCACCGACCGGGAGGATAATGGGTCTTTTACCCCCAGGGACCTCTTTCTGGGGTGGCTCCTGGGCCGGCTGCTGGTGGAAGTCCTGGAGGCCCGGCAAGCTCCGCAATCTGCGGAACAGGTTACTTCCCCCGCAGCCTGGGTGCAGCAGCAGGTGCCGATCGCGCTGGCTTTGGTGGATGAAAACCTTCAGGTGGTCCAGACCAATCCGGCCCTGGAACGCCTGTTGGATCTGCCGGAAAAGGAGTTGACAGGAGGACAATTGTTCCCCCGCCTGGGACTTGATTCCCGGCAGCAGCAGGAGATGGAGGAGGCCTGCCGGAAGGCCTTGGCCGGGGGGGAGCCCCGGGAGTTTTACTCCCTCAAGGCCCACCCCAACGGCAGCGGCGAGCGGTTCCTGGGGATCAAGGTGGTCGCCATGCCCGGGGAAAAAGATGGGCCGGCCCGGGGCTTGGTGCTGCTGGAGGATATGAGCGAAGTGGAACAGCTCCGGCAGCGCCTGCAACTCTTCGAGCATCTGGCCGTCATGGGTAAACTCAGCCTCTGCGTCGCCCATGAGCTGAACAATCCCCTAGACGGCGTCCGCCGTTACCTCTCCCTGGCCCTGATTAAGAAAGACGAGCCCCAAGAGGTGGAGCGGTATCTCAACGAGGCCCAGAAGGGGCTCCAGAGAATGGCGGCCAGCATCAAGTCCTTGATGATTTCCGCCAATCCTTTGAAAGCGCCCCGGACCAAGAATAATTTGCTGAACCTGCTCCAGGACGCAGTGAAGATCATGATGTTTCAAGCTTCCGACCAGATGGTGCAGGTGTCCTTGCACCCGCCCCGGGAGTTGCAGCAGGTGGTAATGAGCGGAGACTTGTACCATGTATTCCTCAATATCATCAAAAATGCCCTCCAGGCCATGCCCCAGGGAGGCCACCTGCAGATCAGCGGCCGGCTGCACCCGGAGGAGGTGGAGATCACCTTTGAAGACTCCGGGGCCGGCATCTCTCCCCAGGAATTGGAGCAAATCTTCCAGCCGTTTTATTCCACCAAGGAGGGAACCAAGGGGTTGGGCCTGGGATTGCCCATTTGCCAGAAAATTGTGGAGCGGAACCAGGGGCGGCTGACGGTAACCAGCGAGCCCCAACAAGGCACCAGGGTCAGCATCTTCCTGCCCCTGAAGGTGAATAACAAAGGCCAATGAGCATTATAGATTTCCTCATCGTGGATGACGATCCCCTGGTGTGCGACTCTCTGAAGGAGATGCTCCTGCTGGAGGGATACCAGGTGGATACGGCTACGGGGGGAGAGCAGGCCCTGGCCAAACTCAATGAGGAGCGCTTCCGGATCATCATCTCGGACATTCAGATGCCCGGGATCAACGGGTTGGAGCTTCTCCGGGAGCTGAAAGGCCGGTCTCCGGATACCCCCATCATTTTCATCACCGGCCACGGACACATCGACGGCGCGGTGGAGGCCATCAAGCTGGGGGCTTACGACTACATCACCAAGCCCATTGAGGATCTGCGCCTTAAACTGACCCTGCGCCGGGCCCTGGAAAAGGTGGCCTTGCAGGACTCGTATCAAAACTTGAAAAAACGTCTGCGTCCCTGGGAACTGGCGGAAAACCTGGTGTTTAAAGACCGGAAGATGGGCCAACTGCTGGAGTTGGTCCACACCATCGCCGACACCATGGCCACGGTCTTGATTACCGGGGAATCCGGCACCGGCAAATCCCTGTTGGCCAGATACATCCATGACCACTCTGCCCGGCGGGAGGGTCCCTTCGGCAAAATCAGTGGCGGTTCTCTATCGGAAACCCTGCTGGAAAGCGAACTCTTCGGGCACGTCCGGGGGGCCTTCACCGGGGCCATCCGGGACAAAAAAGGTAAATTCGAAGAGGCCCACGGCGGCACCATCTTTCTGGACGATATTAATACCGCTTCCTTAAACCTGCAGACCAAGCTGCTGCGGGTTCTCCAGGAGAAGGTCATCGAGCGGGTGGGGGGAAACACCCCCATCCAGACGGACGTGCGGATCATCACCGCCACCAATACCTCCCTCCAGGAGGAGGTGGCCAACCGTAACTTCCGGGAAGATCTATATTACCGGATAAATGTGGTCAATCTTGACATTCCCCCTTTAAGGGAGCGTCTAAGTGATATCGAACCTTTGATCGAGCATTTTATCCAGCGATTCAACCGGAGTCATAACCGGCGGATCAAAGGCCTGGCCCCAAGCGCCGTGCCTCTCTGTCTACGCTACTCCTGGCCCGGTAATGTCCGGGAATTGGAAAATGTGACGGAGCGGGCGGTCCTCCTGAGCCCCGGAGAGTTTATCGTCCCGGAGGCCTTGCCCCCGGAGGTCAAGGCTGCCGGACAGACGGGGCCGGCAGCAAGTGGATATCTTAATCTGGAGGAAGCCCTGGGCCAGGCCGAAAGAGAGATTCTGTGGGAGACCCTGGAACGGTTCCAGTGGAACCGGCAGCACAGCGCCAGGGCCCTGGGTATCAGCCGCACCACTCTCTTCAATAAGATGAAAAAGTTGCAGCTCCTTGATCCCCGGCGCCAGACCGGGGCTTATCCCACCGCCGAGACCTCAGGGGATTTTTAGAGCCGGGCAAAATATATACTGGCAGGATAGAATAAGGGTGCTTATATGCGCCGAAGCGATTTTAAAGCAGTTTCCTAAAAATTGGTTTAAGAAAATTAAAATTTGTGAGAAATACTGAAAAAGGCGCA
>JAQTXE010000057.1 GCA_028688935.1 Syntrophales bacterium
CGAGGCGAACTTCCAGGGGGGCCACCAGGCGCACCCGCAGGCAGAAAGGCACCCGGGCCAGCAAAAAAGCGCCGCCCCGGCCGATGATTACCGCCTTGTCCGCTGCGGCATAGCCCAGAATCAGGGCCTCCACCCGGGCCACGTAGCCCCGGTATTGCCAGTCGTAACGCTCCCAGACGGTGGGGCAGACCTCGTCCAGTTCCCGGGCTGCCCTGCCCCAGCGGGCCCCGTCTTTTTCCAGGTCCTCAAAGAGCAACTCTTTATCAACATAGCGGTAGCCCAGGCGTTCAGCCACGCGGCGGCCGATCTCCCGGCCACCGCTACCGTATTCCCGGGAAATGGTAAGAATTGCCATGCTCACCCTCATCAAATTTCATCGGGATAAAGTTAACTGCTCGGGGATTGTTCCGCTTCCTCAGCTTTGCGAAAAACGAACCTGATCCACAGTTTGCCCACCACTATGACGCCTACGGCGAATACCGCTTCCATGGCATAGTTGAACCACGCCGGCATCTGCAGCCAGCGCGCCACCCACGGGTCGGTAAAGATCATTTCTCCGGCCACCCGGCCCAACACCGCCGCGCCCAGATAAATGATAATGGGGTAGCGGTCCATGAGCATGGCCAGCAAGTTGCTGGTGAAGACCACAAAAGGGATGGACAGGGCCAGGCCGAAGATCAGGAGAAACAGGTTGCCGTGGGAGGCCCCGGCCACGGCCAGGACGTTGTCGGTACTCATGGTGATGTCGGCGATGACGATGAGCCGCATAGCCGCCCACAAGGTCCGGGCCTCCTTGTCCGCCTGCTCGGGCGCGCCCTCCAGGAAGAGCTTGACCGCGATCCAGGCGATGAGCACCCCGCCCGCCAGTTTAATAAAGGATATTTCCAATAACTGGGCCACGAAGAAGGTGAGCACCACCCTTAGCACCACCGCCGCGCCCGCTCCTAGAAAGATGCCCCATTTCCTTTGCCGCCGGGGCAGGGAGCGTACGGCCATGGCGATGACCACCGCGTTATCCCCGGCCAGGATCAGGTCAATGATGACGATGTTCAGGATGCCGAGGAAAAAGGCCCAATCCAGCTTAGCGAGTCCCCAGGCGGCCAGGTCCATGTTCTCAACTCCTTAGGTCGGCGGTCCGGGGTTGGTGGACTATTAATACCAACTTCCTGTTCCCTTTGAGATTAGATATTTTTCTGCTTCCAGAAGGCTATAACTAGTGGACAGCAAAACAACTCCAGTCTGCGAAACTGGCTCCAGGCGGGAAAAATGCCTTTTGAAGCAGGGGCAGTGCCGTTTGCTGGCGGTGAGTATAACATTATCCCGGAGGAAGTGAAAATAGATCGTCGCCCGATTCCGACCTAATGCTCCAATCGGCTGTGGGGCCGGTGTTTCCGGACTAACTCCGGCGGAAGGCAGACCGGGCGGGAAGAAGATAGGTTTGGTGTTCCCGGCCTGAAGTCAGAAGGCTCTTTTTTGACTTGTCTCTTGACACAAAGATTTCAGGGGTTTATCATCGTTTCTATGGTTCGCAATATTGAAAAGAAAGTTAGGAACACCCCCGCCCCGGTCTCCGAGGAAGAGGCCCGGCTGTGGGAGATGCAGGCCGATATCTGCCAGACCCTGGCCAACCCCAAGAGGTTGCAGGTGCTCAACCTGCTGAAAAACGGGGAGATGTCCGTGGGCGCCATGGTGGAGGCCCTGGGAGTGGCCAAGGCGAATCTCTCCCAACACCTGGGGGTAATGCGGCAAAAAGGCATCCTGGTCACCCGCCGGGAAGGCACCTCCATCTATTATCATCTGGCCACGCCGCATATTGCCGAGGCCTGCAAGATTATGCGCCTGGTCCTCCTGGAGGCCCTCACCGCCAGGGGCGAACTCTCCCGGAGCATCCTCCAGGCCGAAAACCTGGCCGCAGAAGCGGAGCAGGAGACAGGCCGGAAAGAGTAGAAATCCTGAGGGGGTGCCACCCTCAGCGCAGGTAACTGCCCCGCCGCAGACCTGAGCTTCCAGCCTGCGCGGCAACAAGCCTCCTGATCAACCCCGGTAAGATTCACCGTGCTCCTCTGACTTCAGCCCGTCAGACCGCCGATTGTCCCCGGAATGCTGAAAAAGGGTTCTTTGGCTACTATCCCGGGACTTCCTCTGAATTTTTTTCTTAGACATAATAGGCACTTTCTAGGATGCTCCTAGTTATTGCTATTATTTTTTATATACAATATGTTGTTATTAGGTTATAATTCCTAATATTCGAAATCCCGCATGTTGGAAAGCCAACCGGGAAGCAGACCCGGGCAGCCAGGGAAGGCAATTGGCTTATCAGGAATTTCCTCAACCCCAAAATCCAGGAGGTTCTATGGCAGCAAAACGCCAAAGGGACGGGAGGCGTTTACTGAATCGGAGGTCCAGTTTCTATCTGGGGGTGTTGACCCTCTGCCTGGCTTTGGGGGTTACGGTCCAGACCCGGGCCGCAAAATACGACCATTTCGCCAACGGGGTGACCACCTACGAAGGCAGTAAGACCTGCAATCAGTGCCATTTGGACAAGGCCAAAGAGGTTTATGCCTCGGAGCATTACCAGTGGAAGGGCAAGCTCGGGGCCATTAATGATTTCTGTACCTATCCCGACAGCAAATGGCTTTTTAACTTCCCCATCGGCAGCCAAGGGGCCGCAGGTTGCGCCGCCTGCCATGTGGGCATCGGGGATACGAAACCACCTTTCCCCCAGGAAGCGACCCAGGAGGCCTTGGATAAGATCGACTGCCTCATGTGCCATTCCGACTCTTACAATCACGTGGGCCAGATGGTGAATGGCCAGCCGTTTCTGGTGCCGGACATGGCTTCCGTCAACACCATGCCCGCCATCCTGTCCGGTATCGGTAAACCCTCCAAGGCGGCCTGCCTGAAGTGCCACGCCAAGGCCGGCGGCGGCAACGGCATCAAGCAGGGTGACCTGGACCTGTCCCTGGCCAACCCGGATGTCAGCGTGGATGTGCACATGTCTTCCGAGGGTGCGAATCTCTCCTGCGTCTCTTGCCACAGAACCCAGGCCCACCGGATCGCCGGCAAAGGCAATGACCTCCGGGTGGCTGATTCCAGCGCCAAGGTATCTTGCACCAACTGCCACGGCAGCCGGCCCCATCGCCGGATCAATGAAGACTTGGATAAGCACCGGGAGAAGGTTGACTGCACGGTCTGCCACATCCCCGCCTTTGCCAAGGCAGTGGTCACCGAGCTCAGGAGGGATAATGAATATCCCGAACTGCTGGCAGGAAAATACGAAGGCAAACGGACCCTGGGGGCCAACCTCGCGCCCCAGATTTTGAAGTATGACGGCAACTCATTTTTCTATAAGTATAATACCGCGATGTCGGTTAAGGCCCCGGACGGCAACTTCTTGATGGCCGGGCCAACTTCGGTGGTGCCCAGAGTCAAGTTGAAAAATCCCAAATATTATCCCTTCAAGGTCCACACGGCCAGGATGGCGGTGGACAGCCAAAACCGGATCATCCCCATCCAGGCCCAGACGTTCTGGAGTTCCGGCGTCATCGAAGGGGAGATCAGCAAGTTCGTGGAGGTGACCCGTTACCTGGGATTGTACCACCAGGTGGCCCCCAAGGCCCAGGCCTATAAAACTTGCGTGCAGTGCCACCGGAACGGCATACCTGATTGAACGTATTTGTGTCCGCCGGCGAGAGTATTGACTGACGGCTAAGGCCTAACTGCCGGAGCGAAATTAAGGGGTGGAGGACTTGTCTTCCACCCTTTTTATTTGGAGACTGTGCGGGGGTAAACCTGGGGTGCGCCCGGTCTCCGGGAGAAAGAGCAGAGGCGCGCTTACGAATTGTTATCTGTATTCCGGAAGCCCACGATACCGCGTCGTTCCCTTAAAAGCCGGAGAAAGGCCGGGAGGATGCTCAAGGCCGCCAGCAGGACGCTTAAGCTCCCGAGAGTGGAGAGCAGCCCCAGGCTAAAGGTCCCCCGGTGTCCGGAGATCATCAGGCTGCCGAACCCCAAGGCGGTGGTCAACGCGGCCAGAAGGACCCCCTTGGCGGTGCTGGCCGGCAAGGTAATTTCCCGGGCCGATTCCTCCAATTGCCACCGGGCCAGGATAATGATGCCATATTCCACCCCCTCTCCCAGGATTAAGGGCAGGAACAGGACATTGGCCTGATTGAAAGGCACGCCCAGAACCCACATCATAATTAGAGTCAAGGAGGTGCCCACTACCAGGGGAATGAGGGCCATTATGGTCAATTTCAAGCTGCGCAGCAGGAAGATAAGCAAGATGGCGATACCCAGCAGGGCCATGCCCGCGGCCCAGAGGCAGGCGTTGCGGAACTCCCGGGTGAAGGTATAGAGCAGGATCGGGTCTCCCACCACATTGGGATCGACGCGCCTTAAGTCATGCACAAAGCGGCCCAGGGGTTGGGGTTCCCAGATGTCCTGGGCGGGAAAAACCCGGATCAGATAAGTTCCCTGGCTGCTGACGAACCGCTCCCGGACCTCAAGGGGCAAATCCTGGATGGCCGGCGGTTGGGCGGCCCCTTTAATGTTGGCTTCCAGCAGCTCCCATTTATCCCGGAGATCCCCGATAAACTTTTTCTCGAACGCGGCCAGCCGGGGCTCCAGCCGGGAATCGCTCCGGGAGTCCAAGAGAGAGATCAGGTGCAGGAGGAGGCGGTTTACTTCCTGCAACTGTTTCCGGGTGGAGGGGGCGAGTTGGTCCCCGGCGGTGGCGGCCTGGGACAGCTTGAAACGGATACGCCCCAAGGTGGCGGCTAACTCCACCGGGTTCGGGGGATTCGGGGGGACTCCGGTAAAATGCACCCCGTCGATCACTGGCTCCAGTTCCTGGAGCAAAAGCTGCTTGGCCTTCACCTGAGAAGGCAGGAAGGAGAGGATGGATTCCACATGGGAGACGGTGGGCAGCTTTTTCAAAGCGTCGATGGTATCCGGGAGTTTATCGATCCCCATGACCATCATGGTCCCGTAAGAAGTTGAATACTTGGAATTCTCAATCAGTTTCAATTCCCAGACTACGGATTCGGTCTTGGGATTTTGCAGGTGCAGGGGATTAAGGTCAAAGGGGACGTGAGAAAGGCTGATACCGCCCATAAAAGTGATCAACAACCCTATCAGCACCAGGATCATGGGATGCCGCCAGCCGATGGACAGAAACGGCTGAGGGTGTCCCCCACAGGAGGGGTCCGCTCCGGGCTCCGAGGTGGGCAGGAACCTTTCGGTGACCACGGCCAGGGCCGGCAGAAATCCCAGGGAAAGAAAGATGTGCAGCAAAATACCCAGGGAAATGATTAATCCCAGTTCCGACAGGCCCTTAAAGCCGGTTAAGATCAGGGGGATAACCGAAACCACCGCGGTCAGGGCCGCATAGAGGATCCCCGGGGTCGCCTGGCGCATGGTGCAGTTCCAGTCTTCCATGCGGCACCGGGGCCGGCGCCCTTGTTCTTCTTCCAGGCGGGAGTACCAGTGGATGCCGAAATCCACCGCAATTCCCAACAGGAGCGGTCCAAAGACAATGGAGAGGATATTCAGGTGTCCCACCACCAGGGTGGCTACCCCGAAAGTCCAGCACAACCCCATGAAAAGCACCAGGCCTTGCACCAGGGCCCGCTTGATGCTGCGAAAAAACAGGGTGATCAGCAGCATCTGGCTCAAGAGAGACACCCAGGAGGCAATGCCGATGTCGGCCATGGCGCTGGTCATCTCATCGGCTTCCAGGGCTCCGGGGCCGGTCACCCCCACCTGGAGGCCCGGAAAGCGCGTTTTTACCTCGGCCACCAACTGCCGCAACCGCCGTAAGTCTTTGGAGGTCAGGGAAAAGCCGTCTTCCTGGGAAGTCACCAGAAAGAGGAGATACTTGTCATTATCCGTGAGGAAGTAGCCCACCTCACTGAGATCGGAGAAGTCCCCCGGGAAAATGCTTTTAAAGGGCGAGGTGTAAGAGTCGCTCCCGGACAGGGAGAGGTCCATCTGTTTAAGGGTGGCTTCCAGGAACCCGAGATCGGGGATGGTTTCTTTTTCCGGTTTCTCTTCCAGATAACCGGTGAAGAGGTGGCCGATGAGGGCCCGGGTGATCTCTTCGTTTAATGCCTGGAAAAAGACACTGAGCCGGGGATTCGCAGCCAGGGCTTTCAAGGCCCCACGGTTCTCCAGCAGCTTGCCCTTAAATTCCAGCAATTGCTTCTGGTCCACATAGAGCAGGGCCCATTTTTTAAAATCTTCAGGGTCGACCCGGTAGAAAAGGTCCCGAAATTCTTCGGGATATTGCCGCAATTTTTGAGCCAGGGCCTCGACAAACTTAATCGAGCGCTGGGGATCGGTATTCTCCACCACGATTACCAGGTTGTCCCGGGACCCGAACTGCGCGTCTATCTGCTTGCTCAACTTAATGAGGCGTTCGTTGCTGGATACCAGGACATCCCGGCTGGTCACCATCTGCAGGTAATAGTAGGAATAATAGACGCCTGCCCCGCCGACGGCCAGGGTGAAGATAATAATGGGCCAGGCGCCCCGGAAGATGACGGAGATCAGGAAAGAAACAAGACGGTTGGATTTAGGACCGTTGGTCAAAGGTATCCCTTGTCAACTTCAGAATTATTGGCGTCACTGGCTGAAAACCTATTCCCCCGCCGGTTCCTTGAGCACCCTAAGCTCGGTGGGGCTTAAGGGGCTTGAGAAAGGCTAAACTCTTCCCCGGCCCTCACCATCACCTTTTCGTTCCAAAGGGGCGGAAATAGATTTTAGTCTTTAAGACTAACCATTTTTCCCGGAGGCGGCAAACCTAAAAGGAAGGAATTCCGCCTCCAGATTGCCGGCCAGGTCATTTTCAGGGAGGTCATTCCTAAGCCTGGAGCTTCTCCTGGGACCGTGCAGGTTAAAATTTCCGCTTCCTAAGGAGGCGCAGCCATGGGGCTGCCGGGAATCGAAGCGGACCCGTTAATGAAAAAAGGGGGGGAAAATCCAAAAGCCCTTCCCTCGCCAGGCAGGCGTGCTTATATTTAGGGGCACATTCAGCGAGGAGGAATCTGTCCATGGAAGTGCGCACCATCCTGTGGCCTACGGATCTATCCAAGAATTCAATCAAAGCCGCAAAGCACGTGGAATCACTGGCCCAGAAATACCAAGCCAAGGTCATCCTGCTCTATGTGGGCGTGGACTTGATGAGTCATTCCATGGCCTACGGGGAACCCAACCCGGAACACATAAAACATTTCCAGGAATGGGAAATGGATCATGCCAAGAAAAAACTGGAGAGCGTCTGTGACAAGGAACTGAAAGCCTGTCCCGCCCTGGAAGTCAAACTGGTCCAGGGAGACGCGGCCACGGAAATCCTGAAGACCGTCAGACAGGAGAAAGCGGACATGGTGGTCATTACCACCCACGGTCACGGCGCCGAGCAAGTGGACCAGATCACCGCCGAATTCGGCAGCGTGGCGAAGAAGGTCATCGTCAACTCTCCGGTACCGGTCCACCTGGTGAATCCCCTACAGAAGTAAGGCTTTAAAGAAGGAGCGAACCTTGTGTTCGCCCCAATCCAGGGGGAATACAAGATTCGCCCCTACAATAAAGAACGCCGGCCTGGAAGCCAGGCCGGCGTTTGTGGTTGAGAGCAATAAGCGCCTTAGGTCTCGGTGACGGTAATCGCGCCAGAGGGGCAGACCTCTATGCAGCTCTCGCAACCCAGGCACTCGTCTTCATTGACGGGGACCGCTTTGTCATCCTGCATCTCGAAGACGCCCACAGGACAAACGTTAACGCACTCTTCATCCCCGGTGCACTTGTCGGTGTCGACTTCTACTCTCCAGGCCATTAAGCTTTACCTCCCTTAATTTACACTCTTAAATATTAAAACCGGGGACCCGGAAACCGGCCCCGGGGCTGACGCCTTGGTCAGGCTTTGAGTTCTTCCTTGATGGATACGGCCACCTTATAGAGAAGAGTGAGAACCAGGAACCCCAGGGCCCATACTCCTATGGTGATGAGGGCTTCGGGGATGGTGGGGGCGTATTCCGTCACCTTTTCCATGGGATTGGGCACGAAGCCGCCGGTCATTAAGCCCAGGCCCTTGTCGATCCAGGTGGTGAGGATCACCATGCCGCAGAGCATCGCCAGGGTGTTTTCGTTCCGGCGCAGTTTGGGGTTGGTCAGCAGAATGGCGGTGACGGTCATGCCCACGATGGAGAACCACATGAAGGGCACCAGCCGGGACTTGCCGGCCAGCCCTGCGAAGAGATACTGGAAGTGCAGCATGTGGTCCGGGATCTGGCTGTAGAACACGGTGAAGACTTCGCAGAAGAAGAAGAAGACATTGATCAGGGTGGCGTAGGTGACCACCTTCGCCAGGCTCTGAATCTGCTCCTTGCCCGGGTCGAACTTGGTATATTTACGGACTAGCAGACAGAGCAGGATCAGGAGCGAGGGACCCGCGGCAAAGGCCGAGGAGAGAAACCTGGGGGCCATGATGGCGGTGAGCCAGTAACCCCGGCCCGGCAGGCCGGCGTACAGGAACGCGGTCACCGTGTGAATACTCACGGCCCAGGGGATGGAAACGTAGCTGAGAAACTTGATCCATTTGGGAGGCGCCACCGAGTGGCGCTCGCACTCCAATACGTTCCAGCCGATGACGATATTGAGCAGGAGATAGCCGTTCAGGACGATGATGTCCCAGAACATGACGGAGTTGGGGGTGGGGTATTTAAAGACGTTCATGACCCGGTCCGGCCGCCCCATATCCACCAGCACGAAGGTGACGCACATGGTCACCGCGGCCACGGCCAGAAACTCACCGAGGATGGTCACCCGGCCGAAGGCCTTGTAGTTATGCAGGTAATAAGGCAGAACCACCATCACCGCCGAGGCTGCGACCCCGACCAGGTAGGTGAACTGGGCGATATAAAAACCCCAGGAGACGTCCCGGCCCATGCCGGTGATGCTCAGACCCACCTGAAGCTGCCTGAGGTAGAAGAGAAACCCCAGGGCGAAAATACCCATCAGGATGGCCAGCAGCATGTAGTATCTTTTGGTACCGACTAGTGCTTTTTCAAGCATGACCTACCTCACACTATATAGTAGACTTGCGGGTTTGTACCGAGATGGACCTTGCGGCGGATGGAGAAGTATCTCTTTAAGGTGGCCCGCACCTGGGACCTTTCGTCATTCAGGTCCCCGAAGACCAGGGCCCCGCTGGAGGCCTCAACACAGGCGGGCATCATATTCTGGGCCAGCCGTTCGGCGCAGAAGGTGCATTTTTCCACCATGCCGATCTCCCGGGTGGGATAACCCGGATAGGTATCGGTGATGTAAGGCCGGGGGTCTTTCCAGTTGAAGCTCCGGGCTCCGAAGGGGCAACCCGCCATGCAGAAGCGGCAGCCGATACAGCGGTGCATGTCCATGTTGACAATGCCGTCTTCCCGGCGGAAGGTGGCCTTGGTGGGGCAGACCCTGACGCAGGGGGGATTGTCGCAATGGTTGCAAAGCAGCAGAAAGGGCAGATTTTTCATCTGCTCCGGCATATGGGGATGCTCTTCCCCGGGAAAGGCGTTATGGAAATGTTCGGGCCAGATCCACTTAACTTCATAACGGTTGACGATGTCCGGCGGCAGCGCGTCCTTGGGGTCCTTAGGTTGCGCGAAATTAGGCACATTGTGGACCCGGTGGCAGGCGGCGGCGCACTTTTTGGCGGTGTCATCGTCCATCTTGCGCATGTTCACCACCATGGCCCAGCGAACGACTCCTTCGGCCGCGGGTTTGGCGGCCATTGAGGCTTCCACCTGGCCCGGACGCAACAGTTCAAAGGCCCCTTTACCGCCCAGGCCCAGTAACGTGGAAAGTCCAGCTATCCGGATAAATTCTCTTCTGTCGATACCCATCACTTCGCCTCCGCCAGCTTCTTGCCTTCCGTGAGATGGCAACCCCAACAGTTGGGCGCCACCGCCACGTAATTGTGACACTGGTCGCAGAACTTTTCCTTGTTGGAGTGGCATTCCATACAGGTATTGGTTAGGCTGGCAAGGAATTTTTGGCCGTCAGGAGCCTTAAAGTATCTGCCGTTGGGCGCGCCCTTCTCGTTGGTGCGGACCACGTTGTCCCGCCAGTCAATGAGCATTTGCATGTGGTTGGCCCGCATCCATTCCGTGGGCATGATGCACTGCCGGTCTTTCTCCGCTATTTTCTGGATGACCGGGGTATCCAACTGCCGCACCGGCGGGGGAATGGTCTTCCCCACGTTGGGCAAGAAAGGCAGGGCCACCATGGCGAGGAAGACGATCAGCCCGGCGAAGATATATTTGCCGTTGTAGAACTTCTTCTCTACCTGGGGACGCGGGGCGAAGGCCCCGAATTCATTTTTATATTTCTCGTCCATATTATTCGCCTTCCTCCGCATCTTCCTCCGCGGCTTCCTCAAACCCCACGAGAGGGCGGTCGCGGAGATCGGTGGTGCGCTCTAACTCATCAGGAAAGATCAGGGCGTTGCCCACCATTTCGGTGATGCCCGTGACATCCACTTCCGGTATCCAGTATTCCAGCAGGGTGGGCAGGGTGGCCCGATCCAGGGCGCAGATGCAGCCCAAATGATTCACCCCGTATTTTTCATGCACAAACCGCACGGCGTTGGCCCGGGGCATGCCGCCCTGCATGCGGAGTTCCATGTTTTCACTGGCGTTGATGCCGCTGGAGCTGCCGCAGCAGAAGGTCTTTTCCCGGATGGTGTTGGGGGGCATCTCCACGAAGTTCCCCTCAGGCAAGACGTTGTTGATAATGTAACGGGGCTCCTCGAAAATCCCCATGCCCCGGGCGGTATTGCAGGAGTCATGGAAGGTCAGTTTGATATGCGCGTTGCGCTGGGGGTCAAAGTTGAGTTTGCCGTTCTTGATGAGGTCCGCGGTGAATTCGGAGATATGCACCATTTTGTGGACCTTGGCGTTCTCAAAGCGGGTGCCGGTGATGGGGGAAACCGGCTCTTCCAGGAAATTCACCGGCTCGCCATAATAGGTGGGCATGTACTGGTTGCACACCCGCCACATATGGCCGCACTCGCCGCCCAGGATCCACTTGACTCCCAGGCGTTTGGCCTCCGCGTAAATCTTGGAGTTCAGGCGCTTGCCCATCTCGTGGGAGATGAACCAGCCGAAATTACCGCCTTCCGCGGCGTAGGTGCTGAAGGTGTAGTCCAGGCCGATATATTCGAACAAGAGGAGGTAACCCATCAAGGTAAAGCTGCCGGGGTCGGCGAAGTAGTCGCCGGAAGGCGTCACAAAGAGGACCTCGGCGCCTTTGCGGTTATAGGAGGGTGTGGTGGTGATGCCGGTGATGCGCTCGTTTTCCTCGGCCAAAAAGTCGATCATGTCCTTGAAGGCCTGGGGGGTGGCGCCGATATGGCTGCCTTTGTCGTAGCACTGGGCCACCGAAGCCATGGCCCAGTCGATGTTCAGGCCTATGGAGGCCAGCAATTCCCGGCCCAGGAGGGTCATCTCCGCCATGTCGATGCCGTAGGGGCAGAAGAGCGAACACCGCCGGCAAATGGTGCATTGGTACAGATAGAAGAACCATTCCTTGATAACGTCTTCGCTCAAGTCCCGGGCCCCGGCGATTTCTCCCAGAACCCGCCCGATCTTCTTGAAGTAACGGCGATAGACCGACCGCAGCAGTTCGGCCCGGAGCACCGGCATGTTTTTGGGGTCCCCGGTGCCCAGGAAGAAGTGGCATTTATCCGCGCAGGCGCCGCAGCGCACGCAGATATCGAAAAAGACCTTCAAGGAACGGAAGCGGTCCAGCCGGTCCTCCATCCCCTGTAAGACGATTTCCTGCCAATTATCGGGCAGACCCCAATTGTTGTCGGGAATCGACCGGGCTTGCGGGTAGGGGTAGCCGATCCATTCCATCCACTTGGGGGCCGCGGGGTTACAATAAGTGCCCGGCCGGAAATCCGGTTTGACGTCCATCCACCCTTTAGCCGGCGGCTGGTAACTGATTCCAGGCAGTAGTTCTGAGGGTTTTGGCACCTTAGCCATAAAATTATGACTCCTTTTCGACCGGGATGTCGGCCTCGATCATGGCTTCCCTGAATTTGTCTTCATATTGCAGATAAGGGGTAAACTTCACCGGATAATTCCAGGGGTTGACGTGCAGGACCCAACGGTTGTTGGCCACCATATTTCTGCTGGGGCTAAAGAATACTCCCGGCGCGTGCATCAATTTGCTGAAGGGGAAATAAGCAAAGAGGACGCAAACCAGGAAGAGATGTACATAGAAAATCGGGGCAATGCCCGGGGGCACCACGGGGTGGAGAGTAACCAGCCCCAGGGCCAACTGCTTCACCGCCACGATGTCCACCTTATAGACATAGCGCATGAGGATACCGCTGATGCCGATACCCAGGATTAAAAAGAGGGGGAAGTAATCGGCGGCCAGGGAGATATAGCGCAAACTGGGGTTGGTGATCCTGCGGGCCAGGAGGTAGAAGAGAGCTACCACCATAACGATCCCACTCAGATAAACCGCGGGCACGAAAAACTGGAAGAAGCCGTCTGCGTGCTCCATTAATTGAATGGGCATGGGCACCGGTTCGGTGAAGAACCGCAAGTGCCGCAGGAGTACCACCAGAAAGGCGTAATGGAAGGCGATGGCCCCCAGCCACAGCCATTTATAGGACCAGTGGATCAGACGGGCGCCTTCCGGATTATCCGGGTCTTTGCGCAGTTCAGTGCGCAGATTCCGGAAGAGGCTGCGGAAGGCCAGAACCTCCAGGGCCATGCGGCCCAGCAGGTACTTGAAGGTGTCGGGGTTGTCCAGTTTGTCGTCCAGGCTCCGTTTGATCCAGGGCAGGGTCCGGTTCTGGCCGGCGGTGGTGGGAATACGGAAAGGTACCGGCGACCGGGCCCAGACGATGAGACGGTAAACCAGCCCCTCCACGAAGATGAGAGCGGCCAGATAGGGGACGGCGACCCCAAAGAGTATCTGCAGTTTGGTCTGCGAGCCGACATAGGCCACCGCCACCAGTCCCAGCACTGCAGCTAAGGCCACTAAGAAATGACGTTTAAAAAAATCCATTTACTGTCACCTCGTTTGATGTTGACCGTTGGTCATGCCCTTCCTGCTACATGTCGTTCATACTCATGCCGGATTTGCGCAAAAAACCGCTTACCCGGTTTTTTACCTCGTTGATCCGCATTTCCTGGAGTTTCTCCTGCCGCCGGGTATAGACGTCAAACCCCAACAAAGACAGGCCGTCTATCCGGGCATCCAGTTCCTGGAGTTCCTCCAGCAGGTTTTCTTTTTCCAGTTCTTCGGCCAACTCCTCCCGGACGATGTTCTTCAGCAAAAAGATGAAGGCCAGGGCCTGGGAGGGGAAACAATCCTGGAGAGCCCGGATGCGAATCACTTCATCCAGGGCGGCGAGGATCTGCTCGGCCTCCATCTCCTGGACCAGGGTCTCAAAGAGTCCGTTCAGGCCCCGGGAGATGCCGTAGCCGATAGGATTGTCGAACTTGTCTTTTTCTTTCTTCAAAAAGATAGCGGTCTCCGGAGGATAGCTGTCGTACAGGAGGTTGATCCACCGGGCCACTATTTGTGATTTTTTTTGCTCTAAGAGGTTTGCTAGTTTCATTTTACGGTATAGGCAGGAGACAGCCGCCGTACTTTAAGGGTGGCGGCTGGTGCTGATTAAGTGAAATTAGGCACAAATTCAACCTCCAGATAATTAAGCATATTGAGGTGAGGTGTCAAGGAAAAAATGGCAAAAGACAAATTATCAAGAGAATCGGGACGATGGGGCGGGATCACTCCGGCTGGCATTTTCGGGGAAACAGGGGCGGGCTCCCCCGGGCGAGAGGCCCGGATTACCGGCCCGTCCCGGTCTATCTCTTCTCTAGGTTATCGGCAGGGGGGCCGGGGGCGGGGACTTCTTCCTCCTCAGCGGCTGCTTGGGGGGGTGTTTTTTTCAGCTTCCGGAGCTTGAAGCCGATGCGGTCCCGGTACTCCAGAAAGTCGAACCAATAGAGATTGCCGGTGAAGATGAGCGTCAGGGCGATGAGGTAGGTCCGCTGGTCCAGACCCAGGGCCCTAAGGATGAATTTGGCGGCCACGAAGCAGACGAAGACGCGCAGAAAGAAGATAAAAAAGGGCTTCATAGGCCCCATTCTAACCCTGTCAGGCCTGGAATATCAAGGGGGCAAGCAGTAGCCAGTAGCCAGTAGCCAGTGATCAGTTTCTAATCTGACTACTGATTACTGATTACTGATTACTGGCCCCTGGACCCTGCCCCCTGTCTTTAAAATGCCATTTCCGGGGACCAGATTTCGCAGACCTTGCCGGCAAGTTCGGGGCTTGGTTTCAAGGCTTTCTTTCCCGGCTCCCAGCCCGCGGGGGTGGCTTCCCCTGTATCCCGTACATAGGCGCAGGCCTTGACCTGGCGGATCATTTCCGCCACGTTGCGGCCCACCGCCGGAGCCAGGATCTCGATGGCCTGAAGGATGCCGTCGGGGTCGATGAGGAAGCGGCCCCGGATGTCCACGCCGTTGTCTTCGTCATAAACCATATACTCCTGGCCGATGCGCCCCCCGGGATCGGAGAGCATGGGGTAGGGCAGGCCCCCGGGGACGATCTTGGAGAGCTCCCCTTCGGACCAGACCTTGTGGGTATAGGGACTGTCCACGCTCATGGCCAGCACCACCGCGCCCAAAGCTTTCAGTTCTTCATACTTGGCGGCAACTGCCGTCAATTCCGTGGGTCAAACAAAAGTGAAATCCCCGGGGTAAAAGTAGAGCATGACCCACTTGCCCCGGTAATCCGCGAGCTTTACCTTGTTGATCTCTCCGTTCTCATAAGCGCTGGTTTCAAAATCAGGGGCGGGTTTGCCGATGCGCAAGGTCATAGCTGTCTCCTCCTTCAATGTGCTCTTGGCTGGAATAAGAGATTTGGTCTCTTTGGGAACGGCTTTCAGCTATTAGCTATCAGCTTTCAGCTTTGAAAAAACCAAGGATCGGCACTCGACCGGTTTAAGCAAATTTCGATGTTAACCGACCCTTGTCTTTTAAAAGCTAAAAGCCAAAAGCTGAAAGCTAACTCCCTAGAGCCTCTGAACTTAATATGGACATTGGTCCGCGGGGTTCAATAGGCCGGACACATCAGAGCCATTTTTTTCTGCGGAAATAGCGGAGCATGCTGAGGGCGATGGCTAGCATCAATCCCAGGGCCGCGGGATAGCCCCAGATCCAATGAAGTTCCGGCATGTATTTGAAGTTCATGCCCCAGACCCCCGCCAGGAAGGTGAGGGGCATGAAGATGGTGGCAATGACGGTGAGGACCTTCATGATTTCGTTGAGCCGGTTGCTGATGCTGGAAAGATAGATGTCCAGCATGCCCGAGAGGATGTCCCGGTAGGTTTCAATATTATCCACGGCAATAATGGTATGGTCGTAAACGTCCTTGAAATAGATGCCGGTGGCCTCCTGGATCAGGTCCGACTCCCGCCGTTCCAGGCGGCCGATCACCTCCCGCAAAGGCCAGACGGATTTGCGCAGCAAGATCATGTCGTATTTAAAATGGTGGATATCCTTGAGGGTCTGGGGTGTGGGCTGCTTCACCACCTCTTCTTCCAAAAACTCGATGGCCTCTCCGAATTTCTCCAGGACCACGAAATAGTGGTCCACGATTAAATCCATTAAGGCGTAGGCCAGATAATCCGGGCCATATTTACGCATCCGTCCCTTGGAGGTCCGCAGCCGTTCGAGGATGGCGGCAAAAATGGCCTCGTTGCTTTCCTGCAGGGAAATAACAAAGTTGCTGCCCAGGATTAAACTGATCTGCTCGCTGCTCAGGGCATTATTTTCATCATAGTTGATCATTCTTAAGACAATGAAGAGGTAGTCGTCGAAATCCTCGATTTTGGGGCGCTGGTCCGTGTGGAGGATATCTTCCAAGACCAGGGGGTGGAGGTTGAAGCAATCCCCCAGTTTTTCCAGGTTTTCCACGGCATGGAGGCCTTCCACCTTGATCCAGGTGACGCCGGGCTTATCCTGCAATAGGAGGCATTCGTCAAAACTGGCTATCTCCCTTTCCTCGTAATGCTGTTCGTCATATTCAATGATGCTGATTTTAGCCTGGGCCGACACCCGGTCCCCGGTATAGATCAGGGACCCGGGGGGCAGGCCGGTCTTTTGGGCGTGTTTTCTCAGGAGCTGACCCATTGGTGCTGATCTCCCATGTTAGTGTGGGTTGGCGGGGAGCGGCCGGAACCCGACAAATCAATTCCTTTCCGCAATGTAAATTAGAGGGGAACCGGGGGTCAAGGGAAATCAGGGGCAGGCCGCCGGTCCGGGTTCCCTCCCCCGCGGGAATGGACAAAAGCTTCGGGAATGCTTATTTTTGGGAAAATCTCCGCGACTGACCGGCTTATGCCCCCGAGGCAGAAGGAGGGAGAAGAGCTATGCAGGCAATTCGCGTCCATGAATGCGGCGGCCCGGAAGTAATGCGTCTGGAGGAAATCCCGGACCTGACGCCCGGTCCCCGGGAAGTGGTAGTACGGGTCAAGGCCGCGGGCGTCAACCCGGTGGATACCTATATCCGGACCGGCGCTTATGCCACGCCACCTTTGCCCTTCACCCCCGGGTTTGACGCCGCCGGGGAGGTGGAAGCCCTGGGCCCGGAGGTCACCCGGGTGGCGGCGGGCCAGCGGGTTTACGTGGCCGGCAGCCTGAGCGGCGCTTATGCCCGGCAGGTCCTCTGTGAAGAGACCCAGGTGCATCCTTTGCCCCTCAGGGCCTCTTTTGCCCAGGGTGCGGCTTTAGGCATCCCCTGCGGCATTGCTTACCGGGCCTTGTTCCAGCGGGCCAAGGCCCTGGCGGGGGAAACCGTTTTGATCCACGGCGCCTCCGGCGGGGTGGGCACGGCCGCGGTGCAGTTGGCCCGGGCCGCGGGCCTGAGGGTCATCGGCACCGGCGGCACTCCCCGGGGCCGGGAACTGGCGGCCAACCAGGGGGCGCACCACGTCCTGGATCACCACTCTCCCGCCTATCCGGACGAAATCCTTAAGCTCACCGGCGGCCAGGGGGTGGACGTCATCATCGAACTGCTGGCCAACGTCAACCTGGCCAAGGATTTGAAACTGCTGGCTCCGGGCGGCCGGGTTGTGGTTATCGGCTGCCGGGGCTCGGTGGAGATCGATCCCCGGGACGCCATGAGCCGGGAGGCCGCCATCCTGGGGGCCTTGATCTTTCTGGCCACCCCCAAAGAGTATGCCGCCATCCATGCGGGCCTGACCGCGGCCCTGGATAACGGCACCCTGCGCCCCGTCATCGGCCAGGAACTCCCCCTGAAAGACGCGCCCCGGGCGCATCAGAAAGTGATGGAGCCGGGTGCGTG
>JAQTXE010000317.1 GCA_028688935.1 Syntrophales bacterium
TGAACGCCCAGTCGGAGCAGATGAAGGGTTACGTGGGTGATTTGGTGTCTCTGGCCGGAGGCAAGAATTCCGCCAACGGCTACGCGGGCCATAGGGACTTGGCGGGCAAGGCGCTAAGACTGGCTTCCAAATCCTCCCAGGCTGCGACCTCGGCCCCCAGAGGCGTCAAGTTATTGGGGACCGGCAGAGAAACGACCAGAGCGGGTGCAGGGAAAGGCGTGTCCCCGCAAAGGCTGATTCCTATGGAGGAAGGCGAATTTAAGGACTTCTAAGGCTTAGGCGGCTTTCTCCGGCACGGATGGGGTTGGCGCCAGGCGTTGCCAAGTAGCCAATCCTCCCGGCCCGGCAATAAAGACCAAAAGTCAGACCTTAACGGTTCTGAGGAGATAACGGTATGGAAGAAGCCAGAAGCGCTTACGCCCAGGAAACCCAGGAAGCGATGGACCTGGCCGGTAAATACCTCACTTTTGAGCTGGGCCAGGAGGAATACGGCATCGGCATTCTCAAGATCAAGGAAATCATTGGCATGATGCCCATTACCGCCGTGCCCCAGACACCTTCTTTTATCAAAGGGGTGATCAATCTGCGGGGCAAAGTGATCCCGGTTACGGACCTGAGGATGAAATTCGGTCTGGAAACCAGGGATTACCACGAGCGTACCTGCATTATCGTGGTGGAGGTTGATTGCGGTTCCCAGGAGTTGGTCATGGGCCTGGTGGTGGATGCGGTCTCAGAGGTGGCCAACATTAGAGGGGGAGAAATTGAAGAGGCTCCAAATTTCGGGAGCGGCAACCATGCTGGTTTTGTCAAAGGGATGGCCAAAATCGCGGGAGGAGTAAAGATACTTCTGGATATCGATTGCATCTTGACTGGGGAGCAATTGTCATGCTTGGCAGACATGCATTGATAAAGGAGAGGGCGCTGGCAGGAGATCTTTCCCCCGGCTGCGGCTATGGCCAGGCCGGGGGAGGATCCCTACCGGTTGGGAGAAGAGTGGTGAGTAAGGCAAAGAGCGGCAAGCTCGACTTAAAAATGAAAGTAATAGTGGTGGACGATAATGCCACCCTGCGCAGGATAATGCGCCATTACCTCCAAAAAAACGGGCTGAAAAAATCTGCCCGCCCTGAGGAAAATATTTTGCCCCAGGCTATTTTTTGGCTGAAAAAATAAGTGGGGTTTCCCGGAGATAGGAGCAGCATATGAATACGGGCGCTGAAAGCTGGTTGACACTGGCCGAAGTGATTGCCAAGACCGATTTCACCGATATCGAGGGCCGGCGGTTGATCAAAAAGTTTGGCACATTTCTGGCCCCCCGCAATTTTGGGGACATTGTTAAATATCCCCCCGCGGCGGTGGAAGCCATCATCCTCATCGGCGAACTTTACCGGCAAGGCTGTTCTACCGAAGAAATTGCGAGGATTTTGACCCCTAACAACCAACAAACCGGGGAGTCTGGGCAAAGTCAACTGGAGCGGGAAGTAGGCACCTTGTTAAAGCTGCAAAATCAGGCTTGTCAATTGATGCGGACCACCTTCGAAATGGTGCAGGACTTGATGTCCGATGTGACGGTTCTCACTGCGAAATTGGCGGCTGCAGAGCAGGAAATCCAAAATCTCAGGGAAGGAAAACCAACCTACCAGCCCGGGGAGACGCCAAAAATCCAGAGCAATTAAGATGACGCCACCTGGTGGCCGCGGGGAGAAGCGCGGCCACCGCTGGACATTATGGCGAAGGAGCTTCCTGGGAGAACTCGCCCTCCAGGATAATTTCTTCCGGAATCAGGGTCCGGTTAATATCCAACAGAATGCTGATCCCCCGGTCGGTTTTGGCCAGGCCGAAAATGTAGTCCGCATGGAAATGATTCTGCACGGCATCATCGATATCCTGACCCTGAATAAAGGCGATATCCAGCACCGAATCGGCGATGATGCCGGCCAGCCCTTTGTTGCCGGGCATTTCGGAGATGATGATACATTTAGTTTGATGTTGGGTACCGTTCGTCGCTAGTCCGAGTTTGAGGGCCAGATCGACCACGGGGATTACTTTACCCCGCAAATTTATGACCCCTTTGACATACTCTTTGGTCTCAGGGATGGCAGTGATTTCCACCATCTGGATGATCTCTTTGATCTTGTCCACTCGCAGTCCGAATTCCTCGTTACCGAGCATGAAATTGAGATATTTCCCTTCCAGTCTCTTATGCCGCTTCTCCTCCTCTTCCAATTTTTTCTGATAAGTGCAGTCCAGAAGGAGGCCGGAGACAGTTTTTATCTTGCCTTGGTCGTCACAGATTATCTGGCTCAACTCCAAGATCCATTTGATTTCCCCGTCTTTGGCAATGATCCGATACTCCCGCTCGTAAGTTTTGTCTCCCTTTAGCCCGGCCTTAAAGGCTTCTTTGGCGGAATCCAAATCCTGGGGATAGATGATGCCGGTCCAGGTGACTTTCCCTCCGTTGAAGTCTTCCTTGTCATAACCGGTCAAGTCCCTAATGAGATCGCTGAAAAACTTTATGGAGCCGTCAGCGTACCCCTCATACCTTACATTAAAGATTTTAATGCGGCTGAGATCCATATCGGATCGATCCCCCTTTCCCTTTGCAGACGCTGGTCCTGGATCATTGACCCAACCTTTTTTCCGGCTTTGGCCACCCAGTGTTTTCCTTATCTTTTTATCGGTATGCCCCGGCATTCTCTTAAGCTCCAGGGTATAAAAATGAGCTGGCTCTGCCTGATCAAAGACCCAGAAATCGCCAGACTGGAATTTATCGGTGGGCCTGGAGCTGGTCAGGCTGCGGTGGACTATCAGAGGAAGATACGGGGATATCCCCGCCAGAGAAGGGAGAAGGTTCCTGGAAAGCAAAAGATATCAAGGTAGCCATTAGACTCCCCTAAACAAAAGCGGAAGTCCGGACAGAGAAAATGGGGGAGGGAAAAGCCTGGCCGTGCACCCTTCTTCGAATCCGCCTCAACCGGAAGGACTGACCGGGGGTTTAAAGATTAGTAGCCGCCGCGACACAAACCGCCTGGTTTACCGCTGCTTCCTTCCGGACCTGACGGGGTTCACCAGCGTCTGTTGCGTGGGGTCCAATCCGCCGCCCGGGACAGCCTCTCCCGGATGCGCTGCAATCCTGGAAAGGGAGTTCAACCCCGCGTAAGCGGCTTTCGGGTTACAGGGCACCGCTAGCTCCCCGTCTAGCACGGCCAGGTAAAATTATCAGCGATCGACGCGTTCCCGCATCTCTTTACCGACTTTAAAAAAGGGCAATTTCTTGCCCTCCACCTCAATCAAGTCCCCGGTCTTAGGATTACGGCCTTTGTAACCGTTATAGAATTTTACTTTAAAACTGCCGAAACCGCGGATCTCGATGCGTTCTTTCTGCACCAGGGCCTCCGCCATGTTTTCGAACATGGCGTTGACCACCATTTCCGCCTTCTTCAGGGTAAGATTTTCCGCCTTGGCCAGGGCCTCGATGAGCTGTGATTTGTTCATCCGGAATGCTCCTTGGAGTAGGCGGCTGACCCCACTGCCTCTAAAACCGGGACTCTCACCGCCGATGGGCTAATTGACCTAAATGATAAACAAAATCGGTTTGAAGGTAAAGAAAAAAATGGGGGTCAAAATGAAGAGGCCAGGAAGAAAAGTGACCCAACCCGCACCCCCTTTGGCTTGGTGGAGGCAGGGGCAAAACCAGGAGAGTGTTGCGCCGCAAGGCTTAGGGGACCAATGGGCGCAACTGCCTGCTCCTCACTCCCTCGATCCCTTTCTTTAAAACTTGCATCCCCGTCTGCAATTTTTTCCCCAGCCCCGGGGACATTGTATTTTCAACCGCTCTGAAATATATTAATTTAGTAAAGTTAGGGCCAGATGGTGGCAACAGAACCCTCGCCCGGACTCTGAACAGCAAAAGGAGAGAGTTCCCATGTGGGAATATACGGACAGAGTCAAGGAGCATTTCTTGAATCCCCGGAACGTCGGGGAAGTGGAAAACCCCGTCGGCGCGGCCACGGTGGGTTCCCTGGCCTGCGGCGACGCGCTGAAGCTGACTTTCAAGCTGGATGCCAACGGACGTATTAAAGACGCCCGCTTTAAGACCT
>JAQTXE010000318.1 GCA_028688935.1 Syntrophales bacterium
TGTAGGATGGGGAAATTGGTGGCAGTCCCCAGATTATTGGTAAAGGTAACCGTGGTCGCGGTTCTCTTTTGCGCTTCCACAGTGAAGCCTGGATAAAGCTGCGGCTGTCCCCCCACTTTATAGCCCCAGACATAGGTGCCGAGCTGGGGGTTGAAAGTAAAGGACCAACCGGGGCCGCTGTGGGTAGTGGTGGACGCTAGCCCGGCATAAAAGGAGTCGGGCAACACTTTTTGCTGGAACTCATTATAAGAAATGGCCAAGGCACTGCCGGCCGGAACCCGGGCATTCGGACCTGCCGGCCCGAAGACCGGGACTGGAGTGACGTATTTGGGAATAGTGAGTGGATCCAAAGGAGTTTGATACAACTGAACACTTGCCTGGGCGCCGGGGGTCAGTCTTATTCCTGCAATCAGCAGGGAGATGAATACGGCAAATAAAATTCGTTTCCTAAGCATGCCTCTCTCCTTATAAGCACATCTTAATGATAAAAAAATAGTTACCTGACACAGTCAATCCTACACTCGTAATGGTTCTCCAAAGGCTGGATAATTTTACGAGGGCTGGATAATCTTACTAGGAGATGGTATTTAGATAGTTAATTTGATCTATGAAATCTACTAGCAAAAATGCCTATTCTTCACTAGTAAAATGCCTATGTATTTGACGTTTAAAACCGAAAACCCGAAACCGAAAACGGTATTAGCGGGCTGTCTCAAGGAAGGCGCTGCCGGTCAAGCGGGTCAAGGTCGGCTCACGGCAATAGAAAGAGATTGGGAAGGTGGCTAGATACGAGGGCTAATACCAAGTTCGGTTTCTGCCGCAACAAATCAAACGAATAACTTGTTGATAATCTTTAATCTTTTAACCGAAAACCGAAAACTGAAAACCGAAAACGGTATAAGTGCCGGCTTGGCGGGGCGCAGGCAAGCGCTAAGAATCAGACGCCAGGTTTGGCTTTAATTAGAGGCGGTAATCTACCGCCTGGGCATTTATCGGGCCTTTTCCTTATTTTTCTTACTCTTCTGCCCGGTTTTAGGTTGCTTGTATTTTTCCAATAGTTTTTGTTGCCACTTCCAAGTGATATTCAGATATTGACCTTGTTGGACAGGGGTCAGCATGGCCAGTGTCTCATCCCGCCTGAGTTTATAAGTATTGACGAGTATGTCCTGGTCTGAAGCAATAACAGAGATCAATTTTTTCAACTTCTCCGCATCAGGTTTCTTGCTGGACAGGAGCTTTCCCAGTTGGTCCTGGGACTTATTAATTCTCTCCAAAGCCTCCTGGCGAATTCGGTCATATTTTTCCTCTGCCTCAATGAAGGTTTTGGCCTTATCGCCCCGAAGGTTCATGATATCAACCAGATGCACCCGGAGTGCCTGGCTGCTGCTTTGGCCTTCTTCTTTGGCCGGAGCGAGAGACTGAGTCCCCAGCAAAACACTGAACACCAATGCCGCAGTTAAAAGTTTGAGAATGGTCTTGTTTGCCACAGTTATCCTCCCACAGGCAAAAATTGAGCATGATTATATACTTCTGCTAGCTTCATTACCAGGCAGCGGGCGCCGCCGGCGGCAGGCGAACCCGCGTTTACCCCACCCGTTGGTTCAGTCCTTTCAGGCTTGGGCGTATTGTCTTCTAAAATAGCAGGGATCCGTATCTTAAGGCTAGATATTTTATACTATCTTGATATCAGTAAACCGGGGACAAACAAATAGGTAAAAATACCTAGTGGCTGCAAGAGTTAACTGCAGGGCTAACCCTTTTTGATTTGCGGTCTCAGCCAGCCCGCCGCCTTATACCAGGCCGCGGCGCCGGCCAGGCCGGTTAACAGGTCCAGGGACGGCTGAAAGCCGATTTCGGCCTGGGCCCGGGCATGGCTGCACAGCCATTGGGCTTGCCGCATATCCTTAAGCTTGTCCAGGCTCATTAAGGTGGGAGTGGCCGTGAACTGGGAAGTGAGGGAGCCGCCTAAGGCCACCAGACGCATGAGCCACCAGGGCACGTGCAAAGTCCGGAAGCGTTTGTCCAACACCCGGCCGGCATATGCCCCGATGGTCCGCCAATCATGATGTCCTTCGCCGCTGATAAAATAAATGCGCCCCTGGCTCCGGGGGGAGGCCGCGGCCAGCAAGATGCCGGTCACCAGATCATGGACGTGTACCAGGCTCACTTGTTGCCCGGGACCGCCCGGAATTACATGGAGACCCCGGTGGATGCTTTTGAGCAGCAGAAAGGTGTCCCGGTCCCGGGGGCCATAGACCGCGGGGGGCCGGATGATGGTGACCGGGCGCTTTTGGCTGAACTCCAGAACCGCTTTCTCCGCGGCCAGCTTGGAGGCGCCGTAGGCGGATACGGGGTTAGGCTCATGCTCCTCGGTAAGGGGGGCGCCTTTGCTGGGACCGGCGGCAGAGAGGCTGGAAATGAAGACGAATTTTTGGTCGGGAGGCCCATACTGCTCACAGGCCAAAAGCAGGTTGCGGGTAGCTTCGAAATTACCCCGGAAGAACGCGGCCCGGTTCCGCGCCCGGGTGGCGCCGGCCACGTGGAAGACCACTTCGGCGTCCGCCACGGCCGGAGCCAGAGAGGCTACGTCGTGAAAATCCCCGGTCACCAGGGTTACGGGCAGATTTTTTAACCATTTAAGGTTGCTGCCCCGGCGCACCAGGCACTTGACCGCCGCGCCTTCGGCCAGCAAGCGATCCACCAGATTGCTGCCGATAAAGCCGCTGGCTCCGGTGACCAAGGCGCGCATGGGCTTATCCTTCCGGGGCCGGGGACTGGGGCGCGGCAAGCTGCATCCAGGCTACCGCCAGCCACACCTGGTCCAGGCGGATGGAGGCCACCGGCAAGACCCCTTGAGTCCCTGGAGGAGCCGGGTCCGGACCGGGCGCTTCCAGGTAACCGCGCCAGCAGGGGCCGTGCTCTCCGAAACCGGCGTATTCCAACCCTATCTGCCGGGGGCCGAAGAAATGGTAGCCGCAGCCCCGGGCTTTCACCACCGCTTCTTTCACCGCCCAGAGGAGGGCTGCGGCTTCTTCCCGGTTTCCAGCCGTCAGGGAGGTGGCCGCCTGCCACTCCTCAGGGCTAAAGACTTTGTGCACGGGGAAAGCCCCGGTGAACTCTTGGGGAGAGGCCGCGTCCAGGCCGATCCAGGAGCTGGCGGTGCCCACCGCCGCCCACCATGCCCCGGCGCTCCAACTAAAGGAAACCGGCGGACCGGGAGCGCCGTCTATCAGCAGATGGGGTTTTCCCCAACGGCTGTGCACCAGGGCCAGGTCCTGAGTTCTTGCAGGAAGGGAGTGTTCCTGGAGCAAGGCCGCCAGGAAGTCTTGTTTCATCTGCAAGCTGGAGAAACCCGGAGCGGAACTCTGGGGTTTGCTCATGGGTCCCGGCAGGGAGGCCAAAAAAGCGGGCTCCCTAAGGGGAGAATAGAGCACCGCCTGGCTTATACCGGGATGACTGGGGTTACCGGCGGCGGAGCCGGGGCTGTCCTTTCCCATGATTCTTCCCGAAACCTGCATCATCCGGAAAACCAGCGCATCTGGAGGTTCCTTACCTGCATCAGGGGCTGGCCGTCGGCGTCCGTGGCTTGGGCGTCCCAGGCCATGCCCTTGTCGTCATCAACGCGCAGCCTGGCCTCCATAATAATCTGCTCCTGATCCCGGCATTGACGCCCCAGGAGCAACTCCCCGATACCCACGGGGATCACCGTGCGTTTATCCTCCTCGTTGCGCATCTTCAGATAGAAACTGGTCATTTGCATCAGGCTTTCCAGGATATAGGGAGAATACTGCAACCTGGGGGCCTGGAGATGGGAAAAATCCCTGGTACCCCGAAAGGTGCCGGAGCCTCGCAGCACCCCGGGGCCGGAGCCGTCCAGATGGCCCACTACCCGATAGCGGCCTTGCATATCAGTGTGCTTGGCATACCACGCAAAGATTTCTTCTAATTCCGCCGGACGGGTGTTCAACTCTTCCAGTTTCACCGGAAAACCAGGGAGATCGAGCCAGGAGAGGGAACCCGCTCCCCCTAAAACCACCTGGGCCCGGTAATTGAGGGCTTTCTTCTCAGATCGGAAG
>JAQTXE010000058.1 GCA_028688935.1 Syntrophales bacterium
GGCCAACCCCGACGTCCTCTTTCTGCCCAATTATTATAACGAAGTGCCCCTCCAGGCCCAGCAGGCCCGGCGCTTAGGGATTACCTGTCCCTTTATCGGCTCCGATTCCTGGGGCAGCGAGGAACTGTTGCGCCTGGGGGCCAAGGACCTGGAAGGCGCTTATTTCAGCACCCATTACGCCCCGGATATCGCCACCCCCAAGGCCCAGAAATTCATCAGGGACTATGAAGCCAAGTACGGCAAAAAACCCGACGACGTGGCCGCCCTGACCTACGACGCCGGCCAACTTTTGTGCGCCGCCATCATCTGGGCCGGGACTTTGGACCGGAAAAAGGTGCGGGACGCCCTGGCCACCATCCAGAAATTCGAAGGGGTTACAGGCAAGATGAATTTTAAAAACCTCTGCGATCCCGTCAAGAGCGCGGTCATTTTGCAGATCAAGGACGGTAAATTCAAATATTACGCCACAGTTGAGCCTGAATGATAAATGCTGGTGGAGGGGGAGTAGCTGTCAACTTTGAGGAATTGAGTTTTCGGTCTTTATCTGAAAGCTGAGAGCTTACTGCCCCACTGACTCTTTTACCCGGCCCGTCAAAGACGCTTATGTTTCAGATATTGGCCCAAAACGCCCTAAACGCCCTGCAACTCGGGAGCGTCTATGCCCTCATCGCCCTGGGCTACACCATGGTGTACGGCATCCTCACCCTGATCAATTTTGCTCACGGCGACATTTTCATGGTGGGGACGTATTTGAGCCTGGCGGCCGCGGTCTTCCTCCTGGGGCTGCCACTGGGGTTGCCCCTGGTGGTGGTTTTTGTGGGCGCCCTCTGTTTCAGCATGGCGCTCACCGCGGTTTTAGGGGTGGTCATCGAACGCCTGGCCTACCGGCCCCTGCGCCAGGCCCCCCGGGTCTCGGCGGTGATCACCGCTTTGGGGGTGGGCCTCTTTCTAGAGAATTTCACCCTGGGCATCCTGGGCCCGGAACCCCGGCACTTTCCCACCCTAATTCCTCTGCAGGCCTGGGAGATCTGGGGCCTGACGATCACCCCTTTGCAGATCCTCATTATTCTGGGAGCCGCGGTCCTGATGGTCCTGCTGGATTTTTTGGTACGCCGCACCTTGCTGGGTATGGCCATGCGGGCCATTTCCTATAACCGCCTCATTGTGCCCCTGATGGGGGTGCCGGTGGACCGGGTGATTTCCCTCACTTTCGCCATCGGCTCCGCCATTGCCGCGGCGGGGGGGCTGATGTACGGCCTGGCCTACCCGGTGTTGGACCCCTATATGGGCATCCGCATCGGCTGGTGGGCCTTTATCGCCGCGGTGGTGGGGGCATCGGCAATATCCGGGGAGCCATGCTGGGGGGCTTTATCCTGGGCGCAGTGGAGATTTTCACCCCGGTGCTGCTGCCGTCTTCCACTTACCGGGACTTCGTGGCCTTTTCCCTCCTGCTCCTGCTCCTGGTCTTCAAGCCCACGGGCCTGCTCGGCAGGCCGGTATTTGAGAGAGTGTGATTAATAGTGGCCAGTGATCAGTGGCCAGTGGCTAGTATCGGCCTCTAGTTTTTTTACTGACCACTGACCACTGACCACTGACTACTGACTACTAATAAATGGCAACGTTAAATAAACCAAAGACATCACTAATCTCCCTCGCCTCGGTCCTGCTCCTGGTCCTGGCCCTGGTCCTGCCCGCCTCCGGCGTCCTCAATCCCTACGTCGTGCAGATCCTGATGTACGTAGGGATCAACATGATCCTCACCTTAAGCCTGAACTTGGTAAACGGCTACATGGGGGAATTCTCCGTGGGCCACGCCGGCTTCATGGGCATCGGCGCCTACGCCGCCTCCATCCTCACCGTCTGGGTGCTCCCCCGTGCCTGGACTCCCTGGGCCTTCCCCCTGGTCTTAGTAGTGGGGGGACTGGCCGCGGCCGTGGCCGGGCTGATAGTAGCCTTCCCCTCCTTTCGCACCCGGGGGGATTATCTGGCCATCGTCACCCTGGCCTTCAACATGATCGTCAAAAGCGTCCTGGAGAACCTGGAGGTCGTGGGCGGGCCCCGGGGGTTTCTGGGCATGCCCCGTCTCACCAACCTCTTCTGGGTGACGGCCTGGGTCTTGATTACCGTCTTAATCCTGCGCCGCCTGGTTTATTCCAATTTCGGCCGGGGCATCACCGCCATTAGGGAAGACGAAGTGGCGGCCAACCTCACCGGGGTGGACACCCGGCGCCTCAAGCTTTATGCTTTTCTCATCTCCGCCTTTTTCGCGGGGGTGGCCGGGGGGCTCTTTGCCCACCTCCTCCAGTTCATCAACCCCCGGAGCTTTTCCATCATCAAATCCACGGACATGCTGGTCATGGTCTATTTAGGCGGCGTGGGCAGCCTGGCCGGGTCACTCCTGGGGGCCACCATCTTTACCGTACTCATGGAAGTGCTGCGGCCCTTAGGGCTGTGGCGCTGGGTGGTGGGGCCGCTGTTGCTGGTGTTGCTGATGATTTTCCGTCCTAAGGGGATTATGGGCTTTAAGGAATGGAAGTGGTTGAGGGAGGAAAAAGTAGCCAGTAGCCAGTAGCCAGCCTTTTCTGGCAACTGACCACTATCTCCTCACAGAGAAACATATGCCATTACTCGAAATCACCGGCCTGACCCACAACTTCGGGGGCTTGCGTGCGGTCTCCGATTTTTCCCTGAAAGTCAAGGAAGGGGAGTTGGTGGGGCTCATCGGTCCCAACGGCGCGGGCAAGACCACCATTTTCAACCTGATTTCCGGGGTCTTCAAGGTGAGCCGGGGGATGATCAAATATCAGGGGGAGGACATCACCCGCTGGCCCAGCCACCGCATCAGCTCCGGGGGCATTGCCCGCACTTTTCAGAATATTCGCCTTTTTAAAGAGTTGAGCGTCCTGGACAACGTGCGCCTGGGGGGCTATGCTCAACATGGCTATAATCTCCTACAGGCCATGGCGCGCACCAGGAATTTTAAGATCGAGGAAGAACGGCAGCGGCAGCGGGCCGATTCGCTGCTGGCGCGCTTTAATCTATCCCCCTACGCCGACGCCCCGGCCCGGAATCTGCCTTACGGCGAGCAGCGGCGGGTGGAGATGGCCCGGGCCCTGATCAGCAAGCCCCGCTTGCTGCTCCTGGACGAACCCGCCGCGGGCATGAACCAGAGCGAAGCCCAGGACCTGATCCGGCTGATTAAGGAGATCAAAGAGGACTTCTCCCTGACCATCATCCTCATCGAACACCAGATGCGGGTGGTCGTGAATCTCTGCCAGTGGGTCAAAGTGCTGGACTTCGGGGAGACCATCGCCTCCGGTCCGCCCCAGGACATCCAGCACCACCCCGCGGTCCTGGCGGCCTATCTGGGGAAGGATGGGGCCTTGGCGGAGGTAGAAGCGGAGAAGGCCACGCCCGGACCGGGGAAGGTGGCATAATAGGTTGGTGGGGGGTAAAAGGGGAAGAGGGGAAAAGGGAAAAAGTTAATACATAAAGACTGGACTTTCCCGTTTAACCTTTTCCCCTTTTCCCCCGAAATCTCGGAAACGATAGGAAGAAAGGCTGATAGCTGACCGCTGAAAGCTGATAGCTATGAACTTACTGGAAGTAACCGACCTCTGGATCGCCTATGACCGCATCAACGCCGTGCGGGGGGTCTCCTTTACCGTGGGGCAAGGGGAGATCGTCACCCTCATCGGCGCCAACGGCGCGGGGAAATCCACCATTTTGCGGGCCATCTCCGGGCTGCTGCCTGCGGCTAAGGGGAGCATCACCTTTGCGGGAGAAGACCTGCTCCCTTTAGCCGCCCATCTCCGGGCCCAACGGGGTATCGCCCACGTGCCGGAGGGCCGGGGGATCTTTGGCAACCTGACGGTCCTGGAAAACCTGCGTCTGGCGGCTTATGCCCACACGGAGGCCCAGTTTCGCCAGGATTTGCGAGAAGTCTACCGGCTCTTCCCCAGGTTGGCGGAGCGCCGGCAGCAGTGGGGCAACACCCTCTCCGGCGGCGAGCAGCAGATGCTGGCCGTGGGCCGGGCCCTGATGAGCCGTGGCCGCCTCCTGCTCCTGGACGAACCCTCCATGGGCCTGGCCCCCATGCTGGTCCGGGAAATCTTTAAGGTCATCCAGCGCCTTAACCAGCAGGGGGCCACCATCCTTCTGGTGGAACAAAACGCCAACCTGGCCCTGGAAGTGGCCCGCCGCGCCTATATCCTGGAGACCGGGGAGATTACCCTCTCCGGCCCCAGCGAGGAATTGCAGCACCACCCCCAGGTGGTGGAAGCGTATCTGGGGGGATAAGAAAGCGGTCAGCTATCAGCGATCAGCTTTCAGCAAAAAAACTAAACCACAGGGGCACAGAGAACACGGAGATACACAGAGGTTCTAACTTGGCCCTCGGCGCCAGTCGCCAAGGGCCAAAAATTAATTCTCTGTGATCCCCTGTGACCTCTGCGTCTCTGTGGTTTCCATTTTTAGCTGACCGCTGAAAGCTGATCGCTGATAGCTTTTTATCTCACCACTCTGCCGATTTCATCGTGATCGTGGTGGTTCACCGCCTGCCACAGGTCCTGGTGTTCGATGTCGTGTTCGAAGCGGCAGATGAAGCGCTCCCCCAATTCCTGGCGGCAGTCGCAGCAGAGCCGGTAAAGTTCGTCCAGCTTCTTCTCCATGCGCGTCAACAGCCGCCAGAGCAGCAAGGCGCTCATCCCCGCAAACAGGCCCACCAGGGAGACCAGGGTCCCCGTGTGCTCCCCTAAATCCTGGTAGGGCATTGTCTTTTTATCCTTTATAACTGAAAAATGATACCGAGTTGCGATCAAGAAGGTCTTAAACCGTAAGGGCGAACCTGGTGTTAGCCCTGGAGCGACTTATACCGTTTTCGGTTCTCGGTTTTCGGTAGAAAGATATCAAATTATCAATAGGTTATAAGTTATTTTTGTTGCAGCAGAAACCGAACCTGGTATTATCCCGACTTGTTTACCCCGGCCCGGAGAGCCGCCAGGCCCATGGCCCCGGTCACCCCTAAAATCATATCGTACTGGCTCTGGTCGATCCATCCCAGGCCCCGGGCAAAGGTAGCCAGGGCCAGCAGAGCGGCGCTGATATAAGTCTTTTTTCCTTCCAGCATCTTATCCCCTTTTTTTAAAGATGTTTTTTGCCAGATGGCATGTTGATAACCAGGTAATTCACTACGGAAAACAGAAAACAGAAAACGGAAAACTGCCTTACTCCTCCCACCCGGTAATCTGCACCGCCTGATTGGCGGTGTTTTCATTATTGAAATAAATCCGGCTCCCCTCCAGGAGGCGGCAACTGAAGGGCACGGCCCCCCGCACCCCCTGGAAATCCCCGGCCGGCGCTGCTCCCTGCAGGATCAGGGCGGCGTTGCTGCCGTCATAGGATACGGCCAGTTTCACTTCTGCGCCTCCGGTCGCCGCGGCGTAGCCCTTAAGCAATCGGGCAGTGGGGGGGATAAGCAGCCCCAGGTCGAACAGGGTGTAACCGTTGATGGCCCCTGAGGCCGCCTGCCGGGGAGTCTTGTAAGCGCAGCGGCCGGCATCTTGGTAAAAGGGGACCAGATGGCTGTCGCTGTCATTCAGGACCACACCCAGATACCGGAAATTGGTATTAGGCAGCACCACGAACCAATCTCCCTGGGCCAGAGTCAAGGCGCTGCCGCCATAGGTGATAGTGCCCCCGGTGCTATTGTCGCTGTTGTTGGCGGTAATCAGGCGCACCAGCCCCTTGGAGGCGCCACTGAGCACCAGGATTTTCCCCTCCGCCAGTTCATTGGCCGTAAAGCCGTAGCCGAGGTCGCCGGTGTCGCCGTTATTCCTTAAGGTAATAATCTGGGTAGTCTGGGAGGAGACCCGCATCACCGGCATGGCCTTGAGGGTGAAGCTGGTGTCCCCTGAGCCTGCCAGGGCGTAAACCGCGTACCATTGGCTGGCCTTCTCCGTCCCCCAGATATGGCCGGAAGTGGCAAAATTAAGGGTCAGAGTCGTGGCGTTTTCCCGGTAGCGGCCGTCAGTCAGTTCCCCGGAGACCCATTGTCCCGGATACAGGGGGTTAGGAAAGCCGCAGAGCAGCACCCGGGACTTGCAGTCGGCAGTGGCATTGACCCGGACGCTGGCCGCGTCCACGTACTCCAAGGGCGGGCCCAGGGCCAACTGGAAACCCTCCAGCACCGCCTGCTCGATCTTCTCGAAATCACTCTTTAAAATAACCTGGCGGCCCGTGCCGCTGGCCCACTTGGCCTGGGGAAGATGGATTAGGGACATGAGATAACCTCCGAATTATTTTGGGCAATACTGGGAGGGATAGGGGGAAAAGGTGAAAAGGTTAAAAGGGGAAAAATTAAACGGCAAGCTCATATTTCAATAATCTTTTTTTCCTTTTCCCCACTTCCCCTTTTTCCCTTTTCACCCAGCATTATCCTCCATAAGCCCGATACTGCCAGTTGGCGTCATAGGGGCTGTTCTGGTCGATGGCGTAATTATCGTAAGCCGTGCCGGAGGTATCCACGGCCCAGGCCCCGACGCGGTTCAGGGGCCTGCTCAAGGTCAGGCGGGTGGCGCGGCGCCCCAGGTCCAGCTCTTTGCCGGTTACCGCAAACTCCTCCCGCTCCAGGCCGTGGAAGTCCGAGGACACGGCCACCGTGTCCCCCAGTTCGATCCGGGCGCCTTCCAGCCAGGTTTCCGCTTCTGCGGTTTCCCAGGGGTTAGCCAGCCGCTTAAGCAGGCGGGAGGCCAGCAATTGGGCCACCTCGGGGTTTTCCAGGATCACCGGCCGGCCGTAGCGGCAGTCCAGGTCCGCGGCCTCTTCCCCCCAGGCGGCGATGGCCGCCTCATCCCGGGCTTCGGCGTATTGGCTGTTGTTGCGGTCATAGTCGGCGTAGCGCAGGCGCACCAGGTTTTTTACCCCCTCCAGGTCGTAACTCATGGTCAGGGAGCGGATCTGCCCGGGGGCCAAGGCCACCAAGTTATCCAGCAGGATGAACCCCAGGAGTTTCTGGAACCAGACCCAATTCCCCTGGCGCTTAGCGTATTCCAGGGCCGCGCCCAGCATGAGCACCACTCCTTCCAGGGAACCCATTTGCTGGAGGAACAGATAATCGGGGACGTAGTCCCAAACGTCTGCGGCCTCGGTATAGGAAAAAGGAATAAGGTCGGCATTGAGGACATTGGGTTTGCCGTCCCCGGTGTGATTGAAGACCCAGGCCAGAAGGGACGAAAACTGGGCCTCGTCCTGGGAGGCAGGGGGAAAAGTATAAGCCTGGCCCGCGGCGCCGTTTACCGCCAGGCCGAAGGCCTGGAGGACCAGGCCGTTCATCCAGGCATAATGGTAATCGGATTGGTAGCCGCCGAAATCCTGGTCGCCCCGGTTGTCCCGGAGATCGTCCAGGAGATGCCGGGCTAAGGTGCCGGCCCGGTCGTCACCGTTTCGCATATAGATATAGAGGCACCCCAAAACCAGGGACGCGGCCATGCCGGGGTCATAACCGGGGCCGTAAGTAAAGCCGTATTCCGAGAAATTCTGGGGAAATTGCCACCCCGGGCCGTCCGGCTGCATAAAGGTATCCAGCCAATCGAGCCAGTTATCCAGGACGGCCCAGGCCTGGGAATCATTAGTGATGAAAAAATACGGGGCCAGGCGCATAAAGGCCCAATACTGCCCCAGGCCGCAGCCCACTTCCGGGTAGGCGCTGCCGTTGGCCGCCCCCTGGACGATGGACCAGGTATTTTCGTACTCTGCCGGGGGCAGCACCCGGCGCTCATATTTAAAGTAGTCCAGGGAGAAGACGCCGGCGGAGCCGATATTGAGATAGGCGGTATTGGTGAGGCCGTTGCCCGCCGCCAGATTGTCGCTCCCCAACCGCGTGCCGTCCTTGACCTTATAAATTTTGCCGTCTTCGGGGGAGACCATCCAGGTGACCATATGCCAGTCGCCATCCAGGACCCCGGGAATGTCGGCGTACGAATCTCCAGCCGCAGTGGTCACCTGAAGCTGCAAGGCCGTGCTTCCTGCCTCCTTGGTCTGGATCACCCACCCATCCGCGCCCATTTTGTCCAGCAGCCAGAGCCAACCGCTCCCCTGAGCTTCGCCCTTAATAATCAGGGTCAAGGAAAAGGACTGGGTGCCCGGTTCCAGGAGGGGATTGCTGGCCAGGTTCGCGTGGGCCGTGCCATCAAAGCTCACCGCGGTGTTCCCCGGCTGGCAGACCCCGGGGACGTAGGTGGGGCTGCCGCTGCTCCACCACAGGGTATGATCGAGGCCGGAAGCGTCAGTGAGGACCTCGTTAAAATGCCAGACCCCGCTCACCAGGCCGTAATTCCGGTATTGGGGCCACCAGGAAAAGCCGGTGAAATCTTCTTCGCCGCACAGCGCGATGTTTTCCACGTCGTTCCGGGTATGCACCGGCAGCATGGGGCCTTTAATACCCCCATAGCGTTGGTGGAATTCGTCCTGAGCGTCCCGGTGGAGGTTGAGGTAATTTTGGGTCAGGTTCAAGGCTCCCACCAAATAGGGAGCCAGGGGTTGGGCGTAATGTACCAGGGTGGGGCCCCGCCAGGGGTTTTGGCCGTAAGGGTTCAGAGAAATGGCCAGCCGGGGGGCAAGAGGGTAGGGGTCGGCGGCCTCCAGGTTCAGGCTCACCTCATCCAGCCACCATTCGTGGTCCGGCAGGTCCTGGTGCTCCATCTTGAATTCCAGGAGCCGCAGGCGCTGGGCCCCGGCAAAGGTGAGGTGGTCTCCGAACTTGAGGTCCGTCAGATACAAGACCCCGTTGCTGGGAGGAGCGGAAGGAATACTGAAATCCAGAACTTGGAGGGGATGGGTGAGGGGATAGCTGCCCCAATCCAGGGTCATTTCTCCCAGGTTCACCGTTACCCGCTGCCAAGCATTGACCTGGACGGTGACATCCTTATAGAAATAACTGCCCTGGACGTCCTTGACCGTCACCCGCAGGTTCAGGTAATTGGCCCCGGAAACCATGGGCTTGATGAGAAAATTGACCTGGGTGTGCCCGGTGGAGTCGCAGCGCTGGGGGTCGATACCCACCCAGGTCCCCCAACCCGTGGCCTGGGGGGAGAGGTCCCAGGTTACCTGCCGGGGGGTATAAAAAGTCTCCCCCCCGAATTTCACCATCTCTTCCCGGTCGCAGATGGTGATGTCGCTGTCATCCGGCACGCCCGCGGAGTACCAGGCGCCCCACATGGCCCGTTCCCGGTCGCCGTCATGGATGATATTGTCCCGGCGCCAGAACAGGTCAAAGGGCAGGTCGAAGGCCGCGGTTTCGGGATAACGGTCCGGCAGGGCGTGGACATAAGTATGCTGGGGTCCCCAGGGGTCCGGATCAACGGCGGTGGAATCATTGAGGCTCACCAAGAGACGCCGGGGGTACTCTTTGGGGTCCCCCCCCCAGAACTGCCAGTAGTCCCCGGCCACCAGGTCCGTGCCCGGGCCACTTTCCCAATAGATCTGAATACCACCCCACAGGCTCACCGGGTGTTCCCGGTCCCCGGTGAACACCCCCCCGGCTTCCCAGGTTTGGCCCGCGTTCTTAGACCAGCGGCAGGTGGCCTGGCCCACTTCCCCGGTGGTCTCGATCTGCACCACGAATTTCCGTTTTTCCTGGGGGGTGTAATCTCCCATGATCACCATAGTGGCCGTACCGCTCCCCACCTTGGTGAGATTATGCACCCGTCGGCTGCTCCCCGGCCCCCTTAATTTGAGCTGCACCCGGTCCACGCCGTCGAAGGGGCTGCCCAGCAGGGACCAGTCCAGGCCGTAGCCGGCCCAGGCCGCGTCCTGGGTGGTGGGCAGGTCTACCCGAAGATGGAGTTCCCGGGTGGGGATGTCCGGGGCCGGTTCGATTTGAAAGGCCTGAAAGGCCGCCTCCCCGATAGTGGAGCCCTGGTAGAGGAGAAACGGCCCCCGGTCCCAGCGTTGCCGTTCAAAAGAATCAAAGATTAAAGGAGAGACGCAGCTTTCTTCCCGGGGGTAGAAGGAGTCCCACAAAAACTTGAGCTCGGGCTGGTAATCCCTTACCTGCTCCCGTCCTGCCAGGTGCAGCAAGGCCATGAGGTCCAGGATACGATCCACCGCGAAATCATAGGTATAGTCGTCCCGGGAGCGGTAGGCCCGGCGGATGCAGGGATAATTGTTGAGCGCCTCGTATTTGGCGGCCTTTTCGCCGGTGAGATAGAGGTAGTAGATTTGGACTGACGTTCCCGGGGCGAGGCTCGTCCCCAGGGTGATAATGGTGGAGTTTCCCTGGTTGAGGTAAGACCCGCCCAGAAAGTAATTGGTGAGGTCCCCGGACAAGGGGTCGGCCCAGAATCCTTCCCAGGGGAAAACGGTCTCTGCCAACCATACCCCCCGGACCAGGCAGACCTGGCCGCCTCCGGGATTGGGGCTGGCGATGCTGACCCCGCCGTCCGCCGCCACCAGCGCGGTGGCGCTATCCCAATTACCGGCCGCCGCCTCCTGTAAGGGGGTGCCCCCCATATTGTCGAAGACCCAGTTGAACTGGGACGCCCGGGCCCACTGTATGCGCGACATTAATGCTCCTTAGCGTCTTTCTTTGCGCCTTTGCGTCTTTGCGTGAGGTTTATTTTTCTCACGCAAAGACGCAAAGAACGCCAAGTTATTCTTCCCCTAAATACGCCCTGATCTTGATCTCCCCGAAGTCCACCCAAAAGTCGTAAAGGCAGCGTTTCAGGATCTCCCGGAGGGCCTGAACCCCGGTGACGTTTTCGAAGCAGACGCCGATGGCGTAGTTGGGGGTCAGGCTTTGGGTCAGGGCGAAGCTGTCCTGCTGGGTGGCTGCACTTAAACCCACTGCGGCCAGGATATCGGTGATGATATCCACCGGGTGGGTGGTGGCGTCCTTTACCACTCGGGCCTCAACGGAGGCGGAGCGGCCGGTGACGGTAATCAAGCCGGTTTCCGGATCAGCCACCACCCGATCCTGTGATTCTTCACCGTTCAGGTAGATTCCGGTGATACCGGCGAAGGGGCCGCCATAGATCTGGTAATAATAGGCCGTGGCCTGGGCGGTGAAACTCCAACTGTCTCCGGCCGCCAGGTCCGTGCCCGCGCCGGATTCCCAATAGACCGCCAGGCCTTCTTCCAGTTCCACCGGGTTCTCAGCGCCGGCGGTGGCCTGGCCCGTTTGCCGCCAGCTCTGGCCGTTATTGGTAGACCAGCGGAAGCTGACCCCACCCACCTCGCCGCTGTTTTCAATCTGTAGCAGGTAGTTTTGGTTAAACTTCCCCCGGTAGTCTCCCACCACCTGTAAGACCGCGCTGCCGGCGCCGGACTTTGCCGGTTCGCTCACCTGGGCGGAGAGAGTCTCCACCAGTTCGGCCTTGGCCCGGTAAGGGCCCCGCATAAAAGGTTGCCTCTCTCCCTGGGCCGAGGGCGCGCCCAGCCGGGTTTGCAGCCGGGCCGCCACCCAATCCCGGCTCTCCAGGCGCACCCGGTGTTCCCCCTGCCAGCCGTGGGCCATACCGGCCAGGCGCTCCAATTCCCCCTGATAAACCAGTTGCCACTCCACCTGTCCATGGGGGAGTTCCCAACCGTGGTACAGGGCCACTTGTTTCTGCCGCCAGGGCAGACCCAGGAGATAGAAATTTTCCCCTCCCGCCAACCATTGCCCCCGGCGGTTGTCCAACAAGAGCGTATGGTCCCCGGCCCGGAGTTCGCTAAAGTCCCGGGCCAGGTCCACCCGCACTGCGCCGGTATCCAGAATCTCGCTCTCCGGCAGGCTCAGGCGTCCCTCCAGGCGTAGGTTCGCCAGATAACCGGGAAACTCGCCCTCCGGGGCGTAGCTCTCATACCCCGCGTCCAGAGCCTGGTCCCCGGCATAGGCGGTGAATTCATCCGCGTCTGCCACCGCGTCCACGGCCCAATGCCTTTGGGTTTCCTTAAATTCCACCTGTACCTGGAAATAGGGGAGCAGAGGATATTCTTCCCCCAGGCTCAGAGACAAATAATCTGCGGAGTTTACTTCTTGCTGGTTGGCCGCGGTCCGTAAATAGACCTGCGCCTCCATGCGCCCGGCCAGGTCCTCCCAGTAAGCCGCCACCAAATTGAGATAGGCCGAAAAGGTGTGCAAAATCGGCGAGGTCCAGGAAGCGCTGGGGTAATAACCCTCCTCCAAAACCAGCTTGCCCGGCTCGCCGCCATAAACCGTATGGCTGAATTCCCCGGAGCCGGGGGCCAAGCCGTAATCCAGATCGAAGGGATAAAGCACCGCCTTCACCCGGGGCCGGGCCCCGCGGTGGCGGTTTTCATCTTGGAGGTATTCACTGCTGGTGGTTCTCATTGATTTGGTCCAAAAGGGGCTGTGGGGGCGGGTTTAAAACCCGCCCCTACGTCAAATCTCTTCCAAAACTATTGTCCCGCTCCAGGCGCCGGGGGTCACTTCCCGGAAGTCCAGGTCATTGGTCCAGACCCCGGTAAAGGTTTTGGCGCCGCCTGCGTCCCGGAAAAAGTCGATGTCCGTCTGGGCCTGTTTGATGATGGTCAACTGGTCTTTTTGAGCCGGGGAAATATATTGGAACTTCAAGAGCCAACGTTGCTTCAAACCCCGGGAGTAACTCCGTAAGGTGCCGTCCAGGGCCCGTTCCCGTTCGGTCTCATCCTGGGACAACTCCTGGTAATCCCAGGAGAAGTTGACCGGCAAGGTGTAGCTCTGGCGGCTGACCCCTTTAGGGGTCCACTCCAATTTGGCGTTACCCATCTTTAATGTCCTCCATAAGGGAAGCGTTTCGCCTGCCAGCGGCTCCGGTGCTCCCTGCCATTTTGGCGTCGGGACTCTATCACCTTGCTACCAGCGGCGATCCGCTTCTTTCTGGAGTAAAGGGAGGATGTGGCGTTGCACCAGGCGGTCCCAATCCACCCGGTTGACCCCCGCGGCATCCAGGCTCTGCACCTGAATGGTGAGGTCCAGGCGAGGCCCTCCTGACGGCTGCGTCAGTTCAAACCGTCCGGTCCGCAGCGCTTCGAAATTCTGTTCCCCTAGACGGCCCATGCTGTCCCGGGGGAGGATGCCCTCCCCGGATTGGGCCAGAATGAGTTGTTCATCACTGCCCCAGGCCCCGGGAGAGACGGTTAAGCCCTGGTGCGCGGCCACAATACCTCCCTGGTGGAGCAGACCTCCGAAACCCAGGCCGCCCCCCAGCCAGGAGAGCCAGCCGTCTCCGCCGCCACTGCCGCCAAAAAGGCCCAGCCAGGACTGGCCCACCTTCTCCAGGTTCTTAAGAAAATTATCCACCCAGTCTTCCAAGTCTCCGGAAATCTCCCCCAAGGCTTTCCGTAAGCTTTGGCTCAGGAGGTTCCCCGTAGCTTCCCCCCTGGCTGCCAGGTCAGCGAAGCCGGCCTGGGCCAGGCCGGACATCTCCTCCCAGGAGCTTTGCCACTCCCGGGAGAACGCGGCCCAACTCTCCTGCATCTGCTGGACCTCGCCGTTCCAGGCGGCCAGGCGGCTGCGGCTGTACTCCCGGCTGAGGTTCAGCATCTCTTCCTGCTGGGCTTGAAAGGCTGCCAAATCCTGCCGGCTAGATTCCGTGGTTCTGTCTCCGGGCATTTTTCCCTCTCTGGGTGTTTTCCAGAACTTTTTGCACCACTCCCAACAACAGCCAGGTTTCCAGGCTCAGGTCATTGGCCCGGAAGGGGTACCCCGCGCGTTGGAGGCGATAAAGAAACAGGAGGTGCCAGGTCCAGGGGGAGAGGGCCTCAGGCCGTAAATATTCTTCACATACCGCGCAGGCCCAGGCCGTGAAGACCCCGTTTTCCGTGCGGCAGCGGCGCTTTTCCTCGGCCCCGCAGAGCCGCCCGGCAGCCACGGCCCTAAGCTCCCGCAGCAAGGGCCAGTCAGTTAAAATGCCTTGACTGGGAGAATCGAGATTCACACTCACGCGGAGTCCCGCTCAAGAAGCGATGTTGCTAACCGCAGGCTTTACCATGAAAATCAAAATCCCCCTAAATCCCCCTTTAATAAAGGGGGACTTTTTAAACCCCCCTTTTTTAAAGGGGGGTAGGGGGAATTTTTCAGCCTCGGAGGTGTGAAATTTGTGGTTCATGAACGTTCAGCCTCTGTTTGGGCAAACATGAAAGTCTGGGCCATCAGTTGATTGAAATTGAGCATCAAAAACACTCCTGCTCCTCCCGGTTAACTACCCGCAAGCCTTCGAAAATCTGTTGGGCCAGGTAGGCGACCAGGTCCGGAGCGTGTTCTTCAACCCGCTCTTTCCAGTCGGGGTGACGCTCCGGGTCCAGGGGCGCCTCTCCGCCTTCCTCCGCCACCAGGAAATCCCCCGAACCGAAGCCGGTCAAAATCTCCAACCCGAACTTGAGCCGGGTCTCCCCCAGACAGAAACGGCGTTGCCCCCCCTCCAGGCGGAAGGCCGACAATTGATAAGCCACCCGCTCCTCTGAAGTGGGCCGGCGGTAATGCAGGGTCACCGCCGACCCGGAAACCGGATCGTGCACCGTCAGGGAATGATTTTCTTCCTTTAAAACCCTGGCCATGGTTCCTCCGCAGGCATTGTAGGGGCGGGTTTAAAACCCGCCCCTACGCCGCGTATCCGCTCATTTTATTCTGCACTTTGACTAAGACGGAGCCGTAAGTATCGTCTTCCAGCACCGCGAATTCCAGGGCTTCGGCTAGACGCCGCTGGGCCACCCGCACCGGCGCGGCCAGGACCCCCACCCGGGGGAAGATCAATTCCACCTGGTAGTGGTACCCTGCCTCAAACTCCGGCCCCTGGGCCAGGAGATGGATGGTCAGGATATCGTTATCCTGGAGATGTTGGGCCAGGAGAAAATCCCGGAAGTCCCGGTCGAATTCTATTCTTTGCTCCCGCCCGGTCCTAAAGGCCCGGTTGGCATAATCCACCCCTGCTCCCGGGGTCCGTTCCGGCGTCAAATGGTTCTCCAGGGTCCAGGTGAGGCGGCGCAGTTCGGAGGAGAGTTGTTGTCCCCCCAAAATGGCGCTGCCGTCCCAGCGTCCCCCCAGGTTTACCTCTACCTGGCTGACCTTCAGGGGCGGCTCTTCCACCCGGGGGGGCAGCATCATCCAGCCGCTTTCCGGCGGCAGGTAATAGACCCGGAAAGTAGTGGCAGTGCCAGTGCTTCCCGGGGGAGTAATGGTAATCACCGCTGGCACCTCCCCGGAGACCTCGCTGTAGTTCACTTCTTCCCAGGCCTGGGTCCCGGGATTAAGCGCCTGGATGGCCTGGACGTTGCTCAACCTCTCGACCGCATCTTCCCCGGCCACACCATTGGCGGCCAAGATCAGACTGGCGGTATTAAAAGGCGCGTTAAGGTCCTCCACCGCGGTGTTGCCGCTCACTTTGCCGGTGCCTTTGACCGTGGCGCTGATTTTGGCCCAACCGTCCTTGGGGAATTCCACCCGCACCTGATCGATGAAACAGGAAGCAAAGCGCCTTTTCAGCACCTGGCGGCCGAAGCGCATAGCCGCGGTGAAACTGGGGTTGGACCGGGCCGGGTCCACTTCCCCCGACCGGGGGCGCACCAGGTGGAGGAAACCGCTGTTCCCCAGGGAAGTGGTCTCCACCTGCCCCAGCCCGTAGGCCAACAGGAAGGCGAAATGCTGGGGCTGGGCCCGGGGGAAGGTGAGGGAGCCGCCCACGGTGCCCCCCAGATCATGGAGCCGGTCCGCTTCTTCCTTGCCGGTCAACTCCTCCCGGTTGGGAACCTTTAGAGCCCGGTAATTGAGGATACTGCTTAGATCCGCCAACAGCAGGGTGTCCAGTTCTTGTTCGCTGTTGATGGCGGTCTCCTGAAGCTGGGCGGAGACCGCCAGCAGGTTGTGGGTGGCCAGAAAGTTGCGGCTGGACCGGGTCATAAAGACTACTCCTTAAATGGCTTTCAGCTATCAGCTTTCAGCGGTCAGCTTAAAAATGGTCTTTTTATTCGTTTGCAGAAAGCTAATAGCTGATTGCTTTCTGGTCCAATCGTGAAAATCGCCTTCACCAGGCAAGGGTGAATTTAGAAGTTCTTCAATAAAATCGTCCGATATTCGGCCCCATAAACCGCCAACTCCCGGGTAGTGAGCCAGGGCTCCTCCTTTTCCAGGGAACAGGGGGTTATCTCCAGCCCCAGATCCTGAAGCCACAAAGCCCGGCGTACGCCCTCCAGAATCTGGTAAAGCCCCCCTTCCTCAACCCGGGCCTCGGTTTCCCCCCTTAAGGGGCGCACGGCCACCAGCACGACGAAATCCAGGATCAGATCGGAGGAGCGCAGCGCCACCTGCTCGCCCCGGCTCTGCCGCCACCTGACCAGCACCGCGGGTAGCCGCCGGGCCTGGCTCTGGAGGTCCTCCAGCCAATTGCCCTGGTGGGAAGCCACCGTCTGGACCAGGGAGCCGAGTTCCGCCTCCAAGGCCCCCAATATGGCCTCTTCCACCACGCTCCAGGGAAGATCAGCCATCAACGGCTCCGTCTGTTACCACTCACCCAGGGTATCCCGGGAGAAAACGCGGTTGGCGCTGAGGAAATCCGGGGATTGCCGGGCCGCTGCCGGCGGCTCCCCACCGCTCCCGGCCAGGGTCGCCTGGCCCGCGGCCACTTCCTTTAAGAAAGCCAGGGCGTCCTCGTACTTTTGCCGCCAGATTGCCGGGGCCACCCCCCGGCGGCTATAAAGATGGTACAGGGCCAGGTCTGCGGACAGGGTCTTCACCCGCCCCGGCACCGGAGTAAAGGGCACGGTATAGCGCAGGCCGCAGGCCGCGTCAATTTCCGCGTCCGCCCGGGCGATGGCTGCCGCCACCACCTGGGCGTCGGGTTCATCGCCTGCTTCTGCGGTTAACGCAGCCAGCTCCGCCTGGCTGATCATGGTGAGGAGATCGTCTTGGGTTGAATAAGCCATTCGTTTTTCTTCTCCTGGTTTCTGAACCGGTTTTTGCCTTCTTTTCTAGGCGGTAACCGCCCGCTCTATGATCAAGGACAAGTCGGCGCTTTTTTCCACGGTGGCCGGGGGGGCGCCCGGAAAGGTGATCTTCAGCTCCCCCACATAAGGCCCGGGCGTCTGCAAAGTATCGGTATCCGCCAGAAACACGGAGACGATACCCTGGGCCGCCTGGCTCAGGTCAAACGCCGCGTGGTCCTTGGAGAAGGCATAGTCCCCGTCTCCCTTGTGGCGTTTTACCGCCA
>JAQTXE010000059.1 GCA_028688935.1 Syntrophales bacterium
CCTGGCGCTCCTGGACGACATCCCCATCATGACCATTGCTTATGACAACACCTATCTCAGTCCCACGCCGGTGCGCTGGGAGATGGGCCGGGTCCTCTCCGTCTCCACGATGCGGGGCGTTTTGGCCACCATTGAAAGTTGCCTCCTGTTTTTCCTGGGCCGCACCTATCCAAACCTGGCCCTCCCCGAGCTGCAAACCCTCTTGTTCCTGCGCTTGGCGGCAGGCGGCCATCTTCTCCTGTTCGTCACCCGCACCAGAAAAAGTTTCTTCAAACGTCCCTTTCCTTCCTGGCAACTGCTCACCGCCATCGTCTCCACCCAAATCGTGGCGGTGCTCATGTGCGGCTTCGGCTGGCTGGTACCGGCCCTGCCCTGGCACCTCATCGGCTACGTCTGGATTTACATCATCATCTGGATGATCATCCAGGACATCTTTAAGTTGGCCATGCACACCCTGATGGAAAGCCGGGCCTGGCATAACCGCCGGTTCCTGAGAATGGTCAACCGGCCGCTTCATTCCCATCCCATGCGCTAGCCGTTAAACCCGGGGTCCTGTCTCCGGCCCGGAGGCGGGAGCCGGATAAAAAAGGAAAATCATGGGAAGAGACAGCCACATCCTCACCATTAACAGCGGCTCTTCCAGTATTAAATTTTCCCTTTATATCTTAGGAAAAACTGAGGATTTGGTCCTCCAAGGAGATCTGGAGAGAATTGGGCTGGCGGGAGGGGTTTTCCAGGCCCGGGATCACGCGGGCCGGCAACTGGTGGCCCAAGAGCTGGATTTGCCGGATCATAATACCGCCTTAAAGGCCCTCTTTACCTGGTTCGAAGGCCATGCAGTCGGCCAAAATCTCCATGCCGTGGGGCACCGGCTGGTGCATGGGGGCAGGGACCACGTGCAGCCCCAAAAGGTGTCCCCCGCCTTGCTGGCGGACTTAAAACTCCTGATCCCCCTGGCCCCGGACCACCTGCCCCATGAAATTAAAGGTCTGGAAGGGGTGCAGGCACATTTCCCGGACCTGCTGCAAGTCGCTTGCTTCGATACGGCCTTCCACCGGCGCATGCCGGAAGTGGCCCAAAGATACGCCCTGCCCGCCTCCTTGGTGGAAGCCGGTGTGCGGCATTACGGTTTTCATGGACTCTCTTACGAATATATTACCCAAGAGTTGGCCCGGGAGTTGGGGTCGCCCCATGCTGCCGGGAAACTGATTATCGCCCATCTGGGCAACGGCGCCAGCATGGCGGCCATCGAGGAGGGCCGCAGCCTGGATACCACCATGGGGATGACGCCGGCCGGGGGCCTGGTGATGAGCACCCGCTGCGGTGACCTGGACCCCGGGGTGGTTATTTATTTGCTCCGGGAGAAAGGCCTGGCCCCGGACGCGGTGAATAACCTGATTAATCGTCAAGCGGGCCTGCTGGGGGTCTCGGGAACCAGCGGGGATATGCATGACCTCCTGGGACAAGAAAAAACCAACCCCGACGCGGCCCTGGCGGTGGAGCTTTTCTGTTACCAGGCCCGGAAATTCATCGGCGCCCTGGCCGCAGTCCTGGGGGGGCTGGACACCTTGGTCTTTACCGGCGGCATCGGCGAGCATGCCGCCGCCATCCGGGCGCGGCTCTGTGGACCCCTGGGATTTCTCGGCCTGCACCTGGCCCCGGACTTAAATCAAGCCAATGCACCGATAATTTCCCCTCCCAAAAGTCCGGTCACCGTCCGGGTTATGAAGACCAACGAAGAACTGATGATTGCCAGGCACACCCGGGAACTTCTTGCTGTGGCTTCAGGGAGCTAAGCCTGACCAGATCAAGCCCGTGAAAAATACAAGGGGCGAACCCCAGGTTCGCCCCTAGGCGGCAATCCTTTTTGCATGCGAAATGGGATCAGGTTTTTCCCACCGTTTGGGTAATGATCTCCTGAAGCCGCGCCAGGCCCTGTTGGGCGTCCGGCCCCAGATGGAGGCGGACGGCCCGGCGCCCGTGGCGGAGCAGGGATTGGAAGTCCCCCAGGGCCTGGGCCTGCTGAAAGACCCCGAAGGAATAGGGTTGGCCCGGGATGGCCGCATCCTCCGGAGGGTCGGCGGTTAGGACCAGAAACACCCCCTTATTGGGGCCGCCTTTATGGTACTGGCCGGTGGAATGAAGATAACGTGGCCCATAGCCCAAAGTGGTGGCCACCTGCAGGTGGTCCCGGAGGAGGCGGCGCATTTCCTGGAACCGGCCGGTGGTGGCCGGGTCTTCGCTGAGGTAGGCCAAAAAGGCCAGAAAATCCCCGGGTTGCACCTGCCGGAAAAAGAGGGACAGGGCCTCGGTCAGTGTGGGAGCCTGAAGGCCGCCGCAGAGGGTCAAAGGGCCTTCCCTTAGGGTGGGCGTCTCTTCCGGCAGGCGGCCCTGCTCCCGCACCACCTGGAGCAACTTGTTGGTGTTGTCCTTGCTCTCCTGGACGTTGGGCTGATCAAAGGGGTTGATCCCCAAAACCCAGCCGGTCGCAGCGGTAGCCATTTCCCAGCGGAAAAATTCCTGGCCCAGGTCCAGGCGGTCCGCCAGTTGGATGGTGACCACCGGCTGGCCCGCCTCTTTCAGGGCGGCCACTCCTTGTTCCAGGGCCTCACTGACTTCATTTCTCAGGCGCAGGTAAACGAAAAGCCGGTCCGCCCCATAGACCTCAGGGGGACCCAGGGGCTCGCCCGCCACCGGCAGGAGGCCGGTGCCGGCTTTGCCGGTGGACTCCGCCAGAAGTTGCTCCAGCCACATACCCAGGGGGGACAGCGCCTCCGGGGCCAGGAAGGTTACCTTGTCCCGGCCCTGGCGGGCCAGTTCCCCCAGGGTGGCGCCCAGGATCAAACCAGGGTTTTCCTGAACGGGCAGGCACCCGGAACAGCCATGCAACATGCTCTGGGCCCGGCCCAGCAGTTCTCCCACCTGGAGGTTCATCAAGGCCGCGGGCAGCATGCCGAAGAAAGAGAGAGCCGAATAGCGGCCGCCGATATCCGGAAAATTGAGGAAGACGCCCCTAAAGCACCGTGCCCGGGCTAACTTTTCCAAGGCGGAGCCGGGGTCGGTGATGGCCAGGAAATTGTCCCCGGCTTTGTCCCCCTTTAACTTTTGCACCTTGTCATAAAAATAATCCCCAAAGGCGTTGGGTTCGGCGGTGGTGCCGGATTTGCTGGCGACAATGAAGAGAGTCTGCGCCAGAGGCACCGCTGCTTCGATCTTTTTGATGGTAACCGGATCGGTGGTGTCCAACACGGTGAGGGGCAGGCCGTAGGCGCCGGGGGCAAAGAAATGCTGGAAGACCAGGGGGGCCAGGCTGCTGCCGCCCATGCCCAGGTGCACCACGTGCTTAAAGCCTTCCTGCCGCAGTTCCTGGGTAAAGGCGATGAGGCCGGTGAGACAGGCTTCCATCTTTTCGGGCACGTGCAGCCAACCCAGGGAGTTGTAGATAAGCTTGCCGGCGGCCCCGTCCTTGGTCCAGAGACAGGCGTCTTTCCGCCATAAGCGGTCGGCGAAGTTGGTTTTAGCAAAGTCGGCCAGCCGCGCCTCCACCGCCTGGCCGTAATCCCCCAAGGCCAGTTCCTGGGGGTCCAGCCTTTCCTTCAGGACCTCCTGGCGCTTGGCTTCCAGGATGCAGAGGAGGCTGTCATAAGGTTTATTGAATTTCTCGATCCCCTCCTCTTCCAGCTGCCGGGTCACCTGGTCCAGATTGAGGCCCACCTCCGCCAGGCGTTGCAAAACGGCGCGGGCCTGATCCACACCATCTTCCAGTCGCAAGGCCGGTTGCCCGTGGTCCCGGTAGGCGTTCAGGGTCTCCAGGGGCATAGTATTAATGGTGTCCGGGCCGATGAGAGGTTCCACGTATTTGGTATCCGGATAGGCCGGGTTCTTGGTGCTGGTGCTGGCCCAGAGAAGGCGTTGGGGGTGGGCGCCTTCGGCGGTTAAAGCCAGAAAACGGCCTCCGGCAAAGATATTCCGGTACCTGGAATAGGCCATCTTGGCGCTGGCAATGGCCACTTCCCCCCGTAAGGCCGCGGCCAGTTCCGCCTGGGGTCCCCCGGCGGCCACGATCTTTTCCAGGAGGGGATCGACCAGCACGTCAATGCGGCTCAAGAAAAAGCTGGCCACGGAGCTGATCCCGGCCAGAGACCTGCCCTGGGCCGCCCGTCTTTCCAAACCGGCGATATAAGCCTCGGCCACCTGCCGGTAGCGCTCCAGGGAGAAAAGGAGGGTGACGTTGACATTGATGCCTTCGCTGATGAGCTGGGTGATGGCCGGCAACCCCTCCAGGGTGGCCGGAACTTTGATCAAGACGTTGGGCCGGTTCAGTTCGTGCCATAACCGGCGGGCCTCATTGATGGTGCCCTCGGTATCCCGGGCCAGGTGGGGATTGACCTCCAGGCTGACGAAGCCGTCTTGCCCCTTAAGCTTCTCATAGAGGGGAAGAAAAACGTCGGCAGCCATCTGCACGTCTCTGATTGTCAGGGCCTCATAAGTCCCCTGGACGCCTGTCTCCTTTTCCGCCAGTTCCTGCACGGCGGGGTCGTAGTCCCGGCTGCCGGAGATAGCCTTCTCAAAGATAGCCGGGTTGGAAGTGACGCCTTTAAGCCCGTCTTCTTCGATGTGCCGGCGCAGTTCCCCCGAGGTAATCAAGTGGCGGCGGATATAATCCAGCCAGAGGCTCTGCCCAAAGGTTTCCAGGTTTCGCAAGGGATTGTTTTGCATGATCATTCCTCCAATTTTCCCAACCGCACAGACCGGCCCGGGAGAACCAGGGCGGCCGCCGCAAACGGGACCGCCGCCCGGTTCCTAAGGGTTAGAACCAAAAACTGATGAGGATGATGGACAGAATTGCCGCCGGATAGTAACTGGCCCAGTTGAAAATCCGGGAGGCGTCGTCCCGGGACTGGGAGTGATAGAGTTGCAACGCCGGCCAGAAGAGCAAGACGACGCCGGCCACCAGGGCCATTGCCTGCGAGGATAAGGGGAGCTTAGCCGGGGCCGTAGCCAGAAGAAAGAAGCCCAAGACCACGCTGGCGGCCAGGGTGGCGAAGATGATCTTACTCGCCTGCTTGGGCCCTAACACCACGGGCACGGTGCGGGCCTGCCTTTTGCGGTCTTCCTCCAGGTCATGCCAGTCCGCGGGGATGTTCTGGCCGCCGATCTCCCAGAAAAACAGCCACAAAAAGAGTATGGCCAGGAAAAAGAGAGAGGGCTGGGGGTCCACCGCCAGGACCGCGGCGACCCCGCCCAAGGTCTTGACCACGCCGCTGACCAGGGTGCGCAGATGGCTCAGGCGCAGCAGGTGGCAATAGACGGCCTCCAGGGCGCAGCCCCCGAGAAAGATATAGGCGCAAACCGGATTCAGAATAAAGGCGCCGAAGAGGGCCACTGCGGCCCAGATCAGCACCCACCAGGATGCTTCCGGGAAAGTCAGCAGCCCCTGGGCCAAAGGGTGGCGCACGAAGATCGCGTCCAGGTAACCGCCGTCTCCCCCACCGCCCTGGCTCATTTTCTCCTGGTCCACCCGGTAGTCCACCACGTCGTTCAAGGCGTACACCGCGGTGTATCCGGCAAAGACGGTGATGAGGCCCAAGAGGGTAACCCCCAGGGAAGGAAAGGTTCCCAGCCACAGCAGGGCCGCCGCGGCGGGAGCAGCCAGGTCCAGGAGGGCATGGGGCGTGCGGGAGAGCGCCAGAAAGAGCTTCAGCCGGGGCAGGGATTCGCTGGGGGGCATCGCCTCAGTACTCATGGTCCACCTTTTCTCCGTGGGGGGGGGCAGGCAGGTAACGCTAAGTAATTATCTGCAAGTTATTACGTGGCTATCTCGAACATTAATCAGGATAGACAAAATAATTAATATGCAATGCTTCTCCATCATTTCTTAAAAACATAATACTGGAGAGGGAAAAATAAAGGGGGCAAGAACAAAATTGTCGGGGGGCACCATCGAGCTGGATTTCCCCGGTCAACTTGACAATAATCGGCAAGGTTCTTAGCTTCTTTTAAGACCTCGTTCTTTTTCTCGAATTAACCCAAAGATCTATCACAGGAACAATCGTGCAACCTCTCTCCCTACCCGCCTGGTCACCGTGGACGCCGGGACTCCTGAGCCTGGTTATTTATACCGCGCTGGTCCTGGGTCTGATGGCGATGATATTGATGCTTACCAGTTGGCTGGGGGAGAAAAAAGGCAGTCCGGAGAAGGCCAGACCCTTTGAGTGCGGCATCATTCCCTCCGGTTCGGCCCGGCTGGCCTATCCTGTCCCCTTTTACCTGGTGGCGGCGTTTTTTCTCATTTTCGACGTGGAGGCGGCCTTTATCTTCTCCTGGGCCATAGCCTTTGACCACCTGGGTTTCCTGGGCTGGCTCCAGGTTACCTTTTTTATTTTCGTGTTGCTGCTCAGCCTGGCCTACCTCTGGATCAAAGGAGGGCTCGATTGGGGTCCCATCACCTCCACCGGCAGAATAACTCCGAAAACTTTGTCTTGAGCAAGGTTGACGCCTTGCTGAACTGGGCCCGGGCCTATAGCCTCTGGCCCGTATTTTTCGGGTTGTCCTGCTGCTTCATCGAAGAGGCCTGCACCTTTACGGCCCGGTACGACATCGCCAGGTTCGGGGCCGAGGTCTTCCGGGGTTCTCCCCGGCAGGCGGACCTGCTGATCGTTTCCGGGACGGTCTTTAAGAAAATCGCGCCGGTTCTGCTCCGGCTCTATGAACAGATGCCGGAACCCAAGTGGGTGATCTCCATGGGCTCCTGCTCCAACTCGGGCGGCATGTACGACGTCTACAGCGTGGTCCAGGGGGTGGACCAGATCGTGCCCGTAGATGTTTATGTCCCGGGCTGCCCTCCCCGGCCCGAGGCCCTGCTCCAGGGGCTGGTATTGCTCCAGGAGAAAATCAAAGGGGAAAGACCGGCCCGGAAGGTTTTGCACCTGCCGGGGGGGGCCCAGGGCGCCAGCAAACCCCTCCTGGCCGACGGAGAGAGCAAAGCCCGGGACGCCCGGGGGCCGGGATATTACGGCTCACCTTTAAGGGGCACTTCGGTCACCCCCCCGGCCTTTTGGGAGAGCCGTTCCGACCTGATGTGGACCCCGCCGGCCGCGGTGGTAGAGTTGACTGAGCGGGATCAATCTTTGGGGCAAACCCTGGCGGCCAAGTTCGGGGAGGCGGTGGCCCAGGAACCGGAAACTGCGGACATGTTGTCCTTTATGGTGGAGGCAGGCCGGCTCAAAGAGGTGCTTACTTTCTTAAAGCAGGAAGCCAGCCCCCGCTTTGCCCGGCTGGACGACCTCACCGGCATCGATGAATCGGCCCGGCGGGAGCGGGAAAATTACCCCGACTTCACCCTGGTCTATCATCTTTTATCCTTGGAGACCGCCAGCCGGGTGCGCTTGAAAGTGGACCTGAAAGGGCCCGACTTGTCCCCTCCCTCCATTGCTGATCTCTGGCCCGCGGCCAACTGGTACGAGCGGGAAGTTTACGACATGTTCGGCCTCCGCTTTGCGGGCCACCCGGACTTGCGGCGGATTCTTCTGCCCCCCGAATGGCAAGGCCACCCGCTGCTGAAGTCCCATCCCGGCCGGGCCACGGAAATGGCCCCCTACACCCAGGCCGAGGCCCGGGCCCTCCAACCCCGGGACGCCGGGTTCTTTTTCAGGACTTCACCGGAGTCGCCCACCTTCCTGCTGAACGTGGGGCCGGTGCATTACAGCACCCACGGCCTTATGCGCTTCGTGGTGTCGCTTAAGGGCGAAGAGGTCATCGGGGTGGATCTGGACATCGGCTACCATCACCGGGGGGTGGAAAAGATCGGGGAGCGCCAGTCCTGGCACCAATTCATCCCTTACACCGACCGGGTGGATTATTTAAGCGGCGTGGCCAACAACCTCTCCTATCTCCTCGTGGTGGAAACCCTGGCGGGCATCAAGGTCCCGGACCGGGCCCAAGTGATCCGGGTCATGCTCTCGGAGTTTTTCCGCCTGAGCAACCATTTGGTCTCTCTCGCCACCCTGGCCCACGACTGCGGCGCCATGACCCCCAATTTCTACACCTTTAGGGAACGGGAAAAGATCATGGACATCGTGGAGCTGATCACCGGGGGCCGGCTCCATCCGGCCTGGTTCCGCTTAGGAGGGGTGGCCGCGGACCTGCCCGAGGGCTGGCGGGAGCCGGTGGCTGACTTTATCAAGATCTTTCCGGCCCGCCTCAAGGAATACGAAGCCCTGCTCACTAAAAATCCCATCTTCGAGGCCCGGACCCGGGAGATAGGTTGCCTGTCCCTGGAAGAGGCCATCAACTGGGGCGTGTCCGGGCCGGTCCTCAGGGCTTGCGGGTTGGAGTGGGACTTACGGAAAAAAATCCCCTACTCCGGCTATGAGGCCTTTGACTTCGAGGTGGCCACGGCCACGGGTGGCGATTGCTACTCCCGCTATCTGGTGCGCCTGGAAGAGATGCGCCAGAGCTTGAGGATCATCGACCAGGCCGCCCGGCAGATGCCCCCGGGGCGGCATATCACCGATGACTACCGTTATGCCTTGCCCGACAAAGCCGACACCCTGAAAGACATCGAAAGTCTGATCCACCATTTTATCAATGCCACCCGGGGGCCGAAGATACCCCGGGGTGAAGCTTACGCCGCCACCGAGGGGGTGCGGGGGGAGCAAGGCTATTACGTGGTCAGCGACGGCCTCAATATGGCTTACCGGATGCGCATCCGCACCCCGGATTTTGCCAATGTCCAGGCCATCCCCCTGATGGCCAAAGGCAGCCTGCTCTCGGACTTGATCGCCATTATCGGCTCGGTGGACTATATCCTGCCCGACACGGACAGGTAGCGGGATTGGTGATGTTACCCCAGGAGATCAGGGAAAATATCCAAAGACTCATCGAGGCCGCGGAGCGCCCCCGGGAACAGGTCATTAATGTTTTTTATATTCTCCAGAAGCACTACGGCTATTTCAGCGACGAGGCCGTCCGGGAGGCCGCGGCGCTCCTAAAGATGACGCCTTTGGAAGTGGAGGAGATGGCAACCTTTTACGATTTCCTCTACCGGGAACCGGTGGGGAAATTCGTCATCCAAGTGTGTGACGGGGTGGTCTGCTGGATGTTTCACGAAAACTCCATCTTCGATTATCTGTGCCAGAAGTTGCAGGTCTGCGCCGGGCAGACCACCGCCGACGGCCTTTTCACCGTGCTGCCCACGGCCTGTATCGGCTTTTGCGACCGGGCCCCGGCCATGCTGATTAACGGCGTCTTTTACGGACCGCTGACCCCGGCGAAGGTGGATGAGATCATTGCGCAACTGCGTTCGGAACATTGTGATTTGGTGATTTGCAAATGAATAACCAGCCGGAATTGGTCCTGCTCAAGAACCGCCGTCCGGACCGGCCCGCCACCATCGAGGAATACCGGGCCGGCGGCGGCTATGCGGCCCTCGCCGCCACCCTGGGCAAGCGCTCGCCCCAAGAGGTATGCCAACTGGTCCTGGACTCCGGGCTCAGGGGGCGGGGCGGGGCCGGCTTCCCCGCGGGGCGCAAATGGGCCGGGGTCAAGGAAGACGCGGAATTTCCCCGCTACCTGATCCCCAATACCGATGAAATGGAGCCCGGCACCTTCAAAGACCGGGTTTTGGTGAATGCCGACCCCCATCTGGTCATTGAAGGCATTATCTTGTCGGCCTATGCGGTGAGCGCCGGGAAGGGCATTTTTTTCATCCGGCCCTCCTACGAAATGGACGCGGAACTCATCGAACGGGAGTTGGAGGTGGCCCGGGATGCAGGTTTTTTAGGGGGAAATATCCTCGGGAGCGGCTTTTCCTTCGACCTGGAGGTGCACCGCAGCGCCGGGCGCTATATCTGCGGGGAGGCTTCGGCCCAGGTCAACGCCATCATGGGCAAACGGGCCCATCCCAACAAGGAAGTGCACATGGCGCACCAGGGCCTGTGGGGCAAACCCACCATCGTCAACAACGTGGAGACCCTGTCCTGTGTGCCTGGCATCCTGCGCCAGGGACCGGAGTGGTTTAAAGGTCTGGCCCGGACCGAGAGCGGCGCGGGCACCAAGCTTTATTGCGTCAGCGGCCGGGTCTGTAAACCCGATGTCTTTGAGATGCCCATCGGCACCCGCTTGAGCGAAATCCTCGACCTGGCCGGGGGCATGTGTCCGGGCGCGGAGTTCAAGGCGGTTCTCCCCGGCGGGGCCTCCACCGAGTTCATGCCGAAAAAGTTTTACGACGTGGAAATGGACTTCGAGCCCCTGAAGGCGGTGGGACACCGCCTGGGCACCGGGGCCATTATTGTCTTTGATAAAAATACTTGTCTGGTGGGGGCCACTTTGAACCTCATCGAGTATTTCGCCCGGGAGTCCTGCGGTTTCTGCACGCCCTGCCGGGAGGGCCTGCCCTATATCCGGGACCTCCTCTGGCGCATCGAAATCGGGGAAGGCAAAGAGGAATATATCCCCCTGCTCCGGGAGATGGCCCGGCATATGGATCGGTCCTACTGCGCCTTTGCCCCCGGCGCGGCCGCCCCGGTGCTGGGGCTGCTCAATTATTTTGAAGAAGAAATCCGGGAGCACCTCAGCCAGAAAAAATGCCCCTATAAGGGCTTAGGCATTGAATTCCGGGATTCGTTGATTCCCATGGAAAAAACGGAGTCTACGGCTCCGGAAAATTCCTAGGATAGCAATATTTTTGCGCCTCTTACTTGGCGACTTTGCGTCTTTGCGTGAGGTCTATCTTTTCGGAACCTGGATAAGCGCATGCCCCAACTGATCATTGACCGGCGGGAGATTGAAGTTCCGGCAGGCACCAAGGTCATCGAGGCCGCGGCAAGGCTGGGGATTATTATTCCCCGCTTTTGCTACCACCCGGCCTTAGGCTCAGTGGGGGCCTGCCGGGTCTGCGCCGTAAAATTCCTGGAGGGGCCGGTCAAAGGAGTGGAGATGAGCTGCATGACCGCAGCCCAAGACGGCATGGTGGTCTCCACCACCCACCCGGAGGCCATGGAGTTCCGCCGCTACGTCATTGAGTGGCTCATGCTCCACCATCCCCACGACTGCCCGGTCTGCGACGAAGGGGGCCATTGCCTGCTTCAGGACGAGACCGTCTCCGGCGGCCATGGTTTAAGGCGCTATCTAGGGTTGAAACGCACTTACCGGGACCAATACCTGGGCGCCTTCGTGCAGCACGAAATGAACCGCTGTATCCACTGTTGGCGCTGCCGCCGTTTTTACCAGGACTTTGCCGGCTACCGGGACTACGGCGTCATGCAGATCGGCAACCGCACCTATTTCGGCCGGTTCGCCGACGGTCCCCTGGAAAGCCCGTTTGCCGGCAACCTCATCGACCTCTGCCCCACCGGCGTCCTCACCGACAAACCGGCCCGTTTTAAGGGGCGGCGCTGGGACCTGGAGCGGGCTCCGTCTTTGTGTCTGCACTGCTCCCTGGGTTGTAATATCACCGGCAGCGCCCGCTACCGGGAGATGATCCGGGTGGAGGGCCGGCTTAACGAGGCCGTGAACGGCTACTTTATCTGCGACCGGGGCCGGTTCGGGTTCGCCTACGCCAATCACCCCGAACGGGCCAGGACACCGCGACTGGACGGTCAGGAAGTCACCTGGGAAGAGGCTTGCCGGACCGCGGCTCACCGGCTCACCCGCATCAGCCGGGAATACGGCCCCGGGGCCATTGCCGTCTGGGGGTCTACCCGCAGCAGTTTGGCAACCTTAGGCGTGCTCCAGCGGCTCTGCCGGGAGCAAGGTTGGTTGGGACCCCAATTTTTCAACAGTCCCTCCCGGGAAAGGAAAGTGAAAGCGGCCATCTCCCGATTGGACGCCGGAGTGGCTGTCTCCCTGGCAGACCTGGAGAAAGCGGATTTCCTCCTGGTGGCCGGGGCAGACCCGGTGAACGAGGCCCCCATGCTGGCCTTGGGCTTGCGGCAGGCCTGGCGCCGGGGGGCGACGGTGGTGGTCCTCGATCCCCGGCCGGTTCATCTCCCCCTGGAATTCGAGCATCTGCCGGTGCCTCCGGGGGGCATCGATCTTTGTTTGGATCTACTGGTCCGGGCCGCGGTATCGCACTCGGCTACAGAGGGGCTACTGCCTGAGGCCGCTGCCGCCTTTTTTAATAACCTTTCCTGCGAATACCCGGGGGACCAGCCTTTGCAGGACCGCCTGGTCAGCCTGGGAATGAAGCTCAAGGAGAGCAAGAATCCGGTCATCGTCTGCGGCCTGGATATCGTCCGGGAAAGCACGGTGGTTCTGGCCGCGGACCATAGCCGGCTCCTCCGGGCGGCCAAGGACCGGGCAGGCCTATTTTATCTGTTGCCGGGGCCCAACGCCTTTGGGGCCGGGCTCTTGAGCCTGGCCGGGGAGCCTTCCTCCCCCAGCTACGCCGACATGTTGGCGGCGGCAGAGCAAGGCCGTATCAAGGCCCTGGTAATGATGGAAACCGATCCCTTCCGGACTTTTGCCGGTCAGCCCCAGTTCCTTGCGGCCCTGGACCGTCTGGAATTTTTGCTGGTCCTGGACTATCTGCCTACTCCCCTGACGGACCGGGTCCAGTTCTTTCTGCCCACCACCACTGTTTTTGAAGAGGAGCCCTCCGGTTGGGTCAACCAGGAAGGCAGATGTCAGCAGGCCGCGCCCATATACGTGGGGGGGAGGCCCATTTCCCAAGAAGGGGCAGGCAGCCACCCGCCCCGGGTCTTTCTCGCCGGGATTCCCGGAGGCGAACCCCAACCCGGGGGCCAGACCCTGGCAGCCCTGGGGGTGGCTCTAAAGGGGACCGGAGCACCGCTATATCTGGAAGAGCTGGATACCTGGCTGGCGGAGCTCAATCCGGTCTTTGCTCCTCTCCTGGAATCAAAGGTTACTCACCCAGGAGTGCGGCTGCTGCCCGAAGCCCGGGGCGATTACGCCTTTTCTCATCCTAACAAGGCTACCTTAAGGGACGTGCCGGACGATCATCTGGAACTGCTGTTGGTGGATTGGACCTTCGGCACCGAAGAGCTTTCCGGCTATGCCCCGCCGACCCAAGAGGTGGAGCAACCTCCCCGGCTCACTATGCAATCCCGGGACGCTCTCCGGCTGGGTCTGGGCCCGGGGGATCGGGTAAGTCTGGCGCTGGGTGGAGAGTCGATAACTCTAGACCTGGAAATCGTGGAGAATATGGCGTCGGGGATGATGGTTCTGCCCCGCCATCGGCAGTTAGCAGGGCAAAAATTTCCGGAGGGCCCCATACTGGTGCCTCTTCAGAATATTCACAAGGTGTAAGCAGACATGGGTTGGCTGGCAGGCATTATTCTGCTCCTCATCAAGCTCGGCGTGGTCCTGGTGGTCCTGCTCACGGCCGCGGCTTACCTGGTCTACGTCGAGCGCAAGTTGCTCAGCCGCCTGCAAATCCGCCTGGGTCCCAACCGGGCCGGTCCCTTCGGGCTGCTCCAGCCCCTGGCCGACGCCCTCAAACTGCTGACCAAGGAAGACCTGGTGCCCGAGGGCGCGGACCGCTTCATCTTTCTTTATGCCCCGGGGGTGGTGGCCGCCAGCGCCCTGCTGATCTTTGCGGTCATTCCTTTTGGGCGGGGTTGGATGTTTATGGGACACGAAATCCCCATGGTGGTCAGCGATCTCAACGTGGGGCTGCTATATGTCTTTGCGTTTTCCTCCCTGGGGGTCTACGGCGTGGCCCTGGGGGGCTGGGCCTCCAACTCCAAGTACAGCCTCATGGGGGGTATCCGGGGTGTGGCCCAGATGATCAGCTATGAACTCTCCCTGGGGCTGTCCCTGGTGCCGGTGGTGATGTTGGCCCGCTCTTTCAGCCTGGTGGACATCGTCGCGGCCCAGGCGCATTATCCCTTTATCGTTTTGCAGCCTGTGGCTTTTATCCTCTTTTTCATCAGCGCCGGGGCCGAAATCAAGCGCATCCCCTTTGATATCCCGGAGGCGGAAAACGAGCTGGTGGCCGGCTTCCACACGGAATACAGCGGCATGCGCTTCGGCCTCTTTTTCCTGGGGGAATACGTCACCATGGTGGTTCTGGGCTCCCTGGTGGCGGTCTTTTTCCTGGGGGGCTGGCGGGGTCCCCTGCTGCCGCCCCTGGTCTGGTTCTCTATAAAAGTCCTGGCCGTAGTTTTGGTGCTGATCTGGATCCGGGGGACTCTCCCCCGTTTGCGTTATGACCAGCTCATGCACCTGGGCTGGAAGGTGCTCATCCCCCTGGGGTTGATCAATATTGTGGTCACCGGGGGCGTCCTGCTCTGGTGGGGGAGCTAAAATGCCCGGGGAGAAAAACCGGTTGCTGAGGGTAACAGAGGGTTTGGTGGCCCTGATACAGGGTTTTTGGACCACTTTCATCCACCTTTTCCGGAAACCCATCACCGAAGAGTACCCGGAATATAAGCGCCCCTTGCCGCCGCGCTCCCGGGCCCGGATCATCCTCACCCGGGACCCGGACTTTGAGGAGCGCTGCGTGGCCTGTTACCTCTGTTCCGCCTCCTGCCCGGTGAGCTGCATTTCCATGCAATCCGCGGAGAGGGCCGACGGCCGCCGCTATGCCGCCTGGTTCCGCATCAACTTTTCCCGCTGCATTTACTGCGGCCTGTGTGAAGAGGCCTGTCCTACGTTGGCCATTCAACTGACGCCGGACTTTGAGACCTGCCAGTACGACCTCCTGACCCTGGTGGCGGAAAAGGAAGACCTGCTGGTGGACCACGGCGGCAAGAACCAGGAATATAACTATTACCGGTACGCCGGGGTGCTGGTGGACGGGGATAAGGGGGGCCATATCCAGGAGGCCCGGCCCGTGAATCTCAAGAGCAATTTGCCTTGAAAGGTTCAAGGTTCAAAGATCAAAGTTAAGGCGCAGGCTAAATGCCCATGAAGCAAAAAAATGTATCACCCCCGGGTACAAAAAATCCCACCTACCCCCCCTTTAGAAAAGGGGGGGGTTGAGAAAGTCCCCCTTTATTAAAGGGGGATTTATGGGGATTTTAGTTTCCACGATAAAGCCTTCAATTACCTAATTATTGCCGATGGGATATGTGACTCGGTAAAAGCATGACGGAGGCCTTGATGACTCTCTACCAGGTGGTCTTTTACTTGCTGGCCGGGGTGGTGCTGGCCGCCACGGTTTTGGCCATCACCCGCCGGGTGGTGGTCCATGCCGTGGTCTACCTGGTGATCTCCTTTCTGGCCCTGGCGCCCATGTTTTACCTGCTGGGCGCGCCGCTGCTGGCTCTGCTGGAGGTCATCCTCTACGCCGGGGCCATCATGGTGCTCTTCCTGTTCATCGTTATGATGCTGCCCCGGGAGACCCGAGCCCCCGGCCTGGGGGTCCTGGCCCGGCAGTGTTGGCCCGCGGTACTGCTCACCGGCATTTCCCTGACCGCCATGGCCGTGGTGCTGTTGTCCCTGCCCCTGGCGCAGACGCCTGTGACGGCCGCGTTGGCTTCTCCCCGGCACTTCGGCCGGGTGCTCTTCGAAAAATATTGGCTGGGGGTGGAAGTCGCCTCCTTCCTCCTGTTTGTGGCCCTGGTGGGGGCTTATTACCTGGGCAAGTCTCCTGAGCCAGTGGCGGAAGAACCTGGAGAATCGTCATGATCGTGCCCAATGGACATGTGCTCCTGTTGGCGGTAATCCTCTTTCTGTTGGGCGCCGCCTGCGCCATCGCCCGGCGCAATCTCCTGATGATCCTCATCGGCGTGGAGGTCATGCTCAACGCCGCGTCCCTGGCCTTTATCGGGGCGGCCCTCAAGTGGCGGCAGTTGGACGGCCAGGTCTTTGTCATTTTCATTTTTGCCGTGGCCGCGGCCGAAGTGGCGGTGGGCCTGGCTTTGATCGTCTATTCCCAGAGGCGCACCGGTGCGCTCGACGCCGATGCCTACAGCCGTTTAAAGGGTTGACGTGAAAATACTGCTCTCTTTACTGCTTTTCCTCCCCCTGGGGGGAAGCGTCATCAACGCCCTGCTGGGCCGGGTGCTGCCCCGCCGGATGGTGGAGACCGTAGCCTGCGCCGCCATCCTGGGGTCCCTGGCCGCGGCGGTGGCCGTCTTTGCCCGGGCCTGGCAGAGCACCTATTACTTCGTAATTCTCCCCTGGGTCCAGGTGGGTTCGTTTGCCGCCAACCTGAGCCTCTACTACAACCCCGTGGCCGCGCTGATGACCCTGATGGTCACTTTCGTGGCCAGCTTGATTCACCTTTATTCCGCGGCCTTCATGCGGGAGGACCGGGACTATGTGCGCTATTTCTGTTACCTGAACCTCTTCGTCTTCGCCATGCTGGTCATCGTCCTGGCGGACGACCTGCTCTTCGTCTTCCTGGGCTGGGAAGGGGTGGGCTTTTGCTCTTACGCCCTCATCGGTTTCTGGTACGACAACCCGGCCAATGCAGATGCCGGGCGCAAGGCCCTCATCGTCACCCGCATCGGCGACGTGGGTTTCGGTATTGCCGTGGCCCTCTGCTTTTTTCTCTTCCATAACCTCTCTATTACGCTCATCAACGCCCAGGCCGCCACCATTAGCCCGGTTCTAATCACCATCTTGAGTCTTTTACTGCTCTGGGCCGCGGTGGGAAAATCCGCCCAGCTGCCTCTCACTGTCTGGCTGCCGGACGCCATGGCCGGCCCCACCCCGGTGTCGGCCCTGATTCATGCGGCCACCATGGTGACCGCCGGTGTTTTGCTATTGGTGCGGCTCTTTCCGGTGGTGTCCCTGTCACCCCTGGCCTTGATGGTCATTGCCGGGGTGGGGGCGGTGACCACTCTCTACGGCGCCGGCGCCGCCCTGGGCCAACGGGATATTAAGCGAGTCCTCGCATATTCTACGTTAAGCCAGGTGGGCTACATGATCCTGGCCGTGGGCGCCGCGGATATCATCGGCGGCATGTTTCACCTGTTCTCCCATGCGTTTTTCAAATCCCTCCTCTTTTTAGGGGCCGGCTGTGTAATCCAGGCCCTGCATGAGGAGCACGATATTTTCCGCATGGGGAACCTGCGCCGCCTGCTGCCCGGGGTTTATTGGCCTTTTCTCCTGGGGGCCTTATGCTTGAGCGCCTTTCCCATGATCGGCGGCTTCTTCAGCAAAGACCGGATTCTGCTGGCCACTTATCTGCAACCGGGGCTGGGTTACAAAATTTTTTGGCTCCTGGGTCT
>JAQTXE010000319.1 GCA_028688935.1 Syntrophales bacterium
GTACACCTGGCCGTCGGTGATGGAAATAACGTTGGTGGGAATGTAGGCCGAAACGTCGCCCTGCTGGGTTTCGATGATGGGCAGCGCCGTCAAGGACCCGCCTCCCAGGGCGTCGTTCAACTTCGCGGCCCGCTCCAGCAACCGGGAGTGATTGTAGAAGATGTCACCCGGATAAGCCTCACGTCCCGGCGGCCGGCGAAGCAGCAGGGAGATCTGCCGGTAAGCCTGAGCCTGTTTGGTGAGATCGTCATAAATGATCAGGGCGTGGCGGCCGGTATCCCGGTAATATTCGCCCATGGCGCACCCGGCAAAAGCGGCCACGTACTGCAAGGGCGCGGGCTCGGAGGCCGAGGCGTTAACCACGATGGTGTGCTTCATGGCGCCATAGCGTTCCAAAGCATCCACCACCTGGGCCACGGTGGACTTCTTCTGGCCGATGGCTACGTAGATGCAGATAACCCCGGAATCCTTCTGGTTGATGATAGCATCCACACAGAGGGCGGTTTTGCCGATCTGGCGGTCGCCGATGACCAGTTCCCGCTGGCCGCGGCCCACGGGGGTCATGGCGTCGATGGCCTTATAACCGGTGTAACAAGGCTCATTCACCGGTTGGCGCTCGATGACGCCGGGGGCCTTAACCTCGATGCGGCGGAATTCCTTGGCTTCCACGGGGCCTTTGCCGTCCAGGGGGCCGCCCACCGGGTCGACGACCCGGCCCAGGACTGCGTCGCCAACGGGCACCTGGGCGATACGGCCGGTGCGCTTAACGATGTCCCCTTCCTTGATGTGAGTATCCTCACCCAGGATGGCCACACCGACGTTGTCCTCTTCGAGGTTGAGGGCGATGCCAAAGATGCCTCCGGGGAACTCCAGAAGCTCCATGGCCATACACTTCTCCACGCCGTGGACCCGGGCGATGCCGTCACCCACGGACAGGACGGTGCCGGTTTCGGCCACCTCCACCTTTTTCTCATAATCCCGGATTTGGGAGCGAATAATTTGGCTGATTTCCTCGGCTCTGATTTCCATTTATAAGACCTCGCCTTTTATTAATGATTCCCTTAAGGAAAGGAGCTGCGTGCGCACGCTGCCGTCCAGCACCAGGTCTCCCACCCGGGCCAGGATGCCACCCATGATACTGGGGTCTTCCTCGACTTCCATCACTACGGTAGTGCCGGTAATTTTCGCCAGGGTCTGGCGCAACCGCTCCTGGATGCCTTCATCCAAGGGGATAGCGGCTTTCACCCGGGCCCGGCTAACCTTTTCCAATTCATCCACCATTTGCTGGTAGGCCTGGGAAACTCCGGCCACAACCCCCAAGCGGTGCTTGTCGAATAACAATTTCAAGAGATTGCCCAACATGGGGGGCGTCTGTAAAAGCTTGATCATGCGGAGGAGCAGTTTATGACGGTCCTCCCGGCCATAAATGGGGTTGAGCAGGGCATCCTTGAGTTCCGGCTCCCGCTCCAAGAGAAGGGCGAAGCCTTGCAGCCCTTCCCCATAGGCCTTGTAATTGCCGTCTTCCTTGCCCAAAGTGAGCAGGGCCTTGGCATAGCGTCGGGGTACGGTCATGTCAATCAATGGGCTTCCACCACCTTCTTCAAATATTCCTCCACCAACTGTTGCTGGTCGGCGAAGGTGACTTTCTTTTGAAGGAGCTCTTCGGCCAATTTAGTGGCCATATCGGCGACTTCCTGTTTCAGTTCCTGGGTCGCCTTCTTAGTCTCCTGGGAGATGGTCAAGGCTGCCAGGTCTTTGATACGGGCCGCCACCATCTCCGCCTTTTCCAGGATCTTGGCCTTTTCCAGCTCCCCTTCGGCAAGGTACTGCTGGATGATCTTCTCCCTCTCAGCAGCGACTGCGGCCAGCTTGGCTTCCATATCCGCCAAGGCTTTAGCGGCCGCGTCTTTCTCGGCTTGCAAGTCGTCCAGGGTTTTGGCGATTTCCTGGGAACGGTTGGCGAAGATATCTTTTACCTTGACCTTTTTGGCCAGGAGAAAGATGAGGATGCCGGCAAAGACCGCGAAGTTGACCGTGCGCAGGATAAAGTCAGTAACCTTGGCAGGATCAATGCCGCCGTGTCCGCCGCCATGACCTGCGGCCTCACTGGCCAGCGCTACTCCGGCCAAAAGCAGCAGCGTTAGCCAACCCAGGATACTCAATCCCGCAATTCTTGTTGCCCGGCTCATGAGATCTCCCTCCCCAAAATCTTGGCGGCCATGACTTGGGCGAAGGACTGGGCCTGGCCTTTTAGGGTCTTCCGAGCTTTGTCCATGTCTTCCTTGATCTTTTTCTCGACCCGGGCCCATTCCTTATCCACTTCCTGCTTCACCTTCTCCAGCAGAGAAGCTTCGGCCTGGGCCCCTTCCTGACGCAAACCCTCTTTCTCAGCCACACCTTGCCGCCGGGCTGCGGTCAGGTTCTCCTGAATTTCTCCGACGATCCCCTGGCTCTGCTCGGCTAGTTGGGCCAACGCTGCGGCATCGGCGTCCAAACGGGCCTGGCGCTCCTTGAGGATATTACGGATGGGCCGGTAGAGGACTAGGTTCAGGAGATAGACCAAAACCAAGGCATTGATGATTTGTACGTATAACGTCCAGTCAAGTTCAATCATCCTGAGCAGCCACCTTGATATTTATTTGTGAATCAACGACTTTCAACTACTTTCGCGGGTTTGGAGAGATTAAGCATCATGTGTAACTTTTCACGAATTCCACTTTTAACCTATTTTCCCCCCACTGTCAAAATTTTTTTCAAAAAAAAATTACCCCCCGAAAAGGAAGCGGCGCATGCGGATATTCAAGAGGAATCCTATCCCTAAAAAGGTGGTGATCAGCGAGGAACCGCCGTAACTAAAAAAGGGCAAGGGGATGCCCACCACCGGCAGCAAACCGGTAACCATCCCCAGATTGATGAAAAACTGCCAAAAGATCAAAGAGACCACCCCCAGGGCCAGGAGATGGCCGAAATTCTCTTTACAGTCCCGGGCCACCTGCAAACCCCAGAGGGTTAGCCCGGTGAACAGCAACAGCAAAACCACAGAGCCGATAAAACCCCACTCCTCGGCAAAGACCGAAAAGGCGAAATCCGTGTGCTGCTCCGGCAGAAACTGGAGCTGGCTCTGGGTGCCGTGGAGGAATCCCTTGCCCCAAAATTGGCCGGAGCCCACCGCGATCTTGGACTGGATGATGTGATAGCCGGCCCCCAGGGGGTCCTTTTCGGGATTGAGAAAAGTTAACACCCGTTGGCGCTGGTAATCCTTGAGGAAATGCCAGATCACCGGAGAGAGGAGCACCAGCGAGAGGCCACTGATTAATAAAGTGCGCCAGTTGACGCCGACAAACAGGATCATGGACATGGCCACCAGCAGCACCAGGATGCCGGAGCCCAAGTCCGGTTGTCTGACGATGAGCACCACCGGCACCAGCACCAGGGCCAGGGGCGCCAGTAGTTCCTTGAGTCGCAGGGGTCCGGAGAATAAGCCGCGGTTGAAGTAGCGGGCCAGCACCAGGATAATGGCGATTTTGGCCAACTCCGAGGGCTGAAAGGAAAAGGGCCCCAGGGGCAGCCAGCGCCGGGAGCCGGACACCATCTTCCCGCCGAACATCACGGCCAGAAGCAGCACCACGGTGAGGATATACAAGGGGTAGGCCAGTTTCTGCAGGTGGCGGTAGTCATAGAGGACCGTGAGGCCCACGAGGGTCAAGCCCAAGCAAAGCCAGTAGATCTGCTTGAGGTAGACGGGGGTGGCCCCCGGAGCGGTGCGGTTATAACCGGCGCTGTAGAGATTGACGATGCCCATGGCGGCAATGAGCACCACCAGCCCCAGGAGCAGCCAATCAAAGTTTTGCAGTAAACGGCGATCGAACATGGCAGTTGCCAGTGGTCAGTAGTCAGTTTTCAGTTTTTAGTTTTTGGTTTTTGGTTTTTGGTTTTTGGTTTTTAGATCAAATTAATTTCGTTAGTGTTTATAAATAGTTCAATGACTTTGCCCGACAAACTGGCGGTGGTGAGCCCCATAAGTATCTTTTGCAGTTTAAGAGCGGAA
>JAQTXE010000320.1 GCA_028688935.1 Syntrophales bacterium
CAGGAAGGCTGCATTTTAAGGATAGCAAGCCCCGGTTTTTCCGCGCCGCCCATTCACCTTTCCCTTTACTTCGATGCTGGCCGCGGGAGCTGATAACCACTAGGTATGGGCGATATGCTGAATAGAAGGTCGGCAATCGATACACTTGTTATCACTGCGCCATCCCGCGTTAACCCCGCTTCATTAACCCCTCAGGCCCCCGGACTCATCCCCGGCGTTTATACTCCTCCCGCAGACGCTGCAGCTTCTCCACCTCCACCGGCGGCAGGGGCGGCAGCGGGCCCTGGAGCCGGGCCGCCAGGATGACCCGGGCGGTGTGCTCCAGCTTTTCCATTTTGTTGTAGGCGTCTGTCACGTCCCGGCCCACGGTCATGGCTCCGTGCCGGGATAAGAGGATGGCGTCGTAATCCCGGAGGTAATCCCGGACCGCCTCCGGCACTTCGTCGCTTCCCGGGGTGGCGTAAGGTGCGGTGGGAATCCCCCCCAGGGTGATCACCACCTCCGGCAGGACGGGTTCCAGCAGGTCGATTCCCGCCAGGGTGCAGGCCGTGGCGTAAGGCAGGTGGGCGTGCACCACCGCGCCCACGTCCGGGCGCAACTTATAGGCCAGCAAGTGCATGCGGATCTCCGAAGTGGGCTTCCCCTCCCCGCTGAGTAACTTGCCCTCCAGGTCCACCGTCAGCACCTGATAAGCCTCCATAAGTCCCTTGTTCACCCCGCTGGGGGTGACAAACACCAGGTCTCCCAGGCGCACGCTGACGTTGCCGTCGGTGGCCGCCAGATAATTTTTCCGGTGCAGCATCCGGCTGATGCACACGATGTCTTCTTTTAACTTCTGTTTAATGTCCATGCTTACTCCAGAAAGGGCGAAAGGTCTGCCGGGAAATCAACTCCCGGTGAGGATCAGTCCGGAAGGGTATTGGCGCTTCCCTTGGCAAAGATCGCGATCGACGACTGCAACTTATTCCTCAAGCCAATTTATTTTAACCGAAAACCGAAAACTGAAAACCACCTTACTTGGAGGACTCCCGCATGACCCCCGGCTTGCCCATGATCTGCTCGATCCGGGCCAGGGTCTCCCGGGACTGCTGCAGCCGGGCTTGGAACATCAGGGAGAAAAGGGCGTCGATAATGGAGATTTGACACATCAGGGAACCATCGGCTTCCCCCGGGAGAGTAGTGTCCCGGGCGGCGGTGGCCAGGACCAGGTCGGCTTCCCGGGCCAGCACCGACAGAGGGTTATTGGTGATAGCCACGATTTTGGCGCCGCTTTCCCGGGCAACCCGTACGGTCTCCACCGTTTCCCGGGTGGCGCCGGAATTGGATACGGCCAGCACCATGTCGTCTTTGGTGAGCAGAGCGGCTGCCATCAACATGAAATGAAAATCGATATAAGTCTGGGCCTTGAGGCCCAGCAGCAGGAACCTGGTCCCGGCATAGGCCACCGAGATCCCGGAGCCGCCGACGCCGATCACCAGTATCCGGCTGGAGTTGAGCAGCAGTTGCGAGGCAGCCTCCATGCCCTCCATCTCCATGACTTCCAGGGTATCTTGCAGGGCGGCGCGTTTGGCCTGGAAGACTTTGCGGACGATATTGGCCGGATCGTCGTCATCGGTGACCTCTTCATGGGGCCGGGGCACGGGCAGCACCAGTTCCCGGGCCAGGGAGATCTTGAAGTCCTGGAACCCCCGGAACCCCAGGATGCGGCAAAAACGCATGACCGTGGCCTCGCTGACCCCACAGGCGGCCGCCACTTCATTAACTGAAGCGTAAATAGCCATCTCCGGTTGGCGCAAAATTACATCGGCCACCTTTTGCAGCGCGGTTTTCAAGGAAGGGTAAAGACCGCGTAAGCGAATCAGGGCTCCGGATTGGGGGTCCCGGCTGGGGGCCGCCGGACTGTCCTTGTCCATGGAATAGTCTCCTGGTTCCATATTAATAATAAATGATTACCTGTCAATTTTTTTAAAAAAAATATTTTATATATAGAATCGGCAGATTGTAAAATTTCTGGAGAAAGTATTTCCCAAGAATTTGGGTTAGGTCCCAAGACTGGTCCCCCGCGGCCATTCCCACCCAAAGGTCCACTGACCTGACATCCCCTGAGATTGAAATTCTATCTATGTGAGTTGGGGAGGAGGGGGCGTGGGGGGTGGGGGAGGAACCTCAGGTCCCTGGCTCCTCCCCCCGCCAGATGCTCCGGGCCAACGCCAGGGCCTCACCCCGGGTATGAATGGACCCTTCCCATTGAGCTTCCTCCACCGCGGTCAGGATTTCCCGGAAGCGGGGCCCCGGCTCCAAACCCAGCGCTTTAATCAGGTCGTGGCCGGTGAGCAACCGGGGTTGCCGGTCCTGGGGCTCCAGGCGTTCCTTTAAAAACCGGTAAGCCGCGTCGGCCAACGCCGCCAGCACTGCTTCCGCGTCCCTAGGCTTCTGGGGTCCCTGGCCCGCCAGGCTGTCGGCCATGGCCAGGGCAAAGAGACCGGGGAGATCAACTTTGGCGGCCCGCACCAAACGCCCCAGGGCCCGGGTGCTCAGCTCCCCGTCCCGGAAGGCGGGCAGCAGCAGGAAGGGCCGCATGTGCAGGGTAATCAGGTGGGTCACCGTTTTGATTTCGGCCTGGGAAAAGCGTAGTCTCAAGGCCGCGGCCGTAAAAAGTTCCACCCCCACGCGCTCGTGGTAATAGAAAGTATAGCGGTCCGGGCTGGTGCGCCGGTCCTGAACACGGGGCTTACCCGCGTCGTGGAACAGGGCCGCCAATTTCAACAGGACCGCCTGGAAAGGAGGTTGCAGATAGTGATGAAACTCTGCGGCCAGGTCTCCCAAATAATTTTGCGGCGCGGCCAGTACCTCTTCCAGATAAGCCACCGCCGCCAGGGAATGGTGGAACACGTCCAGGTGGTGAAAACCGTCTTGCTCCACCCCCTTCATCTCTTCGCACTCAGGAAAGATGTAGGTCAACAGACCGGTGCGATCCATCTCCTCTAGGATGGGCGCAACCCGGCCCGCGGCCAGGAGGGTAAAAAGCTCCTGGCGCACCCTCTCACCGGCGACCCGGGAAAACTCCGGGAGAGCGGCGGGAATCGCGGCCCTCGTCTCCGGGGTGAGGCTAAAGCCGTGGGTGGCGGCAAAACGGTAAGCCCGGAGCAGGCGCAGAGGATCTTCCTGAAAGTTCTGGGGCCGCACCACCCGGACCAGGCCCCGGGCCAGGTCCTCCAGGCCCCCCCAGGGGTCGATGAGGTCCAGTGGCCCCCGTGCCAATAAAGCCGCCAGGTCCAGGGCCAGGGCATTAATGGTGAAGTCCCGGCCCTCCAAGTCTCCTGCCAGGGTGGGGGCCCGGAATCCCGCCAGGTCCAGGATTTCTCCCTGCCACACCACCCGTGCGGTGGATACGGCCTCATCCAGGAGCACGTAAGTGCCCTTTAAGGCCCCGGCCAGCTCCCGGGCCAGCTCCAGGGTCTGCCCGGACACGGCCAGATCCAGATCCGGCGACTGCCGGCCCAGGGCCAATTCCCGGACCGTCCCCCCCACCAGATAGACTTGCACCCGGCGGTGCGCGGCCAGCTCCCCCAGGACCTGGAGAGACCGGCGGTTGGCCAGCTTAATTGCTCCTTGCAGGATGTTATCTTTTAATTTTTCCGAAGTTCCGGACACTCCAATCCTCAATAAATAATCACGGCCCAGTTGATGATAAAAACCTAGCTTATTGATTTATCACAGGTTCAGGCCCATTTCCTATTAGATTTTCGGAAATTATCTCCCTTTACAAGTTTCCCCTTGGGTTGAAGTTGACGATTCGAGTAAAATCAGCGCAATCTTTAAGTACCAAAACGGAAAACAGAAAACAGAAAACAGAAAACGGAAAACAGCTTTCCATGGCTCGAGGCGAAAAAACGGTATTTATCTGCCAGAGTTGCGGCTACCAGGCCGGCAAGTGGCTGGGGCGCTGTCCGGAATGCGGCGCCTGGAACTCCCTGGCGGAAGAAGTAATCGCCCCGGCCGGACCCCTGTCCAGGGACCAATTGCCTC
>JAQTXE010000321.1 GCA_028688935.1 Syntrophales bacterium
ACCAGGAAATTCTATGCTCCCAATGACCGGAGAGGAGAACAACCCGTAAGCCTGGTCCTGGAGATCCAGCACAAAGAGAGGCACGAACCCGGGAAAGGCATGCACCATGGCCCTGATGGACTCAGGTATTTCTACGGCGGTTGGGAAGGGGCTTGACCCTGAACCATTCCGTTCAGGTATTGGGGTATGAAACGAGCCGGAAATGGGCAAACGGGACGAGCATAATGAAAAGGCTATGCTGGCCATGTCGCTGCGCCGGCAAGGCATGACGATTGTCCAAATTGCCCGTTATTTCAATGAGACAGAGCGGAACGTCTATAAGCTTTTGGCCCGGGCCAAAAAGCTCTGGGCGTTGCTGGTTGACGCCAGCGACTCCAAGACCAGGATCGGGGAGAACCTGAACGCTTTTGAGGAAATGGAGCGGGCCGCGCTGGAGAAATTTGCCAAATGCAAGAACCACGAAAGCACTGTGGCCGTTGCCTACCTGAACGCCGCCCGGGATGCCCGAAGAGAGATCAAGCGTCTCCAGCAGGAAGCGGGTTTAATGGTCAAGGTGGCCGAAGAAATCAAGATAACCGGACTCCCGCTGGAGCTGGCGGAAGCAAGGTTGGCGGCTCTGGAGTTCCTGAAAACGATCAATAAATTGAGCGAGAAAAAAGACGAATGAAGATTCAGGTTGGAGATTTGGACCCGGTCATGGTGCGGCGGGAACTGCTGGACTATTACCTGCGGCATTCGTTTGAAAGCACTGAAGAGCTGCTGGAATTCATCGAGGCTTTCTGGAAACTCCGGGTCCCCCGGGCCAACGTCTGCCCCGAACACACCCCGCCATCCCAGTACATCATCGACAGCTTCTTCGAGCGGGTCCAGGACTCGGTATGCTGGGCCAACAGAGGCGGCGGCAAGACGCTGCTGGGGGCCCTGGCCACCTGGCTGGATACCGTTTTCAAGCCGGAGTGCGCCACCAAGATATTGGGCGGGTCTCTCGAACAGAGCAAGAAAATGTACCAGCACCTCACCGGGGAGGGCGACGGCTGGGGGTTGGTGACCGAGGATTTTCAGTACTTGATCGAAGGGGAGATGCTGGCCGCAAAAACGGCGACGGTCAACGGCTCCAACATCAACATCCTGACCGCGTCCATGAAATCCGTCCGGGGCCCCCACCCCCAAAAACTCAAGCTCGATGAAGTCGATGAGTGCGATGACCGGATATACGAGGCGGCTCTCTTGATCCCCAAAACCAAGCGTGGCATAAGGGCCAGCACGCAAATTTATTCCACCATGCACAAGGCTTACGGCCTGATGAATCGGGTGATCGAGGAGGCGGCCTTAAGCGGCTACAAAATCTATAAGTGGTGCGTCTTTGATGTGATGAAAAAGTGCCCGGAATGGCGGGAGTGTGACGCTTGCGAACTCTGGGAGGACTGCCAGGGCAAGGCCCGCCACGCTGACGGCTTCTACAGCATCGAAGACGCGATCTCGGAGAAGCGCAAAGTCTCCCGGGATACCTGGCTGTCGGAGATGTTGTGCCACAAGCCCTCCCAGGAAGGCCTGATTTACAAAGAGTTCGACATCAATGTGCACGTGGTCTCGGACCCGTTTGAGGATGAGCAGGAGGGTGCAGGCTGATTTATTAGGAACTCTATAGATATTTGTACGTTATTTAAACTGCGCAACCGACACTATTAACGCCCTCTAAATAACGTCGCACGAAATCCCAATAGGAATTGGCGAGGGTGGAGTTTTGCCCTTACGACCATAATAACGGTTGGGGCTTAATAAGTAAAAGTAAAGGGGTTGCGATTGTACTGAATGTTTAACTGGTTCAAAATATTGTATGTAGACTGGCATAACTGTTTAATTATTTTAACCGTGCAACTTTTATTACGCATTACTAAAAAGGTTCGGTTATTGCGGTGAGATTGGTGAGGTATAATTATTTGTCATTAAGGACAGTTACCGCAATATAGCATTTTAATAAAAGGAATAAACAGGAGTAACTATCTAAACGCACTACGCTATTATTATGTAATTAGGGAGTATTGTTAGATGCTTAGGCATGTTGCGTGCATCTCCTATTATTAGCAATCAAACCATCCCTAAAAAAAAGGAGGCAGCATTATCGAATAAAGTCACGGCTCTTAAGCCAAAACCAAATATCCCTCTGGGACGGACCAGGGGAGTCGCCGGTCCATAAAAAATCTCCCCCCACCCCAAATCGGAAGACAGGCCAGAGGGAGCCCGAAGCTGAAGGGCAGCCTGGGATAGCAACCAGGGGAAAAACAACGGCAAATTCCCGGCAACCAGCCGATTGGGGCGGTGAGAGGGTCCTGGGCCATCTGGAGCGGTAATTCAAACCAGGTGATACGCAGGTAGGCGGCGCCACCGAAAGCGACCAGTGTATGAGCGGCTTGGTGATGAACCTGACAGCTCACAGTTTTTTGAGTTTGCTGAGAAGAACTCTGGGGTCCTGGTCCCTTATCCAGGGCGGAGCTAAGAACCGGGAAAGAGGCGAAACCGGGAGCGGACCGAACCTAACTGAGGCGAAGGCCAGCCGGCCCGTGGTGCGAGTGACGGGAGGGCCGGAAGGAAGGGGCGGCGAGGCCAGCGAGCGGGAATAGCAACCGGGAAGGGCGACGTGAGACTGATACCTCTTAATTTTAGTGTGGCTCTGAATGGGGGCGCGAGTTCGGGCGGATTCGCAGCCCTCCTTGAGCGCCATGCTCAGACGAATGCAATACCGGAGAAAAGATCATGACTGCCAAGAGCGTAATAGACATGGATGAGGGCGAGATTTTTGAAAAGGCCAAAGACCTCGGCTGGGCGGTTACCCAAATCCTCTTCCTTAAAAGAGAGGCGAAACTGGCCCAAGCCATGATAAACGACCTGGCCTTGCCCCGAATTGCCGACCTGGAGGGTGAGGTTGCCAGGTTAAAGGATTTGACGGCCCCCAAAATCTTGGAGGTAAGGCAATGAAAGAAAAGGAAATTATCTGGAAGGGCGAGAAGAACCGGCTTTTGCAGGTGTGCCGTCCCTGCTCCTGCGGCTGCGATGACCGTGGTGGCCGCCCTGGAGTCGGGTACCTCACCGGCTCTGATGAAGAAGGCAATGGTTTCACCGTCTGGATTGAATCCGAGGAAGTCTACCAGAGGCTGGAAAGACTGCTGGCGAAAAATAGTGGAGGCAAAAGATGATTACTGATTACTTGAAAGCCGGCTACCCGGCCTTGCTGGTCAGGACGCATGAGCCGGAGCGTTTTATCGGCGCCGCCCTCAAGGAGGCCAATGGCCGCACCCCCTATCAATGGGACGTGGTCCGGGGTTTCCGGGAATTGGGCAATGGGGCCGAGTGGGAAGAGGCCGATCCCTTCGATCTTCCCAACGTGGCGGCCCGGGGCAAGGAGAAGGCGGTCTGGTTCCTGAGAAACTATCACTTTTGGCTGAATGAGCCGCCCGTGATTCAGGCACTCCAGAACAATCTACCGGTGTACAAGACCAAGGGCATTACCCTGGTCATCGTCTCCGCGGAAGCCCGACTCCCCCTGGAACTGGAGCGGGAGGTGGTCGTCCTGGACTTCCCTCTCCCCACCCGGGAGGAGTTGAAGACCATCCTGGGTGGCCTGGTGGAAAGCACCGGCATCGAGCCGGAAAACGAAGAAGCGGTCCTGGATGCGGCTCAGGGGCTTACATGGGAGGAAGCGGAAAACGCCCTGGCCCTGGCTTTGGTGCGGCAGAAGAAATTCGACCCCCATACCATCTGCACCTTGAAGGCCCAGATGGTGGAAAAATCAGCGGCTTTACAGTTCTCACAGTTCACTGAGACTTTCGCCACTTTGGGGGGCCTGGAGAATTTGAAGGAGTGGACCTTGAATCGGTTTCAGAACCGGCGGCCCGGCTTACCATTCCGGGGCATCTTGCTCTTGGGGGTACCCGGAACCGGCAAGAGCCATTTTGCCAAGGCCCTGGGGAACGAGGTGGGCTGGCCGGTCTTGTCCCTGGACATGGGCCGGGTCTTCGGCTCTTT
>JAQTXE010000322.1 GCA_028688935.1 Syntrophales bacterium
CCGATAAAAACAGGCAGCGATAAGGGAAGGGTTCGCTGCGGCTAACCGGCTGACCCGGGAACGACCCGAGATATTTTGTCTCCGTGGTGCTCCCGGGTCAACTCACCTGCCGCCAACTCACTCCCTAACCGGCCTCGGGAGAACCATATGATTTCCACAACTTTTAAAACCCTAAGATCCAAATTACTGGTCCCCATCCTGGTACTGACAGTGCTCTTGATGGGCGGACTAGGGGCCGTGCTGATGTATAAGTCCAGCAAGACCGCCAGCGACCTCCTGGTTTCCAAGGGAGAGGGACTGGCCAACCTGTTGGAGAAGATCAGCGTTACCTATATTGTGAACTACGACTACCCCGCCTTGGATGCCATTATCAAAGAGACACTGCGTGACCCGGCAGTGGCCTTTGTGATCTTTAGGGATACCAAAGGCAAGCAACTGACCAAAGCCAGCAATAAACCCGGGAATGTCAGCGGACTTAAACTCTTGCAGCGGGAGGTCAAAGATCCGGAGACCAAGGTGGCTTTGGGAAAAATGGAAATGGGCTACAGCCTGGGGAAGCTGCAGGAACTGACCCGCGAGAACCTGCTCACCATCGGCGGCAGCCTGCTGCTGGGGGTGGCCCTGATGATTTGCGGCCTGCTGCTCATCATCCGCTCCGTCACCGGTCCCCTTTTCCGGGTTATTGCCGGTCTGAACGATGCCTCTGAGCGGGTTAAAATCTCCTCCACCGAAACTGCCCAAGCCAGTCATTCCCTGGCCTCCGGCTCGAGCCAGCAGGCCGCGGCCCTGCAGCAGACCTCTTCTTCCCTGGAGGAAATGACTGCCATGACCCGGCAAAACGCCGACAATGCCTCCTCCGCCCAGAGTCTGATGCTGGAAATGTCCCGCTTGATGGAGGAAGCCCAAAAGTCCATGGAGAAATTGAACGGCTCTATGGGTGATATTTCCCGGGCCAGTGACGACACCGCCAAGATAGTCAAGACCATTGACGAGATTGCTTTTCAGACCAATTTGCTGGCCTTGAATGCCGCGGTGGAAGCAGCCCGGGCCGGAGAGGCGGGGGCCGGTTTTGCGGTGGTCGCTGATGAAGTCCGCTCCCTGGCGCTCAGAGCGGCGGCCGCGGCCCAAAATACCGCAGAGCTGATCCAAACCACGGTTAGCAAGGTTAAAGACGGCACCAACGTGGTGGACGGCACCACTTCCTCTTTCTCTCAGGTGGTTGATAGAACCGGGAAGGTTAGGGACCTGGTGGCGGAGATTGCCGCGGCTTCCGTCGAGCAGGCCCAGGGGGTGGAGCAAATCAATCAAGCCGTGAGCGGCATGAGTTCCGTTACCCAGCAGGTGGCGGCTCATGCTCAACAATGCGCCGGAGCCTCCCAGGAACTTGACACCCAGTCGGAGCAGATGAAGTTGCTGGTGGTGGACCTGGGGAGCCTGGTGGGCGGCCAGGGTGCTAACGGCCACCGTGGCCAGAAAGGCAAAAGAGCAGAATTGCCGCCGAAGCACGGCCTGCTCCGGCCGCTGCCGTTGAAGAAGCTTCTGCCCCCTGCTCCTCCAGCATCGGGGCCAGTGCCGGAAGATCCTGGGAGGAAGGAAGAAATCAGTTTTAAGGATTTCTAAGCAAAAAACCACGCACTTCTACAGGCTAAACCAGGGTCAGGGCGCAAACCAGTCGCTCTGACCCGGTTAATTTTTCTAGTTTTTTTTCCGGCTAAGGATGTACGCCTTGATGATCCCCTCCCCTTTCCCCAATTTTTTAACCCTGGGCCAAACCTGCCGATAAATTAGCCAGGAGAATGGCGCGCTCCGGGACATTCCCGGGCTCGCGCAGGAATTAGAGGTTTCCTTGATCAGCGCCATCAACAGCGGCCTTTCCGGTTTAGCGGTGCATAGCGCCATGGTGGGTGTCGCGGCCGGCAATCTGGCCAATCTCAATACCACCGGCTACAAGAGCAGCCGCCTGGCTCTGGGCACCCTGGGGACCGCCTTCTCCGGGGGCTACACTGTGGGCCAGGGAGCCCAGGTCCTGGGCATCTCCCGGAATTTCTCCTCCGGCCCCCTGCTCAGTACCAACAGCGAGTTCAACCTCGCCATCCAGGGGGACGGCTTCTTTAAGGTGCGCCAGGGGGAGGCGGACGTCTACACCCGGGATGGAACCTTTCACCTGGATAAGGACCGTTTTCTGGTGGACGCCCAGGGAAACCGGCTCCAGCCGGAAGTGCAGCTTCCTCCAGAGGCCGCCTCCATGCGGGTGGATGGCAACGGCCATCTCACCGCCCTGGACGCGGGAGGCAATGTCGTAGCCACCGCGGATATTCCCCTCTTTCGCTTCGCCAATCCCAATGGCCTGGAAAGCCTGGGACAAAATGACTTCCGGCCCACTGAGGCTTCCGGGCCTCCCCTGGAAGCAGGCGCGGGGGGGTCACTCGTCCAGGGAGCATTGGAAGGCTCCAACGTGGATCCCGCCCAGGAGATGGTTAATTTGCTCCTGGGACAGCGGGGTTTTCAAGCCGGCATCAAGGTTCTGCAAACCGCAGAGGAGATGTTGGGAAGTATCCTGGATATCCGCGCCTGAAAAAAAGTATACTTCCTGCCAAGATTATTTCCTCCCCCTAACCTCAATACGGGTCACTTTCTTAAGCATAAGGTCATGTAATTGCTTTATAATGGCCATCGCCCTTCCATCCCCCGCTATTTGTGGGTAACGATAAAGCGGGGGGAGAGGGGGTAATACCAAGTTCGGTTTCTGCTGCAACAAATCAAACGAATAACTTGTTGATAATCTTTAATCTTTTAACCGAAAACTGAAAACCGAAAACCGAAAACGGTATTATTCCTTTTTGCCGTTTGGGGGAGCGTCGGAATTGCTCTCAGAACGAAGCGGTTTTTTTAGCCCCGGGGAGAGGACGGCGGGAGAGAAACTGGGCATGTCCAAAACTTTGCGCACCCGGTGGATCAGGACATTTGGGGTAAAGGGCTTGGCCAGGAAGGCTATTCCCGGGTCCAGCACCCCGTGATGGGAGATGGCGCTTTCCCCGTAGCCGGAGATATACATGACTTTCAGGTCCGGATAACGCAAAACCAGGCGTTCCGCCAACTGCCGGCCGCTCAACCCGGGCATCACCACGTCGGTGAGGAGCAGGTGGATGCGCCCCTTAAATTGGTCACAAAAGGTTAAGGCCTCTTCGGCGTTCTCGGCCATATACACCTGGTAGCCTTTCTCTATGAGGGCATCGAAGACCATCTGCCGCACCAATTCTTCGTCTTCCACCAGCAGTACGGTTTCCCAGCCTTGGGGAGGAGCCGCCATTTCCGGGTGGTTTTGTTCCATTTCCAGGGCTGAAATCGTTAAAGGCAGGTAGATTTTAAAGGTGGTGCCCCACTTGGGTTCGCTGTAGACCCAGATGTAGCCCCCGCTTTGCTTGACGATGCCGTAGACCGTGGACAGGCCCAGGCCGGTTCCCTGGTTGCTGGCCTTGGTGGTGAAGAAGGGTTCGAAGATGTGGGCCTGGGTCTCTTCGTCCATGCCCACGCCGTTATCGCTCACCGCCAGCATGACGTACGAACCGGCTTGGAAGTTCACGTCCCGGTGGGCATAAGAATCGTCCAAGTCCACGTTGGCGGTTTCAATAGTCAGCTTGCCCCCCAGGGGCATGGCGTCCCGGGCGTTGACCACCAGATTGATGACCACCTGTTCGATCTGGCTGGGGTCGGCCTCCACCATTCCCAATCCGGCCTCCAGGTCGGTTACCAGGTAAATATCCTCACCGATCAAACGCTGCAACAGATTCTCCATGTCCCGGACCACGGTGTTGAGGTTCAGCCTTTTGGGTTGGAGGATCTGCTTGCGGCTGAAGGCCAAAAGCTGGCGGATCAAAGATGAGGCCCGTTCCCCCGCCTTGCGGATCTCCTCCACGTTGCCCCTAAGCGGATCTTGGTCGTCCAGACGCCGGAGCATCAGTTCCGCGTAACCGATGATGCCGGTGAGGAGATTATTGAAATCGTGGGCCACCCCCCCGGCC
>JAQTXE010000060.1 GCA_028688935.1 Syntrophales bacterium
AACTGGCCCGTGCCGTCTTTGCCGAACAGGCTGCCGCCGCGGCCAAAGTCCCCAAGTTTATGATCAACCCCTTGCCCCCCGCCCGGGGGGACCTGGTGATGCTGCGCCAGGTCTGGGCCAACCTCTTGGCCAATGCCTGCAAATTCAGCCAACCCCAGGAACAGCCGGCGATTGAAGTGGGCGGCCACCGTAATGGGAAGGAAAACGTTTATTACGTCCGGGACAACGGCGTCGGCTTTGACATGCAGGACGCCGGGAAAGTCTTTGAGAGCTTCACCCGCCTCCACCGCACGGAAGAATTTGCAGGCACCGGCATCGGCCTGGCCTTGGTCAGCCGCATCATCGAGCGCCACGGCGGCCGGGTCTGGGCCGAAGGAAAACCGGAAGAAGGCGCGACTTTTTACTTCAGCCTGCCCCGGATTGATTCTTTTTAGAATTGTCTTAAAAACCGCAGGTCGTTGTCGAAGAAGAGGCGGATGTCGTCGATGCCGTATTTGAGCATGGCGATGCGTTCGATGCCCAAGCCGAAGGCAAAGCCGGTGTAGACTTCCGGGTCGTAGCCCACGGCCTCGAAGACCGCGGGATGCACCATGCCGGAGCCCAGGACTTCCAGCCAGCCGGTGGTCTTGCAGACCCGGCAGCCTTCCCCCCGGCAGATGACGCACTCGATATCCACTTCGGCGCTGGGTTCAGTGAAGGGAAAGTAACTGGGCCTAAAGCGCACCCCCACTTCCTCCCCGAACATCTGGTGCACGAATGCGGTCAGCACCCCTTTTAAGTCCGCAAAGGTCACGCCTTTATCCACCAGCAGTCCTTCCACCTGGTGGAACATGGGGGTATGCGTCAGGTCGGAGTCCCGGCGGTAGACCCGCCCCGGCGCGATGACCCTGACCGGCGGCTGCCGCTGTTCCATGGTGCGGATCTGCATGGGGGAGGTGTGGGTGCGGAGCAGGACCTTGTCGTTGAAGTAAAAGGTGTCCTGCATGTCCCGGGCCGGATGGTCCGCGGGGATATTCAGGGCCTCGAAGTTGTAGTAATCCAGCTCCACCTCCGGGCCTTCCACGGTCTCGAAACCCAGGTGCAGGAAGATGTCGCAGACCTCTTGGTTGACCTGGGTGAGGGGGTGAAGCCGGCCTTGAGGCAGGCGGCGGCCCGGCAGGGTGACGTCGATGACCGGCCCCGCAGCCCGGCGGGCTGCGGCTTTGAGGTCCTCCAGGGCCTGGGCCAGGGCCTCTTCCAGGGCCTGCTTCACCGTGTTGGCTTCCTGGCCCACCCGGCGGCGCGCCTCCGGGTCCAGTTGCCCCAGACTCCGGAGAATCTGGGTTAAGGCCCCTTTGCGGCCCAGATACTTCACCCGCAGGAATTCCAAGTCCTCGGCGCCTTTGGCGGCCTGGATTTCCTTGAGGCCCTCTTCCTGGAGTTCCTGAATCCCTCGGTCCTGAACGGTCATGAAGAAGCTTCCAGCTTTTTCCGTAGGGGCGAACCTGACAGCTAAATGGCTTGTTTGGAGAGTTCCGCCACCTTGGCAAAGCCCGAGGGATCATACAGGGCCATGTCCGCCAGAACCTTGCGGTCCAGGTTGATCTGGGCCTTTTTCAGGCCGCCGATGAACTTGCTGTAGGACATGCCTAAAGGCCGCAGGGCGGCATTGATGCGGACGATCCACAGGGCCCGGAACTCACGTTTCCGCACCTTGCGGTCGCGATAGGCAAAGGTCAGGGCCTTTTCCACGGCTTCCCGGGCGGAACGGTAGAGGCGGCGCCGGCCGCTGCGGTAACCGCTGGCCATCTTCAGAAATTTTTTACGCCGGGCCCGGGAGGCCACACTTTTTCTTACACGTGGCATGGGGTGCTCCTATTTCACAGATAAGGTAGTAATTGTTTCATGTTCTTTTCGTCGGCCGGGGAGAAATAATCCGCCTGCCGCAGGTGCCGTTTGCGCTTCCGGGATTTGCTGGTCAGGATGTGGCGCAAATTCGGTCTTTTTCTTTTCAAACGGCCGCTGCCGGTGGTGCTGAAACGCTTGGCCGCACCCCGATGGGTTTTCATTTTGGGCATAGCTTTATCCTCGGTTTTCGGTTTTCGGTTTTCTGTTTTCTGTAAAAGAAAAAAACTACTTGCCGGACCTAGAGACATGGTTTGTCTAGGTTTCGGCGATTGGCTCCTGTATGTTGTAACAGAAAACCGCAAACAGAAAACAGAAAACTGTTATTGCTTGGGAGTGACAATCATACTCAGGTTCCGGCCTTCCAGTTTGGGGTGCTGCTCTACCGTACCGACGTCCGCCAGGGTTTCGGAAATCCGCGCCAGCAGACGAAAGCCCCGGTCGGTGTGGGCAATCTCCCGGCCTCGAAAAATCACGGAGATCTTGACCTTGTCCCCTTCGCTCAAAAAGCGCCGGGCGTTCCGCATCTTAAAGTCCATGTCGTGTGTTTCGATCTTGGGTCTTACTTTGACCTCTTTTACCTGGATGGTGGTCTGCCGCCGCCTGGCTTCCTGCTGTTTTTTGCTCTGCTGGTATTTATACTTGCCATAATCCATAATGCGGCACACCGGCGGACTGGCCTGGGGAGCCACTTCCACCAGATCCAGGTTGGCCTCGGTTGCTCGAGCCAAGGCTTCCTTGACGGGCATAACCCCAATCTGCTGCCCGTCAGGGCCGATTAAGCGGATTTCGGGAACCTTGATCTGTTCGTTGATTCTCACGCGCTGCTTCTGGATGGCCGTTACCTCCTGTATTTATGGGAACTTGGCTGGAGCAGGAATTTTACCTTCCTCCTGCACCCTGGTAATAAAAGTCTCTACCTGTATATCTTTCCACTCCGTGCCATCGCGCAACCGGGGCGAGAGGGTGCGATCCGCCGCCTCCCGGTCGCCGATGACCACCATATACGGAATCTTCTGGAGCTGCGCTTCCCGGATTTTATAACGCAGGGTCTCCGGGCGGCTGTCCAGCTCCACCCGCAAGCCCGCGACCCGCATCAACTGCTCCACCTCCTGGGCGTAAGCGTGGACCCGGTCGGTGATGGGCAGCAGTATGACCTGCACCGGGGCCAGCCACACCGGGAAGGCCCCGGCGTAATGCTCCACCAACACGCCCATAAAACGCTCTAAAGAGCCCAGAACCACCCGGTGCAGCATCACCGGGCGGTGGCGCTGGCCGTCCGCGGCCACGTAGGTGAGGTCGAAGCGCTCCGGCAAGGTAAAGTCGCACTGGATGGTGGCGCACTGCCAGCGCCGCTGGAGCGCGTCCTTCAACTTTATGTCGATCTTGGGGCCGTAGAACGCGCCTTCCCCTGCGCAAATACCGTAAGGTATGCCCTTGGCGTTCAGGGCGTTATGGAGGGCGCTGCTGGCCAACTCCCATTCCGCGTCCGTGCCGATGGACTTCTCCGGCCGGGTGGACAGCTCCACTTCGTACTCGAAGCCGAAGATGCCCATCACCTCGAAGACAAAGTCCAGCACCCCCTGGATTTCGCTCTCCACCTGCTCCGGGGTGCAGATTATATGGGCGTCGTCCTGGGTGAACTGGCGCACCCGGGTCAAGCCGTGGAGCACTCCGGAACGCTCGTGGCGCAGCACCGTGCCCAGTTCGAAGAAGCGCAGGGGCAGTTCCCGGTAGGAGCGCACCCGGGATTTGTAGATGAGCATATGGGCCACGCAGTTCATGGGTTTGACCCCGTAGCCCTGCCCTTCCACGTCGCAGAAGTACATGTGGTCCCGGTAGTTGTCCCAATGGCCCGAACGTTTCCAGAGGTCGGCCTTGAGTATCTGGGGGCCCATGACCATCTGGTAGCCCCTTTTCAGATGCTCCCGGCGCTCGAAATCTTCGATGATGCTCCGGAGCACGGCCCCCTTGGGGAGGTAGATCACCAGGCCCGGCCCGGCTTCCTCTTCGATGAGAAAGAGCCCCAATTCCCGGCCCAGGCGGCGGTGATCCCGGCGTTTCGCCTCTTCCAGCAGCTCCAGGTGGAGTTGCAATTCTTCCGCGGTGGGGAAGGCGGTGCCGTACAGCCTTTGCAGCATGGGCCGGTGTTCGTCCCCCCGCCAGTAGGCGCCGGAGACGCCGGTGAGCTTGAAGGCCTTGAGATAGCCGGTGGAAGGCACATGAGGCCCCCGGCAGAGATCCACGAAATCCCCCTGGCGATAAAGGCTGACCTGGTCCGCGGGAATATCCTCGAGAATCTCCACCTTATAGACTTCACCCAATTCCCGGAAGAGCTCTAGGGCCTCCTCTTTGGTGACTTCCCGGCGCTTAAAGGGGAGGTCGGCGCCCACTATCTCGGCCATGCGCGCTTCAATCCGGGCCAGATCCTCCGGGGTAAAAGGCTCCGGCACGTCAAAATCGTAGTAAAAACCCGCTTCAATGGCCGGACCGATGGCCACCTTCACCCCCGGGAAGAGGGAACGGACCGCTTCCGCCATGACGTGGGCCGCACTATGGCGCATGATTTCCAGCCCCTGGGGTGAATCCAGCCAGACGGGGTTCACGGTGCAGTCCCGGTCCAGGTGTTGGGCCAGATCCAGCAGTTCCCCATCCACGCTGGCGGCCACCGCTTGGCGGTTGGCGGCCAGGTCCAGGTCCTGGAGGGCTTGGGCCACGGTAACCCCTTCGGGTTCCTCCCGGGTCAGGCCGTGGTCCGAATGGACTTTAATCATGCGGTTGCCTCAATAAAAAAAGGCATCTCGGGCGTCACAAGGAACTCTCCGAGGTGCCGTTTTCTTTTACATAAGGTCAAAATTCACGGATACTGCCGTGCTACTCCTCAATCTCCCAGCCGGAAGTCTTCCTCTGAGTGATAATTCAGTCCATTTTTTCTCATAAATACCTGAGTAAGTCAAGCATTTTTGCTTTTTTACCCTCAACCTCAACCTGGACTTGACAGGATGAAACCGCTAAAGTAAATGCAATACCAGAATTCCACCAAATTTTGTGGGAATAAGCTGATGCTGGTAATGATCATGATCTTCTTAGCCGGGTGCTGGTTCTGGCCCGGCATTTTGGGCGCGGGGCCGGAGGCTCCGGCAGCCCCACCGCCGGCCGCGGCCGCCACCGCCAACGCGGCCATCCCGCCCTGGCCTTATTTCCGGATGCCGGCGAAGATCACTCTCTGTAGCGAACCCGTGCCCTTGACCGACCCCACCGTCAGGGAAGACCTGGACCGGGAATTCACCATTGTCGTCTGGAGCCGGGCCCAGACCACCATGTGGCTGAAAAGGGCCCATCGCTATTTCCCGGAGATCGAGCGCAAAATCCGGGATTACCGTTTACCCGCGGACTTGAAGTACGTGGTCCTGGTGGAAAGCGATCTGCGGCTCAAGGCCCGTTCCTCCGCGGGGGCCCAGGGCCCCTGGCAGTTCATGGCCCCCACGGCCAACCGCTTCCAGCTCCGGACCACCAGCGACATCGATGACCGCCTGGAATTCAGCGCGGCCACGGACGCGGCCCTGCGTTACCTCAAAGATCTGCACCGGCTCTTTAACGACTGGACCCTGGCCCTGGCCGCGTATAACTGCGGCGAAGGCCGGGTCAAGAAGGCCATGGCCGCCCAGGGGGTGAGCAACTATTATTACCTCAGCCTGCCCTCGGAGACGGAGCGTTATATCCCCCGTATCCTGGCGGCCAAGATCATTATCGGGTCCCCGGGCCGTTACGGCTACAATATCCCCCCGGAGGAGCTTTACCCCCCCCTGGAATACGATGAGGTGAATTTCTTTACCTCCAAAGAGGTGCCGGTGCGGACCCTGGCCGCGGCCTGCGGCAGCTATTATAAAATGATCAAGCGACTCAATCCCTGGATCAAAGGGGCCAAATTGCCCCCGGGGTCGCATACCCTGAAAATTCCCAAGGGCACGGGCCAACGTTTCAAAGAGGCATACCAGCGGGGCGCGTTCGGTTAGAAGAAGCTATCAGCTTTCAGCGGTCAGCTTTCAGCTTTGATTACTGACCAATGATTACTGATTACTAAATCCGGAACATAAATCTTCCTTCGGAGGGCAATTGAAGGTTACGGAGAAAGAAACCGTCTCACTTATTGTCTCCGGGGCCTGGGTGCTGACCCAGAACCCGGACCGGGAAATTTTCTCCCCCGGCGCGGTGGCCCTGAAGGGCGAAGAGATCGTGGCCGTGGGCCCGCCCGGGGACCTGCATAAACGCTACGCGGCCGGAAAAGTCCTGGATTATCCCCAGGGCTTGATCATCCCCGGCCTGATCAACGCCCACACCCACGCGGCCATGTCCCTCTTTAGGGGGTTGGCCGACGACCTGCCCCTGGAGGATTGGCTCAACTTACATATCTTTCCCGCGGAGCGCCATCTCAACGGCGATTACGTCTATTGGGGCACCAAGCTGGCGGTGGCGGAGATGCTGCTTTCCGGCACCACCACTTTCTGCGACATGTACCTCTGGTCCGCCCAGGTGGCCCGGGTGGCGGCGGAAACGGGCATCCGCGCCCTGGTAGGAGAGGTCCTCTACGATTTTCCCTCCCCCAACTACGGCCCTCCGGCCGCGGGTTTATTGTATAGCGAAGAACTCTGCCGCACCTGGCAGGATCACCCCCGGGTTAAAGTGGCCATCCAACCCCACGCGGTTTATACCTGTTCCCCGGAGCTGCTCCAGCAATGCGGGGACCTGGCGGAGCGGCTGGATGCCCGGCTCATCATCCACCTGTCGGAAACCAATCAGGAGGTGGCGGATTGTGAGGCCAAATACGGGGTCACGCCGGTGGGGCACCTGCACAGGTTGGGACTGGTAACTCCTCGCTTGCTGGCCGACCACGCCGTGGTGCTCACCGGCGCGGATATGGATCTCTTGGCCGCGGGCGGCGCCGGGGTGGCCCATTGCCCGGAGTCCAATATGAAACTGGCCTCCGGCATCGCGCCGGTGGTGGATTTGCTGGCCCGGGGGGTGCCCGTGGGCCTGGGCACCGATGGCTGCGCCTCCAACAACAACCTGGACCTCCTCCAGGAGATGGATACCGCGGCCAAGCTGCAAAAGGTGCATCGCCTGGACCCCACGGCCCTGCCCGCCACCCGGACCCTGGACCTGGCCACCCGGTGCGGCGCCCGGGTCCTGGGGTTGGAGCGGCAAGTGGGCGCAATCCTGCCGGGCCTCAAAGGGGACCTGGTGGTCATCGACCTGGATAAGCCCCACTTAACCCCCATGTATGATCCCTACTCCCACCTGGTGTACGCCGCCAACGCCGGGGACGTCCAAACCGTGCTGGTACACGGCCAGATAGTGGTCCAGGACCGGCGCCTCCTCACCTTTGACCTGGAAGAGACCCTGGCCCGGGCCCGGGAATTGGCCCGCACTTTGCATAAATAATTATCATTGATTATTGGCAAATCGGCCCTTAGGGCCCTGGACGCGGACGCCGGGCGCCAAACCCCGCGGCCCACCGCTTGGGAGGCGAAGTAGATGGATGTCAAAATTATTTCCCGGAAACGGGAACCCCGCACGGTGACCATGAAACTGACTGACGGTTCCTTGATCCGGGGGCAGGTGAATCTTTACCACGAAGAGATGGTGCTCAACCGGGTCAGCGATCTTTTCACCCGGGACAAAGACCCCTTCGTGGTGGTCTTCGGCGCGCTCATGGAAGGGCTCACCAACCAGGTGCTCATTGTTAATAAACAGAATATTATCTGGATTGCGCCGGAGGATTAAGCGGGAGGCCGCCGGCTAGCACCGCCGGTTTTCAGCTCCGGGCGATGAGGAAGACCCCCAGGCAGGTGACCAGGATGCCGAGCATGCGGGTGACAGAGACCGCCTCCCCGAACATGATCCGGGCCAGGATGGCGGTGAAGACATAGCCCAGGCTGATCAGGGGATAGGCGTAACTCACTTCCGCTTTGGCTAAAACGATGAGCCAGACCAGAAAGCCCAAGCCGTAGCACACCAGGCCCAGGAGCACGTTGAGGTTGGTGGCCGCCTTCAGAAAAACCGGGGGCAAAGTGCTGAAGGAGATGGCAAAGTTGCCGATTTGGGACATGCCGTATTTCAAAGATAACTGGCCCGCCACATTGAGAACCACGTCCAGGGTAATCAAGGCCAGCACCACGGATTTAACCATTGAGTCGCTTCCTTTATTGATTTGGTCTTCTTTTGAATATTTAACAGTTGAGTATCGGCAATGTTAATCCCCGATGCAAGAAAATAATCCTGCTTCCGCCCTCCCGGCCCCCACCCTGATACACCGCCTGGACCCCCGGGTCAAGGTGGCTCTGCTGCTCATGAGCTTTTGGGCGGTGCTGCTGCCCCAACGCCCGGAGATAGTAGCCCTGGCCACCCTGCTGGTCCTGCTCCAGGTGGGATTGGCCCACGCCTGGGGGGAACTCCGCCGCCTCCGCTGGCTGCTCTTCATCCTGGCTATTTTCAGCCTGGCGGTCTGGTCCATGGTGGCCCAGGGCCCTACGCTGCTCTTCTGGCGGGTGAGCCGGGAATCCCTGGCCTTCGGATGCGCCACCTTCTTGAAATTGGGGACCATGATGGTGGCCGGATTGGTGCTCCTGGCCACCACCCCGGTGGAAGAGTTGTTCCGGGGGCTGGTGAAACTTAAGTTCCCTTATCCGGCGGCGTTTGCCTTTGCCCTGGCTTTGAGGTGGGTGCCGGAGGTCTTCGCCACGGCCCAGAGGGTCAAAGAGGCCCAGGAGGCCCGGGGCCTGGTGTGGGAGGCAGGCGGGCCTTTAACCCGGTTGAAACGCCATCTGCCCCTGCTGGTGCCCATCTTTCTCTTGACCTTGCGGCGCAGCCAGACCATAGCCTGGGCCCTGGAGAGCCGGGGCTTCCAGATGCGCCCCACTCGCACCTATCTCCTGGACATCCGCCTGCAACCCCGGGACTACCTGGCCCTGGGACTGGCCGGAACCTGCCTGGTTTTCTTTCTTACCCTGCATCTGCTTCACTGGGACCAAATCCCGGGCTTGAAGCTGTAATAAAACAACCTCACGCAAAGACGCAAAGAAAGGGTGCAGAGAAATATTTTAGGGGCACGGCCCTGGCCGTACCCCTAAAAATTAATCTTGCGCCTTGGCGTCTTGGCGTGAGATATTTTTTACTTCGGCCCCGCGGCAATGACCGACGGGTCCACGTTGGACTCATATTGGGAGAAGTTTTCCCGGAACCTACCCCCCAGTTCCCGGGCCTTTTCATCATAAGCCTTTTTATCCTTCCAGGTGTTTCGGGGATTCAAAATCTCATCCGGCACCCCCGGGCAGGTGGAGGGCACGGTGAGGCCGAAAATCGGGTCTTGGAAAGAGGGCACCTCGTCCAAAGCGCCCACCATGGCCGCGTTGAGCAGGGCCCGGCTGTAGGCGATCTCCATGCGGTGCCCCACCCCGTAAGGCCCGCCGGTCCAGCCGGTGTTCACCAGCCAGCAGGAAGGTTGGTGGACCTTGATCTTATCCCGGAACATGTTGGCATAGTGCCCGGGGGGTAAGGGCAGGAAGGGCGCGCCGAAGCAGGTGGAAAAGGTTGCCTGGGGCTCGTTGCCCATGCCCCTTTCCGTTCCCGCCACCTTGGCGGTGTAGCCGGACAGGAACTGGTACGCGGCCTGTTCGGGCGTGAGGCGGGCAATGGGAGGCAGGACCCCGAAGGCGTCGCAGGCCAATAGAAAGATGTGGCTGGGATGCGCGCCCACGCCGGAGCGGACGATATTTCTCAGGTGGGTAATCGGGTAGGCGGCCCGGGTGTTTTCGGTGAGGGTGTCGTCGTTCAGGTCCAAACGCCGGGTCTCCTGGTCGATGCCCACATTTTCCAGGATGGTCCCGAACCGCCGGGTGCATTCATAGATCTCCGGCTCCGCGGTGGCACTCAGCCGGATCACCTTGGCGTAACAGCCCCCTTCAAAATTAAAGATGCCGGTCTTGCCCCAACCGTGTTCGTCATCGCCGATGAGCCCCCGGGCCGGGTCGGCGGAGAGGCTGGTCTTGCCGGTGCCCGAGAGGCCGAAAAACAGGGCCGTATCTCCCCCGTGCCCCTGGTTGGCGGAACAGTGCATGGACAGCACTTCCTTCTGGGGCAGGAAGTAATTGAGAATGGTGAAGACCGATTTTTTGATCTCCCCGGCGTAGGAAGTGCCGCCGATGATGATCAATCTTTTGGCGAAGTTGACAATAATAAAGGCTTCGGAGTTGGTGCCGTCCAGCTCCGGCACCGCGTGGAAATCCGGGGCGCTGATGATGGTAAACTCCGGCTCGTGGCCGTGGAGTTCCTTGGGGTCCAGGATACGGATGAACATGTTGCGGGCAAAGAGGTTCTGCCAGGCTGCGGTGGCGATGATGCGGATGGGCGTGCGGTATTGGGGATCGGCCCCGGCGTAGCAGTCCTGGACAAAAAGCTCCCGGCCCTGGAGAAAGGCCAACAGCCGGGCATGGAGGAGGTCGAATTTATCCGGCGCCAGGGGCTGATTCTGCTCGCCCCAGTGAATATTCGCGGCGCTGGAGGGTTCATGGACGATGAATTTATCTTTAGGGGAACGGCCGGTGTAAACCCCGGTGCGTACCACCAGGGGGCCCAAGTGGGCGATGAGGCCCTCCCGGCGCTGCACGGCCTTCTCATACAAGGCCGGCGCCGGCAGGTGCCAATGGATGGCGGTGACGTTGCGGATGCCGTGACGCTTGAGGCTCGGTTGCTTCATGAACGATACCTCCTGGGCGATTATTACTTGGATAGAAATAGTAAGGCCCGTCTTCCGGCTCTGGAAATCAATGTCTTGATTATTTCAAATACGCTCCTCTGCCCATCTCCTGAATTTAATTATTATAAAAGTGGATAGCCTCATCCAGTTCGATCTGGGCGATCTCCAGGAATCGGATCCGCATGGGTTCATCCTATTTATATTTTTCCAACACCTTCTCTAAGGTTACAGCCTTGATTTTGCCTTGTTCGTAAGCCTCGAGGCGCTCTTCCGCTTCCTGGGCCCACAATTTATCAATCTCCTGGTCAGAGATATCCAAGCTGGCAAGCAGCTTGTCAATTAATTCTGCTTTTTGTGCAGGTTTCAGACTTAGCGCTTCCTTTAATATTTCATTTAAAGCAGCCATTATTCCACCTCTCCTTCTCAGTCCCCCTTCCCTTCCCATTTTCTGAATTTATCCTGCAATCTATGCACTATATCCTGATCGGGAACCCCCAGCCCCGATTTGATTAAATAGCCATTGATAAACAATCGATTGGCCAGATAGACATAGGCCTCGATTTTCTCTTGTTTTTCGGCAATATCGGCCTCAACCCCGGCATCATAGCCCAGAATTATCTTCTTGCCTAAGATTTTTTGGTGCAAATACTTTAGGGCCGCGTCCCGCCGGGCTATCTTCACCCCCAGGAAACCCACCTCCTGATCGGTATCCAATTTTATGGTTTTCTCATCCACGATGCCGCTGACCTTGCGGAGGTTACTGGATCGATCTTCCATCTCCGCATCAATCAGCGGCGGGCTGGCGTCTTGGATGCTGGGAATATAGCCAATCTCCCGGGGATTGGCAATTTCTTTGTCCCTTCTGATTATTTGATTATCTCCATAAAGAGGTAACTTCCCTTTCAGGCCCATTTTTTCTTGGATCAGTTCCAGAAAGCTCTCATTAATTTCATAGCCCACCGCGTTACGCCCCTGCTCCAGGGCCACCTTCATGGTGGTGCCGCTCCCCAGGAAGGGGTCCAGGACCGTATCCCCTTTAAAGGAGAACATGCGAATGAGGCGTTTGGGCAGCTCCTCGGGGAACATGGCTTCGTGCCCCAGTTTTCTCGCCCCCCCGAATCGCCAGTGGCCGGAGTAGTACTCCTTCCATTCCTCTTTAGTCAACTTTGAGGCTTCTTTAATTTCCTTGGCTACCGCCCTCCCCTTCCCGGGTTTTTTGAAGATCAGAACGAATTCGTAGTCGATTTCCACCAGGCCGTTGGGGGGATAGGGATAGGAGCCCATGACATTGGCCCCGCCGCTGGTGTTCATGGTGGTCTTCTTCTGCCAGATGATGGCCCCCAGGAAGTCGAAGCCGATCTGCTCGCACTGGCTAATAAACTCCGCGTGCAGGGGAATTACTTTATAGCGGCCATAAATGCTGGAGCGGGCGAACTGGTCCCCGATATTGATGCACAGCCGGGTCCCTTCCCGGAGGACCCGGTAACATTCCACCCAGGTATGATGGAGGTCGATCAAATATTGGTGCAGGCTCTGGCCGTGCCCGATCTGGCCGGGAACACCGTAATCTTTGATATGCCAGTAGGGCGGAGAGGTGACGATGAGGTCGATACTGCTGTCATCTAATTCAGCCATGGAGCGGCTGTCGGCAAAAAATAGTTTGGCCCGGTTATTCATTATTAGAACTCATATGATCCCGAGGTTGCAGTCATAAAGGTATTATACGTAGGGGCGAACCTTGTGTTCGCCCCTTGTACGAAAAATATCCTTTTGACGTTGAATTAGTTTTAAGCTCTTAAGCGACGAAGATCTATCGCTTTATTCAGCAATGCGACTGCTAAAAGTTCTAACTCATCTGCGTTTCCCGTTATGTGTAGTAATTTCGTAGCTGGATGATCTTGTCTTAGCAGAAGTTCGTTTGAATTTCGGAGGTTGTTGAGTTCATCAATGCTTAAATCAATTGGGTGGTTCCCATGGATAGAACCATATTTTATTTCGATTCGCATATAATCCCTCCAGATTTAACGATTCGAAAGGCAAGTGAATATCAGCCACTGACCACTGACTACTGGCCACTTTTCATCTCGCCAGCCACTTAAGGCTCTGGCGCAGGAGGTCCTCCACGCTGGCCGCGCCCTGGCCGCGAGCCATATCCAGGGCCTTTTCCGCCACGTTTTTGGAGTAACCCAAATTTAACAGCGCGGAGAGGGCGTCCTGGTAGGGGCGGTCCCCGGCCACTCCGGGCCGGGGCCTAACGGCAATGATCACCTTGCCTTTCAACTCCAGGAGGATGCGGTCCGCGGACTTCTTGCCGATGCCGGGAATGTTCGCCAACCGCCGGGAATCGCTGATGGACATAGCTTCTTCGAATTCCACCGGGGAAATGCCGCTCAGGATTTTTAGGGCCAGGCCCGGGCCGATGCGGGGAATGTTCAAAAGTTTGAGGAAAAGGCCTTTCTCTTCGTGGGTGATGAAACCATAAAGGTTGAGCGCATCATCCTGGATCCGGGTATGAATCTGCAGGCTGACATGCGCCGGGGCCTCAGGCAGGGCATAGAAGGTGGACAGGGGGATTAAGACCAGGTAGCCCACGCCCCCCACCTTGACCAGAACCTGGCCCGGGGTCTTATCCAGGAGTTCGCCTTCCAGAAAGCCGATCATTATAAATACCGTTTTCTGTTTTCTGTTTTCCGTTTTCGGTTAAGATGCTGTCATTGGTCAGGAATTACCTTCCCCCAGCTATATTTGCATTTCCGGCATTCCCAGCGCTTACTATCCGGGGTCAGGATACAGCCGCCGAGTTCCACCTTGCCGCTATCCAGGGCGCGTTGCAGTTCTGCATCCAGTTTCGGCTCGCCATAGAGGATATAGACCACCCGGTCTGATTGGCACTTGGGGCAGGAAACCGGCTGATCCCACGGCCGGGGGTCCCGGGCTGGGGCCGAGGCCAGCAGGGTGAACAGGAAAAGAACTACCACCGTAACCGCGAGAATGACTTTAAACCGGACCATCAGGTACCGTTTTCCGTTTTGCGTTTTCCGTTTTGCGTTAAAAGAATAATGATTGACCATAGTTAACTTGATAGTTTTGCTTAAAAGCAACAGTATTGGGGGACACTGGAACACACCCCACCATTACCAGTGATATTAAAAGGAATTATGGCTTCAAGGCAAAGAAAAACACTGCGATTGCCGGTAAGCTCGTTAGGAACACCACGGAAAACGGAAAACGGAAAACGAAAAACGCCCATCATCGCGGCCAGCGGCTGTGGAAGTGGTGGCAGACGCTCACCGCCAGGGCGTCGGCCGCGTGTTCGTTGGTGATCTTCAGGCCCAGGAGCTGTTCGATCATCATTTGCACCTGGGATTTGGTAGCCTGGCCGTAGCCCACCACGGCTTTTTTGACGGTGGTGGCGGCGTACTGGAAAACGGGGAGGGACGAGTTGGCCGCGGCCAGGAGGACCACGCCTTGCACCTGGCCGAGGATGAAGGCGCTGCGCACGTTGGCGGCCAGGAAGATTTCCTCCAGGGCCAGGGCTTGGGGCTGGTGTTGCTGGATCAGTCCGGTCAGGCCGTCATATATTTGACGCAGGCGGATTTCTAAAGCAGCGCGGCTCCCGGCATTGATGCGCCCGGAGGCCAGATGCCGGAGGTTGTCCCCGGCCCCGTGGATAATGCCGAACCCGGTATTCCGGGAACCGGGGTCCACCCCCAGGATCACCTGGCTCACATCAGAGCCTCCATGAGGTTGTCCGGGATATCGAAATTGGCGAAGACGTTGTTCACGTCGTCGTGCTCTTCCAGCAATTCCACCAGCTTCAGCACCTGTTGCGCCGGTTTTTCCTCTTCGATCTGCACCGTGGTCTGGGGCCGCAGTTGCAATTCCGCCAACGCGGGCTGAAAGCCTTTGGCTTCCAGGGCCTCCTTCACTTCCACAAAGGAGGTGGGCTCGGTGAGGACCTCGAACTGCGTCTCATCACTCTGCAGGTCTTCGGCGCCGCAGTCCAGGGCGGCTTCCAGGAGTTCGTCCTCCTTGACGTTGCCCTTCTCGAAGACGATGACCCCTTTCTTGTCGAACATCCAGGCCACGCAGCCCGGTTCCCCCAGGTTGCCCCCGTATTTGGTGAGGAGATGGCGGACGTCGGAGACCGTGCGGTTTTTGTTGTCCGTCAGGCTTTCCACCATCAGGGCCACGCCCGCGGGGCCGTACCCTTCCAGGATCACCTCTTCCAGGGCCGCGCCGCCGCCTTCGCCGGTGCCCTTGCGGATGGCTTTCATCATATTGTCTTTGGGCAGGTTCTCCGCCTTGGCCGCGGCTATGGCGGCCCTCAAGCGGGGATTGCCCGCGGGATCGCCCCCTCCCAGTCGGGCGGCCACGGTCAACTCCTTGGTGAGCTTGCCGAAGACCTTCCCCCGCTTGGCGTCCAACGCCCCTTTTTTGCGCTTAATGGTACTCCACTTGGAATGGCCGGACACGGGCTATTCCTCCTTAAAAAGTATTTCTGAGAAAGGGAGGCCAGGGATCGGATGGGGTAAAAAGGGCAAAAGTGAAAAAGGTAAAGAGCAAATCTGCTCATAACCCCTTTAACCTGTTTCCCTTTTAACCTTTTACCCTTTTCTCCCCTTGTTTTTAACGCCTTGCACCTTACCCCCGTCTTGCCGCGGCCTCCGGTTCATGGCCAGCAGATAGAACTCCTTGCTGGCGGACCGGGAGCCCGGGGGCTTCACCCGGCGGCAGGACCCGAAGGCCCCCGCCAATTCCTTGAACAAGTCCTCGACTCCCGGCCCTTCAAAGACTTTCACCAGAAAATGGCCGCCGGGCTTAAGGAGCTTCTTCGCCCAATCCCAGGCGGCCCGGGCCAGGTTAAGGGAACGCTCCTGGTCCACTTCCCGGATGCCGGTGGTCTTGGGGGCCATATCGCTGAGCACCGCGTCATAACTGGCGCTGAGCGCAGTTACGGCCTCCAGGTCCGCCCCCCCCACCTCTCCTAAGACAAAGTGAATGGGCGGTGTCAATTCAATGGCGGGCGGGTTCAGATCCACCCCCACTACCAGACCGCCGGGTCCCACCCGGGAAGCCAGGTATTGCAGCCAGGAACCAGGCGCGCAGCCCAGATCCAGCACCCGCCGGTTAGGCTGCAACAGACGGTACTTGGCGTCCATGGCCTTAAGTTTATATACGGCCCGGGCCACGAATCCTTCGGCCTGGGCTTTAGTGCGGTAAGGGTCGGGCACCCCGGGGCGGGGCATGCTAAATAGCCTATCTGAGTAAATTAACTGGATTATTTTTATCATAAGAGCCCCGCTATAGCAATCAAAAACCCCGGCCAGGACTCATCACCGGGGCACAAAGAAGACGGAAAGGCACAGAGGAGCCTGCTCTTGCCTTTACCGCCTTCAGGCCGACGGTTAAATCTAATTTTCCTGCACCTCCTTGGTATCCTGGTTAAACTCCTTGTCAATTTTTTGACAAAGCCGAGTAACTTTGACGGATTTTTCACCCGGCATCATCCTTAAGGAAAATATTTTCTTTCATTCATCAGGGTTTGGGCCAAACGTGGCCATCTTTCCCGGCTGGCACAATCATTGCTCCTTCAAAGGAAAAATTGCGCGAAGGAGCGCGGTGATGGCCCGAGAAAAAGAGCAGACCCAGGAAGTCCTGGAAGAAGCTCCTAAGAAGCCCAAAGGAAAATTGAAAAAGATCATTCTGCTATTAGTTGTCTTCATTGTGCTGCTGGGCGGCGGCGCGTTTGCCTATATCCTTCTGTTTGACGAGCCTGCTCCTCCCAACACCAAAAAAGCAGTATCGCATGCAGAAAGAGCCATCATGCCCCTGGAGCCTTTCCTGGTCAACTTGGCGGACAAAGACTCCCGGCGCTATCTCAAGGTAAAAATCGACCTGGAAGTGGAAAACGAAAAGGCGGTTAAAGTCCTGGAAAAATCCATGCCCCGCATCCGGGACCAGCTCATTTTTCTCCTCAGCAGCAAGAGCTACCAGGATATCTCCACTCCGGAAGGCAAGTACCAGTTGAAGAAAGATATTATGGCCCGTCTGGCGGCCCTGCCCACGGGCAAAAAAATCACCGGCGCCTTTTTTACCGAATTTGTGGCCCAATAGGAGAGCAAGGTGACCAAGGTCTTATCTCAGGAAGAAGTAGATGCCCTGCTCAAGGGAATGATTGAGGGGGAAATCGACGTTGAGACCGACCACAGCGCCCCGGAAGAAGGGGTAATCAACTACGATTTTACTTCCCAGGAGCGGATCATCCGTGGGCGCATGCCCACCTTGGAGGTGATCAACGAGCATTTCGCCCGGGCCTTCCG
>JAQTXE010000061.1 GCA_028688935.1 Syntrophales bacterium
AGGCGTTGAGGGCAATACGCTCAATGGCGATTTCTATCCTTTCGATGTCCACTAAAAAATTAGACATATCGTCGATGGCCGGGACCACCGCCTGCATCAAGGCCGACAAATCTTTCCTGGCCGCGCCGTAGAGATTCAGGCCTTCGGCCACCGCGGCCAGAGAATCCTCCAACTCCTCTAAAAATGAGTTGCCTTCCCGGGAGGCGTCCCCCACCAGTTCTTGGACCTGCCGGGAGATGGCCGTGATGTCCCGGGAGATGCTCCTGAGGTTGTCAATGATGGAGCCCACCGCCTGAGTCAGCTTGTTCCGGGCAATGACCAGTTGCCCCTCCTGAATTTTGCAAATATGCCGGGCCAACATGATGATTTGTTGCCGGTGGCCGTTCTTTAAGGACTTTTCCTGGACTAAAGAGGAGATATTATCCAGCGCCTGTTCCACATGCTCAATTTGCTGCCTGGTTATGTCGTGGAACTGTAGGGAGACGACGATATCGGAGATCTTGCGGGAGACATTCTGATAATTTTCAGAGATATTCGCAGTAGTGGCCGAAGATAAATTATGCTTTTCGGTTAGAGATTCGAGGCTTACGATAGTTTTATCAATAATGATCTGTAATTGGTCTTTTTGGCTGGCCTTGATGTTTAACACATTGGCTAAGCTGTACTTTAAGGAAGAGGATACCGCCTGCGATTTGGTAAAAATATGCGAATATTTATCTTCGATTTCTTTGCCGAGCTGATTAATTTCCGCGGCCAAAGTGGAGAATCCCGCGCCCATACTCCCCAAACGGGCGCTTTCCACCCGGATGACAGTACCTAACACCGCCAGGGTCTTAACTATTTTCATGAATCCCGTGATGGAAGATTGAATCAGGTCCAGGATCTGGAGAATATCGCCCAGGATGTCGGTGCCCTTCTCGCATTCTCCTTCCAGCAGTTTGGTTTGCTGAAAAATATGCCCCAATTGGGCCATGGCCTGATCCAGCTCCGGGCCGCCGATGATCCCGGCCGTGGCCGCCGAGACCGCGGAAATTTCTTGGGCCCGGCTGGAAAAATCTTGCAAGTACTCTCCGGTAGTCAAAAATTCCTCTTCCGTCTCGGCATTGACCCGGTGCAGGGCCCGGCCCAGCTCCTGGAGGCGGGGCACTCCGGCCTTTAATAGCCGATGCAGCCCGTTCCGTCTAAATATCCGGGTGATCAGGGCTGGGAGACAACCATGATTTTGCATGTTAGTTCCGTGTCAGATTCCTCAAGCTTTGGACGGCGAAAGATACACATACCCGGTACTCGGCGCAGACTTCATTATTTTTCGCAACACTGCGGCCACATCCTGGAAATCGCTGTGGATATAAGTGACAAAACGGGGTTGCAAGCTATGCCCCAGAGAAATGGTTTCAGGTTTGGCGTCCGGTAGAACCAGAATGATCCGCAGACGATCCGGTAAAGGCCTTAGGGTCAGGAAATCAAAAAGTTGTCGCTGGCTGGCAGAGAGCAACACCGCCAGCTCAAGACCATTCAGAGGTTGCTGCAACCGGTTAGAGAGGGCATCCAGGGTTTGTACCACCTCGACTTCCTGCTGGGGGAGCGCCGCACCCACCGCTTCCGTCAGCCTGTAGCCGACCCCTCCTGCGACCGGAACATACAGGAGCAATTTCTTTTGCGTCATGCTAGGTACCTATTTCTCTTAATCCGGGGGTTACGCCCGACTGCGACCCCCTTACCGGACTGCCGGCAGGCAATAATTCCCCAAGCTCTGTTGTGGTTATCGGCATGGATTATTAGCCTATTATTTTTAAATAATTAAACAATTATGAGTTTTTAAGAGGAGGGAGAAGCGACTGTGAAGACAGCCGACTGCTTGGTAGGGTTAACCTTTGGCGGGGCGCTCTAAAAAAACATACCCGCCGCCACCGCTCCCTCCGTCAATCTATGCTGTTTGGGTATTGAGCAAGATGTCTGCCAGAGGATGGGGAAAGGACAGTAAATTTGAAACTATAATTTATTGTAGTAAATTAAGATACATACGCTGCAGAAAAATGGGCCTCCGCCTCCCGCTTGCAGGAAGAAATGAGGATTTGTCTTATGAAATTGGACAAATTATTGTTTGGTGAGATTTTATCTTATTTAGTGAAGTTTTTTTTAAATTAATTTTGGCAGAGAAGTTTACCTCAGGAGGGAAAATACTGGTGGCGGGAAAGGGCATATTGTTTTAACAGGGAATAGAGGCGGGCCCGGGACAGGCCGGATATCTGGCAGGCTGCCTGGATGTCACCGCTCACCTGCTGCATCAGGTCCTGGAGGTAGCGCTTTTCCACCTCGGCCAAAGCGGCTTTCCGCACTTGGTCCAGAGTGGAGAGTTCCCGGGGCAAGGAGAGCTCCTCATTGCGGCCGTTAACAGCCGCCGGCTTCCGGAGGATGGAGGCCCGGGCCAATTTAGCCCGCAGGTATGCCGGCAGGTGTTGGGGGAACAGGGTGGGCTCCCGGTGGGCTGCCGTCAGGGCTGTCTCCAAGGCATTCACCAACTCGCGGACATTGCCAGGCCAGTCATGGACCGACAGCGATTGGAGAAATTCCGGGGAAAATCCTTTAGGCGGCAGATCGTAGCGTTTACACAATTTGGCGGTATGATACCAGGCCAAATTCACCAGATCTCCGTTTCTTTCTTTTAAAGAAGGCAGGTTGATGACCAGGGACTGCAACCGAAAAAAGAGGTCTTGACGGAATTCACCTTGATGCACCATCTCGTCAAGATTGCGGTTGGTCGCGGCTACCAGCCGGAAGTCGCTTATCACCTCCCGCTTGCCGCCGATGGGCCGGCAGCGGCGTTCCTGGAGCACCCGCAGGAAGGCTTTCTGCATGCTCCCCGGAAGTTCTCCCACCTCATCCAAAAAAAGGGTGCCGCCATGGGCCTGGGCAATCAACCCGCTGGCGGCTTTATCCGCGCCGGTAAAGGCCCCCTTCTCATAGCCGAACAGGGCGCTTTCCACCAGATTTTCCGGCAGGGAGGCGCAATCCACCACCACGAAATTCTGTACCGCCCTGGAGCTGTTAAGGTGGATCGCCCTGGCGAAGAGTTCCTTGCCGGTGCCGGTGGCGCCGGTGATGAGCACGTTAATATCGCCGGCAGCGGCCTGGGCCAGCAGATCCAGGCAATCCCGCATCAAGGGGCTCGCACCCACGATTCCCCCAAGTTTTAGAGCTGCGGGGGTCTTCTTGGCCTTTTTCTCCTTCCGGTATTCCAGGGCCCTGGTTAGAGACAACACCATTTGGCTGATGTTGGAGGTCTTCTCGATGTAATCCCAAGCTCCTTGGCTGATGGCCAATTCGGCGCCGTCCGGATCACCCGTTCCCGTAATAATTATGATTTCCGGCGCATCCCGCAGGTTCCGCAACACGGGAATCGCCTCTAAACCATCGCCGTCCGGCAGCCAGACATCGAGCAATACCACGTCGAAATTCCGTTGCGCCGCCTGCTCCAGACCATCCTCCAGAGTAAGGGCATAGGCAGCCTCATGTCCTTGGCTCAGCACTAGATTGGAGAGCATCTTGCACGTCAGCTTATCATCATCGATGATTAATACCCGGGGCACCAAGGCCTCCCGCCATCCAGGAAAATTTTAAGGAAAAACGAATTGGCTGCCTGTTTTACTGCCTAAGCAGATCAGATAGTCTATCTTCAGGTTTCTAACCGGAGGAGCTACCGTCCTGCCACTTCCAACTTTATTCGGCTATTTTGGGATTCTCCTTTAAAGACATTTTTGATAATTTCCCCGATCTGGTGAAGATTGAAGGGCTTAGCCACTACCTCCCCGACACCCGTACTCCGGACTTTTTCGGGAGGGACGGTCTCGCTGAACCCGGTGGCCAGGATAAAGGGAATGTCCGGCCGGAGGTGTAAACAGGCGGTGGCCAGTTCCAGTCCCGTCAGACCCGGCATGGTCAAGTCACTGATAATGAGATCGAAGCGGTGGGGCTGAGCCGCAAAATCCTCCAGGGCTTTCAGGCTGCTGTTGTAAGAGACGACCTCATACCCCAGCTCCGCCAGCATCCTCTGTCCGGCCGGGAAGAAGTCCTCGTCGTCATCCACAAAGAGAATGCATCCTCTGCCCCTGGATAACGGCGTTAAAAATTCCGGGATAGCCTCTGGAGGCCCCCCCTCTGCCACGGGCAACAACACCCGGAAAGTTGCCCCCTGGCCAGGCTGGCTGGTGACCTGGATTCCCCCGTTCAGGGTTTTAACTATGCCGTAGACCACCGCCAGCCCCATACCGGTGCCTTTCCAGGGCTCTTTGGTGGTAAAAAAGGGGTCGAAGATCCGCGCCATAACCGCCGGCTCCATGCCGTGGCCGGTATCGCTTACCATTAGCTCCAGGTAAGAACCGGGCGGCAAATTCGCATAAGAGCCATATCCCAAGCTCTTTTCCTGGGAAGATATTACCAGTTCCCTCAGGTTTATTTCCAACGTGCCTCCCTTTTCTTCCATGGCATGGGCGGCGTTAGTGCAAAGATTCAACAAGGTTTGATGGATCTGAGTAGGATCCGCCACCACGATGGCATCTCCGGCCTGGAGGCGGGTGTGGATCTTAATGGTAGTGGGCAGAGAGGCCCTGAGAAACTTGAGGGTTTCTTTAACAATGGGGGTGAGGGAGATGGGTTGCTGCACCACTTTTTCCTGGCGGCTAAAGCTCAAAATTTGCTTCACCAGGTGCCGCGCCCGCTCCCCGGCCTTGAGGACATTATCCAAATAGGCTCTGACGGCCGTGGATTCTGCAAGCTCAATACTGGCCAGTTCCGTGAACCCCATCATGGCCCCCAGGACGTTGTTGAAATCATGGGCGATGCCTCCGGCCAGGGTGCCCAGGGCTTCCATTTTCTGGGCTTGGAAAAGGTGGGCCTCCAGCATCTTTTGGGACTTTTCGGTTTCCTTGCGGGCCGTGATATCAAAGGCATAGTGCAAGTACAGGCCTTCCTGAATGGGAACCCAGTGGGCGTCCCAAACCACCCCCAGGGCCTCCACCTCCAGGTGTTGAGCCTGGCCGGTCTGCCAGGTCGCGGGAGCCCGGCAAAAAAGGCAGGCGTCCTGCCTCCGGCCGAAAGTGGCATAACAGTGAGCGCCGGGAATCGCCCCCACTTGCATTGCCGCCTCATTGGCAGCCACGATCTCCCGGGTATGGGGCCGGAGAAGCATGGCCACGCAGGGCAGACTATCCATAAGAATCTGATTGAGTTGCCACCCTTCTTTTAAGGCCGCCTCGGCTTTCTTGCGTTCCGTGATGTCCCGGACAAAAATCAGGGCGCCATCTTCCCCCCGGTATCTGAAAGGCACCGCGGAGACTTCCACGTCGAAAATGGCGCCATCCAGTTTGAGGTACTGCTGTTCCATGCAGGGCACGGCTTCTTTTGCTTCATTCAGGCGCCACATTCTGTCTTTGACTATCTCTTGGCAGGCAGGATGTACCCGGGTGATGACCGGTTGCCCCACTAGTTGCTCTGCCGTGGCCGCCCCGAACAGCCGCAAAGCTTCTTTATTAACGTAGGCAAAGCGCCCCGTGGTTTGGATGAGAATGGCATCCGGCGCATTCTCCACTAAGAGACGGAATCGTTCCTCGCTCTGGCGCAGGGCCTCCTCCGCCCGCTTCTCCTCGCTGATATCCCTGAGCGCCCCGATGTACCCCATCAGGGTGCCGTCCGGTAACCTCTGGGGAGTCAAACTCTTTTCCGTGGGGGTCAGGGTGCCGTCTTTTTTCTTAAGTTCGTATTCTCCCCTCCAGGAGCCCGTCGCGGCAATGGCTGGATAAACCATCTCCCCGAATGTTTGGAATTGCTCCTCGGAAGGGTGAATCAGGGCCGCCGGCTGTCCCAGGACCTCTGCCGCCGTATAACCCAACAGCCGGGTAAAGGCGGGATTAAATGAGGTGATGATGCGGTTTTTATCGACCGTGAGAATGGCTTCGGCGGTGCAGTCAATGACGTTGCGCAGCCCGGTTTCACTGGCCAGAAGAGCCTTTTCCGCCAGACGGCGGCGCACGATATTATGGCTCAAGATGAAGATCACCAGGGAGAGGAAAACCACGGTCAACGAGATCGCCCAGATCCAGGGCTCATGTTGCTGATAGAAAGATACCGGCCGATTGATCACCAGAGTGCCTGGAGGCAAGGCAGCCAATGACATGGCAAACCGATTGAGTTGGTGGTGGTCAAGCATGGCGTATTTAGCGATGAGGTAATGCTTCACCCGTTCCTGTTGCTCCGGGCCGGGAAAGCGCTTGGCGTCCAGGTATTCAATGGCCGGGTCCAGCGTGGGATAGCCCTGGTGCAACCTGTCCAGGAGCCCGGCCAGCTCCTTATCTGACCAATCATACCCTTGATGGTAGGAGCTAAGGATTACCACCTGAGGATGATTGGCGTCAGCTAACCCGGGAACGGCCCAGAATATCAGGAGAAGAACTACCAGATACAACCGGAGCCACAATCTGGGAAGAAAAGCCATACCAATACTTTCCTCTGTGGGCAGCGGTGGTCGGTGACGCTCCCTGATTTTACCGGTAAATTTGCGGTGGGGCGCAATACGGTGGAGGCCGGTGGTTAGCCGCACCTTCACTGCATCCTGGTGATATGAAAGAAAACCGGGCATCTTTTCTCTACCAGCGCCAGGCAGGCAACCCTGGTTCCACTCACTGGAATCATCGCGACAGGTTTTTCTTCTTTTAAGAAACCGCGTCCTGGCGCGGTGACATTCTTTGTGTCGGGAATTATGCGGGAAAACTTTATTAGATAATAGCGGAAATTGTTAAATGCTGGTAAACCGCTCCCAGGAATATAATCCTGAATTATCTAATGCTTATAAAAGATTGCGAATACTAAATGAGGAGGCATATCCATGGAGACCCATAATGCGGTAATAATGCTCCCCCCCTTGTGGCTCTGATCCAGGACCCACTGCGGAGATGGAAAAATTCTCAAAGACCTGCTGGGAAATATCTGAGGCAGCTTGCCTCTCGTGCCGGAATTGAGGGTGTGATTTCCGGCACGATTTAAAGCCCGGAGCAATCACCAACTGGCGGTTGCAGGGGCATGATTATTGCCGTATAATGGCGGCCAGCGCTCATCAAAGCGTGGCGGTGCGCCAAGGTTAATACCGGGTAAGTGATACGGAACTCCAGGTCCTGGCGGGGCAGGCCCGACCTTAACGGCCTGGGCGCTCCCTGCCCAACTTATAGCATTTGCTAAAAGTTCCTTCCTTTTATTCCCTCTCTTTCCAGCGGGGGAGAGAGTCAGGGTGAGGGGGGACGGAAAAAGCTTTCGGCAACCGGTATATGACAAATCATGGAAAACACTAAAAAGCCTGGGTGGCGGAACGGGTAGACGCAAGGGACTTAAAATCCCTCGGGGTTCGCCCCGTGCCGGTTCGAGTCCGGCCCCAGGCACCAATTATTTCAGTAAGTTACAGATTTTGATCTTCCTTCCCAACGGCCATTTGCGCCTCATGTTCCCAAAATGTTTTATATGGTTAGCCTTAATTAAATTAATTGATCTTATCAAGGCTTAAATTCCCTCGGAGAGATGGAATAGAGGAGGCTGAAAGCCCCCTGCGGGCGAATAGGTCGAGTTCCTGCATTCTCTGGAAAGCCAGTAAATTAAGGGTTTGGGAGGATCGGCAATATTGAGTTTAGGCCTTTAATGCCGGCAACCTGTTGGGACAGTCATCAGGCCTGGGAGGTGGCCATAAAGGCCTTTAGCTATCGAGTGGGGCAAAGAGGACCTCAGGTGCAATTCAAGCATCCATCTAAGCCCGGTCGGGTAACATTACCTCGCCCAGAGAAGGATATTCCCGCCAAGGTTAATTTTTATCTCCGCCAATGCCTTTCTGCAAAGATTTTACCTGCCAATTTATTTCATAGCCTAGCCCCCAACCAGCAAGCAATACTTGAATAAAGAAACACATCAGGGAAAGAGCCAGAGCTTTATCGTTGCTTACACCCAGCCATCCCAAAATGATAATAAACGCGCCTTCCCGCACCCCAATGCCGCCGATAGTTACCGGGAGGAGGACCACGATGCTGGAGATGGGCATGATCCAGCACCAATCGATAAAACTCACGGAAATCCCTAAGGGCGCGGCCAGAATAAGGGTAAGAAACGCCACCACCAGTTGGAAGAGGATACCCAGGCCGATGGAATAAAAGATGAGCCTGGTTTGCCGGGAATAGGTCCGCCAGGCATCCATGAAGGAGCGGAGCTGACCGGCGAGTCTGGCGGTGCGGGGCGAATGGTCGAGAAACCTGGTTAAGATGAATCCCGAGAAATTCCGGATTGCTTGGAAATGAAAGGAAAAAAGGAAAAGAAAAAATACGGCCACAATAATTAAGAGAGCCACCGGAATCCCATAGGGGATGGGGCTGTGGCTGAGGAAAACCCCGAAAATCCCCACTAACAAAAGGCCAATGAGGGCCGTAATTTTATCCACCGCCACGGACGCGGCCACTTCTTCAGCGTCTTGCTTGCCCCTTCCCAGTTTGTAAGCTTTTACGCCTTCGCCGACGATTTGCCCGGGAAGAATGAGATTGTAGTATTGGCCGAGTATAGTCATTTTAAAAAGGGATGAGTAGGAATGATTAGGTAACAGCAGGCGCCATTTGAAGGTATTAATAAGTTGCGGGATCAGATAGAGGAGGCAGATGAGGAGCAGCAGGCCCTTAGGGAAGTGAATGATAGTTTCAATAACCTGACTTAAGTTAACCCGGGAGAGAAAATAACCTAAAAGACCTAAGCTGATACAGAGCTTTAGAAAAAATATGCTGATATTTTTCAGTCGATTTGGCGGCATTATCTGATATCTTGGTTAATAATCCGCAGAGCTAAGCGAAAATAATTGGTAATAAGGTTAGTGAAGCCGATAAATATCCATTTTAATCTGCCGGTTAAGATAAAATTATAAATCAGTTTTCTCCAGTAACGTTGATAAATGCTGTTTAATTCCGCGTTGGGGATTTCGCTATACTGGAAACCGCTGGCGACCTCGGCATCTTTCGCCCAGTCCTGCAAAGTATTCCGTCTGGGCAATTGGTTCTTTTGGTATAGCTCTTCGGTGAGAAGCGCGCCGGGAAAGGGGATATAAATGCAGCAACTGGGCCGGGTAGGTTTAATCGCATCGATCATCGCCAGGGTTTTATCCAGTTGGGCCCGGGTTTCCCCCGGAATGCCGATGATGAAAGAGGCGGAGCTCTGGAGATGATATTTATTTATCAGTTCATAAGCTGCATAGATCTGGGAGACGGTGATATCCTTGCATAATTTCTTAAGCATCTCCTCATCGCCGGACTCGACCCCGATAAAGAGAAAAGGGTCTTTGAACTCCGACAATCTCTGGCAGAAATATTCATCCACATAATCAACCCGCGTCTCGAAATACAAAGGGATATCCTTCGGTAGAAAATCGAGTATTTCGTAAAACCTTTTTTTATTTACCGTGAAATTGTCATCATCAAACCGGAAGCGGCGGATGGGGTGAAAACTCAGGGCATGATCAATTTCCGCTTTCACCCGCGGGGCTGACATGCCGCGCCAGCGCCCGAAATGATACTTGCGGTTGTAACAAAAAGAGCATCTATGTGGGCAGCCCCGGGAGGTAAGAAGCAGGGTTTCATATTTTAAATATTTCTCGGGCCGGATGAGGTGCCAGGCCAGGAGGGGCAGCGAATCCAGGTCTTTAATAAAAGGGCGGCGCTCATTTATTATTATTTGGGAGCCTTCTTTAAAAGCAATGCCCTTAATATCCTGTAGAGGCCGGTTATGCCGGAGGGCATCCAAGAGATCGGCAAAGGTTTCCTCCCCTTCGCCGATCACTACCACATCGATAAAATCATTATCCAGGGTGCTTTCCGGCAAGATACTGGCGTGCACGCCGCCCCAGACGATCTTGGCGTCCGGGAATTGCTCCCGCACGTACCGGGAAATCTTAATGCCGTCAAGAATCATTTCGCCTGTCAGGGAAGTAATACCCACAACCTCGGGGGCGAAGTCATGGATAATTTTCCGGGCATTGGTTTCGAGGTTGCGATCCAGGATTTTCACTTCATGGCCGCGCTGCTCCGCGTAACCGGCTAGATACATCAAGGCCAGGGGAGGTTGGGGCAGGCCGCGCACCGTAAAGGTATATGGCTGTACCAGTAGAACTCTCATAGAACCGGTTTCCCATCAGGGTAAAGGTAGAGGGCCACCCGCTTAAGAGACTCGTTTCTTAAAAAGGCCGCAAAACTGGTCGCCGCCGCGATCTCTGGTGGAAAAATATTTGAATAAAATAAACAAAATAGTTGAGGCGGCGTGCTGGAGCGGGCCAAACTTGCCCCGGGTAAGGGGATGATGCGCGGCGTTGATGAGATTGCACCATTCCCGGTAACCCGGCGAATAAAAGGGAAACCCCGCGTAAAAGATTTTTAGCGGCTGGAAACCTAAGCCGGATAAAAAATTCTCCACTTGCCCTTGGTGAAAATTCCGTACATGTCCCACGTTCTTTTCATAATTCCGCATCCTGCCGGTGGGAAAGGAGAGCAGCAAATACTGCCTGGCAGCCAGGGCCAGGCGCGCCAATAAATCCTGCCAGGGCCCGACATGCTCCAAGACCTCCAGGCAGGCGATCAGGTCATGCCTGCCCCCAAGGCGGGGGGAATCAAGACCGCCCACCAGAAATTCCAAATTGTCCCGTTGGTATTGAGACCTGGCACAGTCAATGCCGGTTTGGGAAAAATCCAGTCCCGTTACCCGAGCCTGGGGAAAGCATTGGGCCAGAAAATAGGTATTGGTGCCTTCCCCGCAGCCAAAGTCCAGGATGCTGGCGATATTTTGGGGCTCGGGGATGCCCGTAAAGAGTTGGGACAGCAGGTAACGCAGCCAACGTCCGGTGGGCCCGTAAATTTTCGCGTCCACCCATGAGGCCCAATTGGCGTCATAGATTTCTTTGTTATTTATAATCATCCTTAGTAGTTATAATCATATTGAATTGTTTTTCCCACACCCTACAGACCGGTATCCAAGACCATTGCCGGCTCTCTTGTTAATGGAATGCAAAAATCTGATCAAAACAAATGGACCATTGTTGGTCGCGGGATCGGTTCGGTAGTGGTAATTCCTTTCAGTATAAAATGATAATCTGGCCGCAATTTTAAACAAAAGTTAATAATATTAGTGGCATCCATAGGGAAATGATAGGTAGTAATAGCCATACGAGGCTTATATTCTTTTATCGCGGCCGCAGCACCTCGTAGAATTGCCAATTCTGCCCCCTGGACATCCATTTTAATTATGGTTGGGATATCGATTTGTTTGGAGCTTAAAAGAGAGTCGATAGTTACAGTTCGACACGCATAGGTGGATGGTTCCTCTTTATCCACGATTTTTGACATAGTCGGGTCATCTGCATCTTCATAAAAAAATACTTCAGTTCCATCACTTTCAGCTAAAATCAAATTCATTATTTCGTAGCCAGACGCATCGCAATTGCCTAAAGTCAACGCAATGCACTCACACATCAACCGCGAAGGCTCGAACAGGTAAATTTTTTTAACAGAGCCGCAATGTTTTAAAGCATAGAGTCCCTCGCATGCACCGATGTCCAGGATAATGTCGTTTTCGCTTGGGCTGGTTTGGGCAACATCATAAAAGTGGCCGCAATGCCGGTTAAATATTTCATAATAAGTTCGTCCAAGAATGTTAACGTCAGCCCCCTTAGGGTAATAAATCACATAATCTTTCATCTTCACCTTATAAAGGTAATTATTATGATGAGAAACCTGAATAATTTTTTGGCATTTTCTCTGGGCAAAAATATCATAAGCAATACGCGTAAAAATATTAGTGGCTTTAATTAATTGGGGCCAGGTAATATATTTCATTTCCTGGCGGCCCGCCAGTTTATAGAAAATGGCCTTATAATTAGTTAATGCGTTATTTAATAATCCAGGCATATAATCCGAGAATCAGAAATCAAGAGTTATCAATTTGTTATACAATTCATAGTCCTGGGTTATATCTATAGGCAATTTTAGCCGCGTGTCAGCGTAAAGTGGTTGAATAATTTCTCTATATAATAAGTCAGATTGGCTAGCAGGACATATCTGGTGGTTTTTGGCAAACAAAGGAATTTTAGAGCATATTTTTATCGCTTCGTCGAATCCATGCTCCCTGATATTACCTACGGATATGGGAAGGAAGTAGCAGGGAAGCAACTGCCCATCAGGCAATACCCCGAAATATCTCTTGCCGGCGGGACAACCCACATACCAGCCATTATAAATGTGATCATTAATATTATTCTCACGACATATACGATAATATTCCTGAATTTCAAAATCATCAAGTCGCGTATCAGGACCAACGGCCCTACCTACTGGGATGTAAGGATTTGCCGAGAAAGTTAGACCCTCAGTCTTGGCAAATTCCAGGATTCTAAAAAACGCTCCACTTCTTATGGATTCTTTACTATAAATAGTTTTACACGAGACCAAGAATCCTTCCTTTTTCATTATTCTAAAGGCGTTCACAATTTTCTCAAAACCACCGGGAACACCGATTATGACATCATGCTTTTCAGGCAGACTGTCATGAATGGTAATACATACTTGACGGACGCCATAATCTTTAAATCTATCAATCATCTTTTCGTCAAGCAAGATTCCGTTACTGGCATATTGCACATAGATGCTATGTTCTTTACAGAAGGCAAAATATTCAAAAATATTATTGTCTAGTATCCCTTCTCCACCAAGAAAAATAACTGAGGGAATTTTAGACCGAACTACTTGCTTGAGAGTATGTATTCCGGTTTCAATAGACATAGTCATTTCATCTGGAGCCAATTTATAGTTAGAACAAAAATTGCACCGTGCATTGCATCTAAGGGTATTGATCAGTTCAATGCTGCTTATGGTGGATATGTTAAATAACTTGTTACGCAAATAACATCTACCGATATTATAATATTGTCTTAGATTGTAATTTCTCTCCAAGATATTTTTTATCATATAAACCTCATGCCCCCTTATTCAGCATGACATCAGCCATTATCTCTAATGTGTTCTATAAGAGAACCAGCCAAAAAGCCTCGTGGTTTATCGTTTAGGAGGATACCCCAAGCTAATCTTTTCTGAAAATAAACTCATTACAACCGGTGGGCACCTGGGCTGGAATGAACCTTTGTATCTCTAATCCCAAAGGTTGCAGACGGGCAATGATTTCTTCCCGGGGAGCATATTCGTAGGGGTAGCCGCCCACCCAATCGACGACATTGTAATAAAAATCCATGCCCCGGGTTTGTTTGCGGGGATTCTCTCCGGTTATCACCAATTTTGCCAAATAGATCAAGGGATAAAAAAGATGGATCATTCCCTGTCTTAGAAGGGGCGGCGATTTATGGTAGAGATATTTGATTCCCAGCCACAGGGGGCTGGTCCAGTGCCGGTTATAAAGGGCCAGGATTAAATAACCCCCCGGTTTTACCAGAGAGGCGGCATTTTTCAGGGCCAGCTCCATATTCCCCGTATGGTGCAGCACTCCCCAGGAGTGGACCAGATCATAGAGTCCGGTGCCCTCGGGGGAAGCCCGGCGGAGGTCCGCCAGGACTGCGTCTGCCAGGATGGAACCGATGATCACCGGGACAGGCGCGGCCGCCACCTCCGGGAAGAACAAGCGTTTGTTGGCCTCCAGCACTTCCCCGCAGGTGGGATTGATGTCACAGCCAACGGTGCGGGCATCCATGGCCGTGGCAATGAGGAGGCTCAAACCCTGGCCGAAACCGATATCCAGGAAAGACTTGCCCTTGAGGTCGATGCCCTGCAGCAGGCGGGCAAAATCGCGCCGGGCTTGCCGGACCTTCTCCGGGGTCAGGGCATGTTCGGAAAAAAGCTGCCAGTTCTTACCGAAATCAAATTGTGCGGCTGCCGTCCTCTCCGCCGGGACCCCAGGCGGACGCGGTCGTTCTCCAGCCGCCAGATCCTTAGCCTCTGGGTGGGGGGATGGGGGCTTCATGGGCACCTGTAATGGGACAAAAGATCCCCGTGGAGTTTGATCAAGCCGTCATAAAGTATCTGCGCGAAGATGCGGTGGCATTGGGCATTGGGGTGCCCTTCCCAGGGAGAGACGCTAAACTGCTCCTCTGCCCGGCCCCGGAAATACGGCTGGTCATCCAGGACCTCCATACCGGCCTGCCGCATCAGATCCTGGGATTTATCCGCCAGCAGGCGCCCCCGGGGGTCTTTAGGGAATTGAGTGACCACCAGGGCCAGGATGGGGGGCTTGCCCCGGGTGGCTACGGCCTGGGACATGGTGGCGCAATTGGCGACGAATTCTTTTTTCAGGCGGCTGTCTTTTTCCAGGGAGAGCAAGATGTCGTCAAAGAAATCCCGCCGCCAGTGCCACCGGCGCAGGAGGGCATCATATTTGTTGGTGAGAAAGGCGAAGACCGCGGTATTCCGGGCCAGGTAATCCTTAAAACCCCGGGGCAGCGGCAGAGCCCCTTGCTCCCCGTTGTACTGGGGCATTCTCGAAGGCAGGTAGTCGTTCAGGCACATGCCGTAGATGACCAGGTCCGGATTCAATTCCTTCAGGTGGCGGTCCAGAACCCCTCTGATGTCGCTCACCTGGTGGCCGCAAACTCCCAGGTTAAGGACCTCCACCCGGTAAGTGCGGTTGAGCAGGCGGTTTAACACCGCAGGGTAGGTTTCCTCCGCGGCCACCCCTTCCCCATAGGTCAAGGAGTCCCCCAGGGCAATGATCCTCAATACCTGGGGAGACTTCCGGGGCCACTCCGCTTTCCGGAAACCTTCCGGGGTGACCCGGTACAAATGCCCGTGCCAGTAATAATCCCGGCTGCCGGGGATGTTCCGGCGCTGCAGGTCCTCGGGGATCTTCGCCGCGAGACTGGGCGGCAGGTGCCTCCCCGCCAGCTGCCAGAAGGCCTCGAGGCCGGTGAGGAGCAAGGTCAAGGTGGCGCCGGAGAGGCAGAGGCCCAAAGCCGCTTGCCTGAGGCGGGTGTGACCTTTTGACAGGAAATAAACCAAGGCCGGGATTAGCGTTAGGGCTGACCCCAGACCGAGAATCACCAGCACGGCCGTCATTTGCTAAAAATTTCGGGTGATTCAGTGAATGCCATGATCCCTGAAGAGGTTGAGGTAGGCCAAGGCCAACCGGTCCCAGGAGAAATCCTTGCCAGCCAGCTCGCGGCCCGCTTCTCCCATCTTTCTTGCCTGTTCCGGGTGATCCAGCAGAGATTTAAGGGCCAGGGTGAAGGCCGCCGAATCGCCTAATTTGACAAGATACCCCGTTTTCCCCGGTTTAACAAGGTCATTATTCCCCGGCACCCGGCTGGCCACCACCGGCAGGCCGCAGGCCATGGCCTCCAGAACGGTGTTGGGCAGGCCCTCGTAGAGGGAAGGATTGATGAAGCAGTCCACGGCTTGGTAGACCCGGCGCAAAGATTTCTTGTCCAGCCAGCCGTGCCAGACCAGGCGGTCTTGCAGTCCCAGGCGGGTGGCATATTGCTCCAAGTCCCGACGCAGGGGACCGTCCCCCACCAGGTGCAGGAGGAAGGGCTTCTGGCCCGCCTGCTGCAAGTCTCCCAAGCGATCCAGCAGATAGAAAAGATTCTTCTGGGCGTGGAAGCGGCCGGCAAAGAGAAAGGCGAAGGGCTCTTGGCCGGAGGCGCTTAGAGGCCCGTCCGGGGGCCGGAAGAAATCTGTGTCAACGCCGTTGGGTATCACCTGCACCGGAAAGGGGTCGGTCCGGCGGGAGAGGTCGGCCAAACCCGGGGCATTAGCCACCACGGCCAGGGCGCGGCGCAGCACGCCGCGGCGGCAGGGGGCGAGCAACCGGTGCAGGGGCGTCATCTGGGGTTCGAAGCCGGGGACGTCACCCCCCCGGAGGGAAATCACATAAGGCAGGCCCAGCCGCAGGTGCAGCCAGTAGCCGATGGGGCCGCAGGGTACGGCAAAGAAGACCAAAGCCTTATCGGCCCGATGCCTCCTGGCGATTGTTTCCCCCCAGAGCAGCCCGGCCAAAAGAAAGCTACCCATCTCCAGGGGGTTGGAGCTGTCCGGCAGACGGCGGCGGGTGGGCAAACGGTGGACGTGCACCCCATTTTCCCGGCTGGAGCCCCGGTGTTCCCGGTGGGCTGAGGTCATCACCACCACCTCTTCTCCCAGTTTCGCCAGGGACCTGGCCAGGAAAAAAGAGGCATTGGCCGCGCCGCCGCCGATGGGGGGATATTCGTAATTGATGATGAGAAGACTCATGGGATCAGAAAGTCAAAGCGTGGGCTTATCCCTGGGGCCGGGTAACTGCCAGCACGGCCCGGGTAACGTCTAAATATGGATCATTAAGGTCATAATCCGGGGAAATATGGGGGCGGATCTTCGCAAAGGCGGCGGCCTCCCTTTGTTGGTCCAGGATTTCCACGTGCAAATCCAAGCCCCGGATTATCTGCAAGTGTTCACCCAAGCGCCAGCCGGGCAAATCTCCGGGATTGAGGCAGCGGTTCCAGGTCTTCCTGGAAAACTGCAAGAAATGGTAAGGGTACTTAAAAAAATGATCCCGGTAATCGGCAATATGCAGCATCAGGCCTTCGGGCCTTAAGATTCTTTTTAACTCCTGGAAAAAGGCCTGGGGCTGGGCCACGTGCTCCAGGACGGAATGGGACAGGATCAAATCGATGCTTCGGTCCTCCAGGGCTCCGGAGTCCTGAAGACGGCGTATAGGAAATTGCTGGCAGCAGTTTTCCGGAGAGCCGGCTGATAAAGGCTGCAGCTTGCGGTCCGCGATTGCGTCAAACTCTACGCAGGGTTCCAAAAGGAGGATGTCGTTCCCGGGAAAACGCCGGCTCAGTTCGTAGCCGGTGGAATTGGTGGCCCCCGCGCCCACCTCCAGGATGCTCTTCCCGGAAATAACCAGGCCCCGGCCCTGGAGGTATTT
>JAQTXE010000323.1 GCA_028688935.1 Syntrophales bacterium
CACCCCCACCACTGCCCGGCAGGTGCGGACGCACAGCCCGCAAAGGATGCAGAGTTCCTCCGGGTCATCGGTCTTGAATCGGGATTCGTACACCCCGTGGGCCGCCGCTAAATCCTGGATTGCCTTGGCCTTGGGCGTCCGGGCCAGGAGCAGCTCCAGGACGATGCGCCGGGATTGCACCACCTTTTCCGAGTGGGTCTGCACCACTAGGCCCGCCTGGGTGGGGAAGGTGCAAGAATTGACGATCTGGGTGCGGGGATATTCCCCGATTTCCACCACGCACATCCGGCACTGGCCCTCCGAAGGGAGATCCCGGTGATAGCAGAGAGTGGGAATCTCGAAGCCGTTCTGCCGGGCCGTCACCAACAGGCTTTGATTCTGGGGGGCCCGGATGGTGACACCGTTAATGGTCAGGCGCACTTCATCGCCCAGGGTGTCAAAAGCAGTTTCGTCACTGATCTTCCAAACCATCTTATTCTCCTGAACAGTCAGCCTCAACCGTATGAGATGCAGTATTAATGGGCTGCTCACTGCTCACTGCTTACGGCTCACTTTATAACCTACTCAATATGCACCGCGTCAAACTGGCAAGCCTCATAACACAGCCCGCATTTGACACAGAGTTCCTGGTCGAGTTCCTGGGGCAGCTTCTTCTTGCCGGAAATCGCCCCCACCGGGCATTCCCGCACGCAGGCCAGGCAGCCGGTGCAGGTTTCGGGATCGATGGTGTACTTAAGCAGGGGCCGGCAGACCAGGGCGTGGCACTTCTTGTCCCGGATATGGGCCAGGTATTCTTCCCGGAAATATTTGATGGTGGAGCGGATGGGGTTGACCGCGCTCTTTCCCAGACCGCAGATGGAGGCCGCGGCCATGGTGTCGCAGAGTTCTTCCATCAGCGCCAGTTGCTCTTCCGTGCCCCGGCCGTGAATGATTTCATCGAGAATGAACAGCAGATTTTTCAAACCTTCCCGGCAGGGAGTACACTTGCCGCAAGATTCTTCATAGAGGAAATTGATGAAATAGCGGGCCACGTCCACCATGCAACTGGTGGTGTCCATGACGATCATGCCGCCGGAGCCCATGATGGAGCCCACGGACTGAAGGCTGTCGTAATCCACCGGCAGGTCCAGGAACTGGGCCGGGATACAGCCGCCCGAAGGGCCGCCGGTCTGCACTGCTTTAAATTCCCGGTCCTGGCGGATGCCGCCTCCCAGGTCATAGACGATCTGGCGCAAGGTGGTGCCCATGGGCACTTCCACCAGCCCCGTCTGATTCACCGCGCCCACCAGGGAGAAGACCTTGGTGCCTTTGCTGTTTTCGGTGCCGATCCCGGCGTACCAGTCGGCCCCCATATTGATGATCTCCGGCACGTTGGCCCAGGTCTCCACGTTGTTGATCACCGTGGGTTTGCCAAAGAGACCCGCCTGGGCCGGGTAGGGGGGCCGGGGGCTGGGCTCGCCGATGTTACCCTCCATGGAGTGGATCAGGGCCGTTTCTTCCCCGCAGACAAAAGCGCCCGCGCCCCGGGAGATCTGAATATCGAAGTTGAATCCGGACCGCAGGATATTCTTGCCCAAAAAACCGGCCTCCCGGGCCTGATCGATGGCCAACTGCAAGCGGCGCACGGCCAGGGGATATTCATGACGCACATAGATATAGCCTTTGGAGGCGCCGATGGCGAAGGCGCCGATGATCATGCCTTCCAGCACTGCGTGGGGGTCCCCCTCCATCACCGCCCGGTCCATGAAGGCCCCGGGGTCCCCTTCGTCACCGTTGCAGATGATGAACTTGGGTTCTTCCAGCTCGTCCTGGCATATGCGCCATTTGCGGCCCGTGGGGAAGCCGCCGCCGCCCCGGCCCCGGAGGCCGGATTTATCAACGGCGTCGATGATCTCATCCGGCTTCATCTCCAGCAGGGCCTGGCGCAAACCCCGGTAGCCGCCCATGGCCAGGTAGTCGTCCATGCTGGTGGGGTCGATGACGTCCAGCTTCCTGAGGACGATGGGCATCTGGCCCTTAAAGAAAGGAATCTCCCCTTTATGCACGGCCTTTTCATGGCTGTGGAGATCTTCGTAGACCAGGCGGTCCACCACCTGCCCCTCTTTCAGGGTTTTTTCCACGATCTCCGGCACGTCCTCAGGGGTAACGTGCTGGTAGGTGATTTCTTGGGGCCGGATGAGCACCCGGACGGCGCCGGCGCATAGTCCGTGGCAGCCGCACTCCTTCAGGAGGACCTTGGCCCCTAGGCCGTTTTTCTCGAACTCTTCCCGGAACGCGGCCGCCACTTCCTCGCTGCCCATGGGCAAGCAACCCGGCCCGGCGCACACCATGACCTGGGTCTGGTTGGGATCCCGTTTGGCGACAAGCTGGCGACGATATTCCCGCAGGTGGTCTGTGGATTCAAATCTTGGCATAGCTCTTCTCGAGTTTGGTTATTTATAGAGTTTTAGGATTTTGGGCACCTTGTCCACCGTGGTCCGGCCGAAGTATCTGTCATCTATCATGACCACCGGGGCCTGGGCGCAGGAACCCAGGCAGCCCACAGTCTCCAGGGAGAACTGCATGTCTTTGGTGGTGTAGCCCACCTCCACTCCCAGCCGGTGGCTCATGGATTCCGCCACCCGGCCGCCCCCCCGCAGGTGGCAGGTGGTGCCGCAGCAGACCTTGATCTGATGTTTCCCCTTGGGAATCAAGGAGAACATCTTAAAAAAGGTGGCCACACTGTATATCTGGGTCAGGGGCACATTCAGGCGCTCCGCCACCACTTGGAGTTCGTCCTTGGGCAGATAGCTGTAAGAATCTTGGATGTCCTGGAGCACCGGAATCAGGTCCCAGGTCTCCCCTTCATAGCGCGACAGGATGGTTTCGAGGCGTGGCAGGTCCATTATTCCGTCTCTTCTTCCGTTTCTTCAGTCATCACCGGAAATTCCGGGTAGGTTGCGTTGCATTTATCCAAGAGCAGTTGGTATTGCGCCAGGGTATGCCTCTGGATGAAGTCCCGTTCCTTCTCCCGGAGGTGCCGGAACCGTCCCTGGGGTTTGAGATAATCATTCACCGGCCGCATCTTGGGGACTTCCACGGTGAGGTGGTAACGGCCGTCCACCACTTCATACAGAGGAAAGACCCCGGTTTCCACCGCCAGGCGGCCCAGACGGACGCTCAGGTCGGTGGCGGAGCGCCAGCCCGTGGGGCAGACCGACAGCACGTGGATGTAAGCCGGTCCGGGGGTCTCCAGGGCCTTACGCACCTTAAAGTAGAGGTCGAACATATAACTGGGGGACGCGGTGGCCACATAGGGGATGCCATGGGCCACAGCGATGGCCACCATGTTCTTTTTCTGAGTATGCTGGCCGATGCTTAACTTCCCTGGGGGCGAAGTGGTGGTCATGGCCCCGTAAGGCGTGGAGCTGGAACGTTGGATGCCGGTGTTCATGTAGGCTTCATTGTCCCAGCAGATATAGGTGAAATTATGACCCCGCTCCATGGCCCCGGAGAGGGACTGGAGGCCGATATCCGAGGTGCCCCCGTCTCCGCCCATGGCCACTACCTTGGGCATGGGGCCTTTAAGTTTGCCTTTCCGCTCCAGGACCTTAAGGGCCGACTCGATGCCGGAAGCCACCGCGGAGGTGTTTTCGAAGGCCACATGGATCCAAGGGTGCATCCAGGCCGTTTGGGGCCAGCCGGAGGAGACGATCTCCATGCAGCCAGTGGCGTGGGCGATGATGGCGTCCTTGCCGATGGCCTTGGTGACCCAGCGCACTGCCAGGGCCTCGCCGCATCCCTGGCAGGAACGGTGTCCGGAAGTAAAATACTCCTCCCGGGGCATCAGCCGGGAGGCATAAGTGTCGAATTTCTGGCTTTGGGCATAACCGAATTTATCCATCAGCCTCTTACCCCAAATATATGGTATTCCTGGGTCGGTCCTGTTTGGGCCTCGGCCTGGGCCTGGGCCACGATGTTCTTAAAAGCTTGCGGGTCCACATCCCGGCCCCCCGGGCCGATGACGAAGCTGG
>JAQTXE010000062.1 GCA_028688935.1 Syntrophales bacterium
GGAAAATGGGGGCCGTATCGAGGGAGAGGCTCTGGAAGCCGCAGGCCGTCTCTTAAAAGGGGGGAAAATCGTAGCGCTCAAGGGTCTGGGGGGCTTCCACCTGGCCGCGGACGCCCGGAACGAAGCCGCGGTGCGCGAGCTGCGCGCCCGCAAAGGCCGGGTGGCCAAACCCTTTGCGGTGATGGTCCGGGACCTGGCGGAGGCGGAGCGGTTGGGGGAATTGGGCGATTTGGCGCGGGCCCTGCTTCTCTCCCCGGAGCGGCCCATCGTCCTGGTGAAGAGGCGGGAAAACGGCCCCGTCTCTCCCCTGGTGGCCCCGGGGAACAGGTATGTGGGGCTTATGCTGCCTTACACGCCTTTGCATCTGCTGCTTTTTGAGTACGCGCCGCCGGCCCTGGTCATGACCAGCGGCAACCTGAGCGAAGAGCCCCTGGTCTTCACCAATGCGGGGGCCGGGACGCGGCTTAAGGCCCTGGCGGACGCCCTGCTGCTCCACAACCGGGAGATCCAGGTTCCCTGCGATGATTCCGTAGTGCGCCCCCTGGCCGGCGGCACGGTGATCCCCATCCGCCGGGCCCGGGGCTTGGTGCCCCGGCCGGTGAGCCTGCCCCTGGAGACTTCTCCCATCCTGGGGGTGGGCGCGGAGCAGAAAAACACCTTTTGCCTGGCCTGGGGCCGCACCGCGGTCCTCAGCCAGCATATCGGCGACCTGGACACCGCCGAGACCTTCGATTATTATCGTTACGCCATCCGGCATTTTGCCGGGCTCTGCCGCCAGGAGCCGCGGGTGGTCGCCCACGACCTGCACCCCCAGTATCTCAGCACTAGATATGCCCGGGAGCAGGAGGGCGTCCGGCTCATCGGCGTCCAGCACCATCATGCCCATATTGCCGCCTGTCTGGCGGAAAACGGGCGCACCGACAGATGCATCGGCGTTGCCCTGGACGGCACCGGCTACGGGCCGGATGGTACGATCTGGGGCGGGGAGATCCTGGTGGCGGACCTGGAGGATTATACCCGGGCCGGGCATCTGGCCCCGGTGCGCCTCCCCGGGGGTGACGCGGCGGTGCGGCGCCCTGCCCGCATGGCCGCGGCTTATTTGCGGGCCGCGTATGGGGATGATTATGGGGAAGTTGCAGAAGGCCTGGGCCTCACTTTCGATTCCTTGGAGGAAAGCGTCCTCCAGCGCCAGTTGGCCAGCGGGCTAAATTCCCCCCTGACCTCCAGCGCCGGACGGCTCTGCGACGCGGTGGCCGCGGCCTTGGGGGTTTGCCGGGAGCGGACCTACGAGGGGCAACCTGCGGTGGAGCTGGAGATGGCCGCGGCGCCGGAGGAGGAGGGTTTTTACCCGGTCCCCCTGCCGTCCCAGGGGGAGACCCTGGTCCTGGATACCCCCGCCCTCTTTAAGGAGGTGGTGGAGGATTACCGCCGGGGTGCCGGAGTGCCTGAGGTCGCGGCCCGGTTTCATAACTCCCTGGCGCGCTTGCTCGCCGCGGCCTGTAAGACGGTGCGGGAGCGGACTGGTCTTAACCTGGCAGCCCTGTCCGGGGGAGTGTTTCAGAACCCCTTGATCTTCACCAAACTGCGCCGGGGTCTGGAGGACCTGGGTTTTGAGGTGCTCTACCATACCCAGGTCCCCCCCAACGACGGGGGCCTCTCCCTGGGCCAGGTGGCCGTGGCCGCAGCCCGGCTGTTAAAAGAAAACGAGAGGTAAATCAGGGGTGATTGTGCCCGTTCCAAAAAGTTCATTGTCGGTGGCCCAGGCTTTCCAGCCTGGGCGAAGTTAAAAGGCGGGCGAGACGCCCGCCCTACGCGTTTTTCATGATTTGCGGTTGAGCCAAAGATTTTTAAATATCCTAAGATTTTAGGTCTTTACCGAAAACGGAAAACGGAAAACAGAAAACCGGAGCTTTTATGTGTCTTGCCATTCCCATGCGCCTGGTGGAGCTTGAAGGCTTCCTGGGCGTAGCCGAAGTGGACGGCGTCTCCCGGAAGGTGCGCCTGGATTTGCTCCCCGAGGCGGAGTTGGGGGACTACGTGCTGGTGCATGCGGGCCTGGTCATCGCCCGGGTGGACGCGGCGGAGGCCGAAGAAACCTTGTCCCTCCTCAGGAAGCTGGCCGATGAAGTTTAGCGACGAATTCCGGGATAAAGACCTGATCCGGGACATCGCCCGGCGGCTGCAGCAGTTGGGGGGGAAGCCGGCCACCATCATGGAGGTCTGCGGCACCCACACCATGGCCGCGGCCCGTTTCGGATTGAAAGAACTGCTGCCGCCTCCGGTGCGGCTGGTCTCCGGGCCCGGGTGCCCGGTGTGCGTCACCGCCCAGGAGGACCTGGACGGTTTCCTGGCCCTGGGTAAAGAGCCCGGGATTGTCCTGGCCTCCTTCGGGGACATGCTCCGGGTGCCGGGCACCGGCACCTCCCTGGAGAAAGAACGGGCCCGGGGCGCGGCCGTCAAGGTGGTCTATGCCCCCCTGGACGCGGTGGATTTAGCCAGGCAAGAGAAAGAAAAAGAAGTGGTCTTCTTCGGGGTGGGTTTTGAAACCACCATGCCCGCCACCGCGGTGGCCCTCCAGGTGGCCGCCGCGGATAAAGTTGACAATTTCTCGGTCTTTTGCGTGCACAAGACCATGCCCGGGGCCCTCAAGGCCCTGCTCTCCGCGGGCGAAGTGAAGGTCTCCGGGCTCCTCTGCCCGGGCCACGTGACCACTATCATCGGCGCCGCGTCCTATGATTTCATCTCCCGGGATTTCGGCATCCCCTGCGCGGTGACGGGCTTCGAACCCCTGGACCTGCTCTTAGGCGTGGAATCCATTCTCCGTCAGCTTTCTGAAGGGCGCGCCGGCGTGGAAAATGTCTACACCCGGGCCGTGCCGGCCCAGCCCAACCCCCGGGCCCAGGCGCTGCTGGCCGAGGTTTTCGCGCCCGCGGATGCCGTCTGGCGGGGCCTGGGGGTGATCCCCGGCAGCGGGGTGAAGATCCGGGAAAAATACCGGGACTTCGACGCCCAAAGCCGGTTCGCCGCCCTTCTGGCCCAGGTGCCGCCCCCGCCCCCCACGGCCTGCTGCTGCGGCGACATCCTCCGGGGGGTGATGGCGCCCAAAGAATGCCCCCTGTTCGCCCAGGCCTGCTCCCCTTCCCAGCCCCTGGGGCCCTGCATGGTCTCCAGCGAAGGCGCCTGCGCCGCGGCGTACCGCTATGAAAGGGATTGAAAAGATTGGCGGTCAGGGGCCAGGTGAGCAGTAAGCAGTAAAAAAACAGGCCCCATAGGGCCTCTTCACCACCCAAAGCTAATTGGCTCTTCTTTTCTTACGGAAAACGGAAAACGGAAAACGAATAAATGGACCTTGTTCTCCTAAGTCACGGCGCCGGCGGCCTGGAAATGACCGCTCTGATTGATAAAGTCTTCCTCTCCCGGTACGGTAACGCCGCCTTTCGGGGCGACGACAGCGCCACCCTGCAACTGGGCGCTCGAAACCTGGCCCTGACCACCGATTCCTATGTGGTGACCCCCCTTTTTTTCCCCGGCGGCGATATCGGCCGCCTGGCCGTGGCCGGGACGATCAACGACCTCCTCACCGCCGCGGCCCGGCCCCTGGCCCTGTCCGCCTCCTTTATCATCGAAGAAGGGCTGCCCATCGCCACCCTGGAGCGGATCGCCCAGTCCATGCGGGAGACCGCGGCCGAAGGCGGCGCGGCCATCGTCACTGGGGATACCAAGGTGGTGCCCCGGGGTTCTGCGGACCAGGTGTTCATCACCACCACCGGGGTGGGGGAGGTTATCCGGCCCGGAGTCTCAGGCGCGGCTGCTATCCCCGGGGATAAAATTATCTTGACCGGCTCCGTGGGGGATCACGGGGCCACGGTGATGCTGGCCCGGGAAGGCCTCCTGGAAGGCGCGTCTTTGTCTAGCGACGCCGCCCCCCTGGCGGCCCTGGTGCTGCATTTGCTGGAGCAAAGATGCGAGATTCACGCCATGCGGGACCCCACCCGTGGGGGCATCGCTTCTTCCTTGAACGAAATTGCCCGGCAGTCGAAAGTTTGCCTGGAAATCGAGGAGAGCGCGGTGAAAGTCAGGCCGGGGGTGGCCGCAGCCTGCGAGGCCCTGGGGCTGGACGTCTTCAAGGTGGCCAATGAGGGGAAGATGCTGATCTTCGTGGCTCCCGGCGACGCATTAAGGACCCTGGACCTGGCCCGGAGCAGCCCCTACGGTGAGGAAGCCGGGATCATCGGGGAAGTAACCACCGGCCCTCCGGGGCGGGTGCAGGTGCGCACCGCCATCGGCACCGCCCGTATCCTGGACCCGCCCTCGGGGGAACTTTTACCGCGCATTTGCTGATGGGTAAGCGGGGGAAGAGGCCGGGGACTAAAGGCGGTCGGCGACGCCCGCCCTGCGGGACCCTGCCTCCCCTCCCCACCCCGCATGAAAAGGGGCTATCCGTGGGGCCGCACCTTTTCTGTTGCCGCAGGGGACGCTAAGGGGCGGGAAAGAAGAGGTGAGTCCCAAGGACACCCCGCCTGGGCTATCAGCCCTTAGTTCGGCTTCGGGGAAATAAAAATGCTCCCGGCAGGTAGCATATTATGCGAAAGAATCTTAACATTACCAAAGTGGCGGATCGGCCAACGGATATTCAGAAAGGAGAGAAAATGTTCGGAAAATGGCTAGCGGTCTTGGGGGCAGTGCTCCTGGTGGCCCAGTGCACCGGCGAGCCGCAGACCCCTAAGACTGTGACCTTTAAAACAGAGAAAGACAAGGTAAGTTACGGGATCGGGGTCTCCATCGCCAAAAACTTCAAGAAGCAGGGGATCGACGTCGACGTGGATATCCTGACCCGAGGCTTGAAGGACGGTCTTACGGGCGCCAAGCTTCTTATCAATGAACAGGAACTGGCCCAAGTCTTGATGGCGTATCAGAACAAGATGCAGCAGAAGATGCTGGAGGCCAGAAAGAAGGCCGGAGAGGCCAATAAGAAAGAAGGAGAGGCCTTCCTGGCGGCGAACAAGAAGAAAAAAGGAGTGGTGGCCCTGCCGAGCGGGCTCCAGTACAAGATCCTCGAAGAGGGTAAGGGGAAGAAGCCGAAGGCAGAGGATACGGTGATAGTCCACTACCGGGGCACGCTGATCAATGGGACCGAGTTCGACAGCTCCATCAGCCGGGGCCAACCTGTCACTGTTAATCTCGCCAAGGTTATTCCCGGCTGGCGGGAAGCTTTGCAGCTCATGCCCATGGGCTCCAAATGGCAGCTCTTCATTCCTGCCAATCTGGCGTACGGCGAGCGGGGATCGGGCAAAGATATCGGCCCCGACGCCACCCTCATCTTTGAGGTGAAGCTCATCGGCATCAAGTGATCCGGGTGGGAAGCGCCTGGGATTATCTATGGTGCCAGAGAGGGGGCCATAGGGAGAACACCTATGCTCCAGGCCCCGCTCTCCCCCTCCGCCATTATCATTAAAAGGGGCGGCCCGCGGGCCGCCCCTTTATACCAAGTTCGGTTTCTGCTGCAACAAAATTAACTTATAATTTATTGATAATTTGATATCCTTCTACCGAAAACGGAAAACGGTATTATTTGGCCATTAGGTGATTAGGGGCGGGAGTTGGGGGGAAGGGCCCACGCCCCTTCGTCTCCTCCCCCCAAAATTCACCTCACTCCCCGCCAGCGCCGCACCTGGTCCCGGGCCGCGGCGGTCAGTTCCGGCAAGGCCCCGGCCACGGCCGGGGTCAGGTCCAGCCCGTAGTCGATCCTTTCCGGTTCCACCCCGAAAACGACGATCTCCGGTTGCGCCCTAGGCTTGAGAAAGTTTAAGGCCGTCAGGAAATTGAGTTCGTGGAGGGAGGCCTGGATACCGCCCTTCTCCACGTCCCCGGTGTCGAAGGCATAGACCGTGCCCGGCGTTCCTCCGGCCTGCAGGGCGTCGATGGCCAGAATCTTCTCGGCCCACTCCAGAAGGTGCAAGGCGTCCAGCACCGCGGTGCCCACTTCCGCCACCATGGCGCCGGTAGGCGGTGCCTTTTGTAATTCCCGCACCGCGTGGATGCCCACGCCGTCATCCATGAGGAGCAAGTTGCCCAGTCCGGCGATGAGGATGCGGGGTGGCCTGGATTGGCGTCGCATCTAGATCCTCGGGGAAATCATAAAAGGCTCGGACCCGGCGGGGTCGCGCCGGGTCCGAGGTTAGGGGGTTAATGAAACGGCGTTGCTCGAGGGTTGACTAGTGATCATGATGATGATGCTCATGGCTGTGATGCTGATGTCCGTGGTCCCGGTGGCCGTGGCTCTGGACCTCCTCCCCGCCATGGTAATGGGCCAGGGTGAAAATCTTCTTTCCCTGGTCCGGACGCATGACATGGACCGCGCAGGAGAGGCAGGGGTCAAAGGAATGAATGACCCGCACCACTTCCACCGGCTGGTTGATGTCGCTCACCGGAGTGCCGATAAGGGCCTCTTCCATGGGGCCGCGCCGGCCTTTGGCATCCCGGGGGGAAGCATTCCAGCAGGTGGGAGTGACAATCTGGTAGTGGGAGATTTTGCCGTTGGTGACCTGCAGCCAGTGCCCCAACGCGCCCCTGGGCGCTTCCGTCAAGCCTATACCCGAGAAGGAAGTGGTGAGTGGGGGGACAATGGGGTTGGTGCTGGGGATGGCGGTGCTGGTGGGCACGTTGGCCGTGACGGACACCCGGCCGCTGAGGCTGATCTGATCCACCCAGGCCAACATGGCTTGAGCCACCTTCAGGGCCTCTGCGGCTCGGGCCAGATGGCGGTCCATGACGGAGATGCCGGCCTGGTAATCGCCGTTGACCCACATGCGGGCCAGGGGGCCGGCTTCGTAAGGTAAGCCGCCGTAACGCGGCGCCTTCAGCCAGGAATAGGCCCTTTCCTTGGTGGCCGGATCCACCGGGTTGGTGACCCCCACTGCCGGGTTTTGGCTGATGGGAACTCCTATCATCATGTCATCCAGGGGGATCATGCCGACGGGAGATCTATACCAGGAATAAGCCATATGTTCGGAAATGGCTGGCAAGTTTACTTCTTGCACGGTCGTGGACCCATCGGCCACCTGGCCCCGCTGGAGCAGCTTGCTGCTGCCGCTGGCATCAAGATCGAAGCAGCCGTAGGCCAACAGGTTACCGTAACCCTTGCCGATCTGGCTGTAGTCGGCGTAGGTGGCCGCCAGCGCCTGGGTGTCGGGGATGTAGGTGTTCTGGATGAAGTCCACCACCTGGTTCATTAAGCTCTTGAACTTGGTGATCCCGGCCGAGGTGGGCCGGGTGGTGAAGCCGCCGGCGATGAACGTGGGCGGGTGGGGCAGGCGGCCGCCGAAAATGGCCCCGGCCTCATGGGCCATCCGCCGCATATCCAGAGCAGTGACGTAGTTGTTTACCAGGGCGGTGGTCTGATCCGGGCTGAAGCGTTTGTCCACGCTCCAACTGGGCTGCCAGGGCGGCATGTCGGGGCCGTCGAGAAAATCCGGCGCCGACAGATGGTAGAAGTGGAGGATATGGGAGTCCACCAGATTGGCGCCCAGCACCAGGTTACGCATGATCCTGGCATTGGTGGGCGCGGTCACTCCACAGACTGCATCCAGGGCCATGACCGCGGCCAGGCCGTGGGACACCGGGCAGACCCCGCAAATGCGCTGGGTGATGTGCTGGGCATCGAAAGGATGCCGGTCCAGCAAAATGTTTTCAAAGCCGCGAAAGAGGGTGCCGGTGGCCTTGGCATCCGTGACTTGCTGGACGCCGTCGACCGTGTCGATAGTCACTTGTATTTTCAGGTGGCCTTCCAACCTGGTGACCGGATCGATGGTAGTGATGGTCGGCATAAATTGAGCTCTCCTTACCTGACGATGCAGCCTGACTTAATCGTCGTCGTCATCATGGCAGCCGGAACAGTTGAGGTCGGTGCCGCCGTGGGGGTTATAAATCACGGTGTAAAGCGAGGCGGTGCCGGGGAAAGTCGGCTCCGTGCAGGCATAGCAGGGAGCGTTGGCATTGATGCACCAGTTGGCCCGGTTGTTCCACTGGACGGCGGCACAGTTGGCAAAGGTCCCGGGCCCCCGGCAGCCTTTTGGCGACAGGCAGGATTCCTCCCTATTTCTCCGGGGACAGTCGCTGTGCACGGTCTGTCCATAGATGGCCGTGGGCCGGCTGGAGGCGTCCAGGGGCAGGGGGTTCCCTAATAATAGCTGTACGATGGCATACACGATCCAATCAGGATGGGGGGGGCAACCGGCAATGTTGATGGTGGACTGGCCGGTGACCGCCTTAACGCTCTTGACCTGGGTGGGATTGGAACCGGTCGCGGGGATGCCGCCGAAGGCGGCGCAGGTGCCGATACTGAGAATCTTGGCGGCCTTGGAGGACAGGTCGGTTACCGCCTGCTGGAAGGTGACCCCCACGTCGTTGTAGTCCCAGGCCCAGCAGGCCCGGCCGCCGAAAGCGGTGGGCACGCCCCCTTCCACTGCCAGGATGTAGCCGCCGGCGTCGTAAGCCTGCCGGGCGACCTCGGCCGCGCTCTGGCCCGCCAGGGACATGAGGTTGGGATGGTAAGCCAGGTTGATGTTGTTAATCAAGATATCCGCAGCCGAGGTGGGGGCCTGGGTGGAAATGTAGTTCAGAAAAGAAATGGAACAGCCGGTGCAGCCGGAACCCTGCAGCCAGAGCACTTGCGGGGCGTTGGGGTCGGCCAGGGCTTCCTCCAGGAGGAATAACTCTTTACTGCTCAGCCCCAAGACGGCTGCGGTCAGCCCGCAGTATTTGAGAAAATCACGCCGTGATATCTCCATCCTTTATGCCTCCTCCATGGTTAAATCCTCTGATCGGTGGGCTTCTTCAGGCTTTCCGGCGGGAAAGCTGGCCACCTTTTGGGGGTGGATGAGGCCGGCTCCCACCTGCATCAATCTCCCCAAACTCCCGGTGGCCGCAAGGGCCAACGGCAGAATCCGGGCCGCTTTGGTTAGGCCCAGGCGTAACATTTCCCGCCGCTTCAACATCCTTCTCCTTCTCTGGAAAATTGGGCCCGGCGCCCGGCCCGGAACCCTGCTGGAGATTAATGGGCCTCCAAAAGGGGAAACAGGTACGGGGTTTTAGGCTCAGGAAATGGCTTAGCTGTTGCCGACAGAGATTTTGGTTAAATCAAGATATATGCATATCTTTTTATAGCTAAGAAATAATGGGCATATAAAATATTGTTTAGAAGACATTTTGCAAAAAGCAGGCCAGTTAGGGGCGCGGTAAAATATCTGGCAGGGCGAGAGGATCAGAAGGCGTCTGCGGATGAGAAATTTTTCTATTTTATGAAATTATTTATAATTAATTTAATTTATAAGCATATATAGTAGTTTAGAATATCAGTAATTTATAAACAATAGTCAAAATTATGACTTTTGACAGTTTGTTGACGCGCACTTTTTTCCTAGGGGACAAATTATTAAACCACACCCATCCCGGCAGGCAATTAACCGGGGGATTAACTAACCTCCATGCCTCTCTAATTTTCTTGCCACGCTGGTTAATTTCCGTTCCCAGGACCCCGGGGCGGTGGTCAAAGAATTGGTCCTAAAGGGCTTTTAGGGGGAGAGACGTCCACTTGCGGGCAGGCTAAACGCGGGGCTTTTTCTGGAACAGGCTGCTCATTTTCTTCTTAAAGATCTCCATGTAGAGATAAAAAACCGGGGTGATATAGAGGGTGAGAAGCTGGGAGACCAGCAGGCCCCCCACCACCGCCAGGCCCAGGGGCCGCCGGGCTTCCGCGCCGGCGCCGAAGCCCAAGGCGATGGGCAAGGACCCCATGAGCGCGGCCATGGTGGTCATCATGATGGGCCGGAAGCGGATCAGGGCCCCGGAATAGATGGCCTCCTCCGGGGGTTTGCCGTTCTGCCTCTGGGCCTCCAGGGCGAAATCGATCATCATGATGGCGTTTTTCTTGACGATGCCCACCAGCATGATGATGCCCACAAAGGCATAAATATTGAGATCGTGGCCGAAGAGCATCAGGGTGATCAGGGCCCCCACTCCGGCTGCCGGCAGCCCGGAGAGGATGGTCAGGGGATGGATAAAGCTCTCATAGAGAATGCCCAGGATCATGTAGATGACCAGGATGGACATGATCAACAGGAGCCATAGGCCCTGCATGGAGGCCTGGAAGGCCTGGGCCGCGCCCAAAAAACTGGTGGTGATGCTGGCGGGCAGCAGGTGCCGGGCGAGTTTCTGCACCTCGGAGACCGCGTCCCCCAGGGACGTGCCCGGCTTCAGGTTGAAGGAAATGGTCACCGCGGGTAGCTGCCCGGAATGGTTGATAGTCAGCGGCCCCAGGTTACGAGTCAGGGCGGCCAGGGCTTCCAGGGGCACCAACTGCCCTTTGTCGGACCGGACGTAGAGCCATTGCAAGGCCGCGGGGTCCATTTGATAGCGGGGCTCCAACTCCATGATGACGTCGTATTCGTTGTTGGGCGCGTAAATGGTGGAGATCTGCCGGGAACCGTAGGCGTAATAGAGGGCGTCTTCGATCTGTTGGGCCGTGATCCCCAGGGTGGAGGCCTTGTCCCGGTTGATGACCACGTTGACCTGGGGGTTGCTGATCATCAGATCGCTGGTGACGTCCTGGAGGCCCGGAAGGGTCCGCATCTTCTTTTCCAGGAGGGGGGCATAATGGTACAGGTCCTTGATGTCCGGACTTTGCAGGGTCATCTGGTACTGGCTCTTGGTCAGCATGCCGCCGATGCGGACGGGGGGCCGGCTCTGGGGAAAGACCCGGATACCCGGGATGGTGGCGAGTTGGGGCCGGCGTTGCTGGATGACCTCTTCCGCCCCCGGTCGCCGGCTCCGGGGAATGAGGCGGATGAAGATCCGTCCGGTATTGCCGGAGACACTGTGCCTGCTGGCGCCGATGGCGGAGAAAAAGTTCTTGACATAGGGATTCTTATCCACCACGGTCATCACCGCCTTCTGCTGGCGTACCATGGCTTCGAAGGAGATGCCCTGGGCCGCTTCGGTAAAAGCGAAGATGGTGCCCTGGTCCTCATTGGGGAGAAATCCCTTGGGAATCACCCCAAAGAGGACCAGAGTGAGGATGAGGAGCAAAAAAGAGACGATCATGGTGGCCCGGCGCCGCCGGAGCACCCATTGGAGAGACACGTCGTAAAGCCGGAGCATGCCGTTGAAAAACCGCTCCGTGAAGGCGTAGAAGCGGCCGTGGCCTTCTTCCCGGGGGGGCCGCAGGAAGCGGCTGCAGAGCATGGGGGTGAGAGTCAGGGAGACCAGGCCGGAGATCAGGATGGCCGCGGCGATGGTCACCGCAAATTCATGGAGGAGCCGTCCTAAAATGCCGCCCATGAAAAAAACCGGGATAAAGACCGCGGCCAGGGAAAGGGTCATGGAAAGGATGGTGAAGCCGATCTCCCGGGAGCCGATGAGGGCCGCCTGGAAAGGCCTCTCTCCCATCTCCAGGTGGCGCACGATATTCTCTAAAACCACGATGGCGTCGTCTACCACGAAGCCCACGGAGAGAATGAGGGCCATCAAGGAAAGATTGTCCAGGCTGTAGCCCAAAAGATACATGACCGAGAAGGTGCCGATAATGGACATGGGCAGGGCCAGGCTGGGGATGACGGTGGCGGACAGGTTCCGCAGGAACAGGAAGATTACCAATACCACCAGCCCCAGGGCCAGCAGCAGGGTGAACTGCACGTCGTTCACCGATTCCCGGATGGTGGTGGAGCGGTCGTATAAGGTGACGATCTGCACGGCGGCGGGGATCTGGTGCCGCAGAGTGGGCAAAAGCTGATTGATGGCGTCCACCACTTCAATGGTATTGGTGCCCGGCTGGCGTTGAATGGCCAGGACGATGGCCCGGGAATTTTTATACCAGGACGCCACCTTGTCGTTGGCCACGCTGTTAAATGCCTGGCCCAGGTCCGAGAGGCGCACGGGTTGTCCCTGACGGTAAGCCACGATGAGGGGCCGGTAGGCCGCGGCCGTGGTGAGCTGGCCGGTGGCCTGGACCGTAAACGCCTGATGGGTGCCGTAGAGGGTGCCGGTGGGCAGGTTGACGTTTTGGTTCTTCACCGCGGCGGCCACTTCGTTGATGCCCAGGCCCCGGCTGGCCAGGGCCTGGGGGTCCAGTTGGAGGCGCACCGCAAACTTTTGCTCCCCGAAGATCTGCACCTGGGCCACGCCGTTGACCATGGAGATGCGTTGGGCCATGAGGGTGTCCCCATACTCATTCACCGTAGACAGGGGCAGGGTATCAGAGTACAAGGCCAGGTAGAGGATGGGTTGATCCGCGGGATTAACCTTCTGGTAAATGGGGGGGGTGGGCAAATCCGGGGGCAACTGGTTCCCGGCCTTGGCGATGGCCGCCTGGACGTCCTGGGCCGCGGCGTCCAAACTTCGGCTCAGGTTGAATTGCAGGATAATCTGGCTCAGCCCCAGGGCATTAGTGGAACTCATGGAGTCCAAACCGGCGATGGTGGAAAACTGGCGCTCCAGGGGGGTGGCCACTGCCGAAGCCATGGTTTCCGGCGACGCTCCGGGGAGGTTGGTGGAAACCAGGATGGTGGGGAAATCCACGTTGGGGAGATCGCTCACCGGCAGATAGCGGTAAGACATGACGCCGAACATCAGAATGGCCAGCATCACCAGGGTGGTCATGACCGGCCGGCGGATGAAGAGTTCGGTGAAGTGCATTGGACCGGTGGGCAGGCTAAAGCCCGCTCTTGATTTCCACTTTGGCTCCCGGCACCAGGCGGAGTTGGCCGTCCGTCACCACCCGTTCCCCGGGTTTAAGCCCTTTTTTAATGATGACTTCGCCGTCGAGACCGCGGTCCACTATCACGGGACGGGTTTCCACCGTCAGGTCTTCCTTGATGATGAAGACGAACTGGCCGGACTGGCTGGTCTGCACCGCCTGGGAGGGAATCAGGATGGCATGGGGCTGGGTGGTGAGCCGCACCACCACATTGACAAATTGCCCCGGCCATAAACGCTTGTGCTCATTGGCATAGGTGGCCTTGCAGAGGATGGTGCCGGTGCTCTTATCCACGGTATTATCCACGAAGGTTAGGACGCCTTGTTCCGGGTTTTTCACGTCTGCGCCGATGACGGCTTCCACCGGCACCTTGCCTAAGGCCATGTACTTGCGGATTTCCGGCAGGTTTTGCTCCGGCACCGCGAAGGAGACGTAGATGGGCTGGATCTGATTGATGACCACCATGGCGGTGTCGGCGTCGGCCTTGATCTGGTTGCCCAGATTGGCCAGGAGGTTGCCGGTGCGCCCGGTGATGGGGGCGTGGATATAACAGTAGCTCAGCATCAACCGGGCGGTCTGCACCGCCACCTCGTCGGCCTTGACCGTGGCCGCCAGGGAGGCGGCAGTGGCTGTGGCCTGGTCGTATTGCTCCCGGCTGACAAAATCCCGTCTGATCAACTCAGCATAGCGCCGGGCGTCGTTTGCCGCCTTATTGGCCAGAGCCCGGTCTTTGGCCAGGTTGGCCTCGGCCTGGCGCAACGCGGTTTCCTGGGGCCGGGGGTCGATGACAAAGAGAAGCTGCCCCTTTTCCACGTCCTGGCCTTCCCGGAAATTCACCTGGGTGATCTGCCCCCCCACCCGGGCCTTAATGTTCACGGTGGCATAGGCCTCCACGTTGCCGATGGCCTTCAGCTCCACCGGCACTGTGCGCTCCGTGGCCGTGGCCGCCAAGACCGGCACCGCCGGGGTCGGCGGTTTCTTTTTCTTGGAACAGGCGGGGAGAAGAAGGAAGACGCAAAGCCCGGTCAGCAATAGGGCAGAGCCAGGCTTTAAGGAACAGAGACGCAAGGGCCTGGACATAACGGCAGTCATCTTTTCCGTGGAAATGAATTCATGGAGGATCAGCCGGAGCCATCAAGATATTTTGGGGACGACCGGGCAAAGACAGGCTCATGGGCAACATATCCAATATATAGTAGATTTCGCTTTTTAAATCCAGGGGCATAATTCCTAAAACAAAATATCATTATTTTGTGATCGGAGCCATAAGCATCTCCAGGCTCCCCCCTCTTCCGCCAACTACCCCAGCCGCCTCCTGAACCGCCAAACGCTCAGGGCCAGGAGCGCGATCCCCAGGAGGGCCATGGCTAGCAGTTGCGGCCAGAGGACCGCCAGGCCCACGCCTTTCAGGAAGACGTCCTGGATGACGATGATGAAATAACGCAAGGGGTTGATCAGGGTGATATATTGCACCGCCTCGGGCATGTTGGGGATGGGAAAGACCAGACCCGAGAGTAGAATCGCCGGGGTGAAAAAGAAGGTGCTCACCATCATGGCCTGCTGCTGGGTGGAGCACAAGGTGGAGATAAAGAGCCCCACCCCCACGGTGCTGATGAGAAAGAGCAAGGTGCCCAGGAGCAGCACCGGCGGGCTCCCCCTCAGGGGCACCCCGAACCAGAAGATGGCCAATAAGGAGACCAGGACCACGTCCCCCAGGGAGATGAGGACAAAGGGGATGGTTTTCCCCAGGATAAACTCCAGGGGCCGCAACGGGGTGACCAGGAGCTGTTCCATGGTGCCGATCTCCTTTTCCCGGACCACGGACAGGGTGGTGAGCATGATGGACACCAGCATGACCACCATGGCGATGACCCCGGGGACAAAGGAGACGCGGCTGATGCGGTTCTTGTTGAACCAGGTCTGTTCTTCCACCACCACCGGCGCGCCCCGGCTTAGCGGCAGCCCCCGGCGGCCCAGGCGTTGGGTCAGCAGTTCCACGGAATAGTCATTGAGAATGGTGCTGGCATAGCGGCCGACAATGAGGGCGGCGTTGGAGTCGGTGCCATCAATGATCACTTGCACGGCTGCCGGTTTGCCCGCCTTCAGTTTCTTGGCAAAGTCCCAGGCAAAATGCAGGACAAAGGTCACCTTTCCTTGGTCCAACAGATCCCGAACCTGGCCGGGGCGGTCCAGGTAGTAGTCCAGGCTGAAATAGGGGTTGGAGGCAAAGCGGTTGATCAGGGCCCGGGTCTGGGACGTGCGGGCCTCGTCATAGACCGCGGTGCGGATGTGCATGATGTCGAAATTGATGGCATAGCCGTACATCATCAATTGGATGATAGGGGGCAGGAAGAGAAAGATGCGCAAACGGGGGTCCCGCACCGCCTGAATGAATTCCTTAACCAACAGATAATAAATGCGTCTCAGCCTCATAACTATTGAATCTTTTTCACCATCTTGCGGCCTGCGATAAGCAGGAAGCCCGCGGCAAACACGCAGAGCATCACGGCGTCGGGCCAGAGAATATTTATGCCTATGCCTTTCAGGTAGATGCCCTTGCTGATGGTTACCAGATAAGTGGCCGGAACCATATAAGAGGCCACCTGCAAGGCGATGGGCATCTGGTGAATGGCGAACATGGCCCCGGACAGGATAAAGGACGGCAAAAAGGTGGTGAGCATGGCCATCTGGTAGGCGTCCAGGGTGCTCCGGGCGATGACCGAAATAAGGAAGCCTTGCCCCAAAACTACCAGCATAAAGAGCGCGGCCAGGATGATAAACAGCAGGACGCTGCCCCTAAAAGGGACCTGGAAGAGGAACTCCCCCATGGCCATGGCAATGAACATATCCAGCATGCCCACCAGGAAATAAGGGCCCAGCTTGCCCACAATAAGTTCCCACTTCTTCAAGGGGGTGCCCATCAGGCCCTCAAAGCTGCCCCGCTCCTTTTCCCGGATGATGCACAAGGCGGTGAGGAGGGCGCCCACCATGGTCATGATAATGGCGATAAGGCCGGGAACGATGAAGTTGCGGCTCTCCAGGTCCTTGTTGAACCAGACCCGGGGGTCGTTCTGAATGGGAAGGTCCAGGCGGGTGAGGCCCTGGAACTGCAGCCGCTCCACGATCACCTTCTGGCTGTAGGCGGAGACGATGCCCTGGAGATAGCCGATGATCAGGTTGGCGGTATTGGCGTCGGTGCCGTCGATGATGGCCTGGACCTTGACGCTCTGCCCGGACTTTAAGTACCGGGAGAAGTCAAAGGGGAGCACCAGGGCCAGCTTCACCTGGCGGGAATTGATCAGGCCGGCAATTTCTTGATAACTGTTGATGGTACTGTGGATTTGGAAATAGCGGGTCCCCCGGAAGCCCTGCAGAAAATTCCGGCTGACCTGGCTCTGCTCCTGATCATAGACGGCCAGGGGCACGTCTTTAAGGTCGAAGGTCAGGGCGTAGCCGTTCAACAAGAGCAGCATCACCGGCAGGAGGATCACCTGGATGAGACTGGGCAGATCCCGGCGGATGTGGATCAGCTCTTTGCGAAATACCGCCCAGGTGCGCACTAAGTCCATGGTTGTCAATCCATTGAGGATAGTGAGCGGTGAGCAGTGAGCAGTAAGCAGGAAAAGATACGAGATGAATCGCGCCAGTCTTTTTACTGCTCACAGCTTACTGCTCACTCTGTATTCCCCGCCCTCTCAATCAACGAAATAAAAGCGTCCTCCAGGCTTGGCTCCACCCGGCCCAGGCGGCGGATGGCGATGCCCTGGGCGGCCAGGGTCTCTTTCATGGCCGCTTCTGCCGCTTCCGCCTGGGTGGTGGCCACGTGCAGGCCGTCGCCGAAGACTGCGGCCTCCGTTACCTGGGGCAATTGGCGGATCGCTTCCAGGGCCTCGCCCAGGCGCTCCGGGAAGACGGCGATGATCTCTTCCGGCACCCCGGCTTTCAATTCCCGGGGGGTGCCCTGGGCGATGATCCGGCCTTGGTAGATGAGCACCAGCCGGTCGCAAAACTCGGCTTCGTCCATGTAATGGGTGGTGACCAGCACGGTGACGCCCTTTTCCGCCAGGCCGTAGATCAAGTCCCAGAAGTTGCGCCGGGAGATGGGGTCCACTCCGCTGGTGGGTTCGTCCAGAAAGAGGATGGGGGGCTCGTGCAAGATGGCCGAAGCC